>CAYZHY010000019.1:24937-35541 GCA_964477525.1 uncultured Geitlerinema sp. | reverse complement strand
CTCGGATTGGGAAGCCACCGAAGCATAGCGGCTCGCATCAAGCGATGGGAAGACACCAAATCCTCGTCTTAGCCAAACCAATGAGACGGTACGCAGTTGGCATCTGTGGTGGGTTCGGGGGCGTACCGTTGCGCCCAGTCTTGGTGGCTACGAAGCAGGTATGAAATCCCGTGACGAATTAACGTGTCTATATACGCTTGTTCCTCTGGAGAAAACAGAGAATTGTATTGTATTGCCCACTTGTCCGGGTTGTCAGTTATGACGTAACGGTTGGGAATATAACTCAACACGTACGCAACCAAGCGATCGCGCAAACGTGGGTTGGCAAACACATCGCGATAGGGATATTCCGAGTATGTCTGTAAAATTTCTTCTACTTTCGCATTGATCCCAAACCAAGTAACGTTCACCATTTTTTCAAACATAGTATGACTCCTAGTTCATTACTTTTGCAACAGCAAATAGTTAGACAATTCCTGCTCTGGCGCTCCTTCCAATTCGGATGGGAAAGCAGCCGAACGAGAGCGGCTCACTGAAAGGGGATGGCGCCCGATAGAACTCAATTCTGGCATTTCTTGATGGCAGGTGGGGCAAAACCAATAAATACCACTGTGACGGGCGTGGCGTAATAAACCTGTGGAACAACAAGGACAAGGTTTCATATAAATACTCCTTTTTTCCTTTGATTTCGATGACATCCCGATGGTTGTTCAGGCAATGTTCTGACCCGAAGACAAGCGAATAGGATGTTGGGCAATATCGAGCTAAGCCGTGTAAGCCTGCTGGATAGGAAAAGTTGGCCAATCTTCTTCAACTGGTTGCAAAGAGGCTACAATTTCTAGGTTTTGAACGCAGGCTCCTTCTCCCTGTAAATCTTCCACATATCCACCTTGATGTGCCTTTGCTTCTTGCACGCTGACAAACGGACCAAAATAATAGACATACTGGGGTTGTTCGGTAAAAATTTTCACCCAAAAGGTCAATTGTTTCGCTTTCAGGTCAGACATAAGGACCTCGCTAGGAAGCTGTCGAACATTCTTCTTTTACTGTAGCTTTAAGATGTGAAAAACTTGTGAAACAACGTTAAGTTTTTTTTATAGTCGATCGGAGAGTGCCGCATCACTTATGGTAAATAAAAAGACATCTGCGGCGCTCAAAACCTTGCTGTACCGAGGTTTTGGTTTGTAACTACCCGAAACATCCAGCAAACAGGCATCCCGGTCTCCATTCCCGTTGTTCCCCCCATGATACAATTTTTTGAATAGCGAACGCCTATTTCCTGGGAGCAATAAAAAAGAACAACTTCCCCCTTTAATCAGTTAAGCTCAAACTTCGATTTCCCAGGTTTGAGAACAAACTAACGCTGGAAAATTTATGTTGTAGTTAAATCCTCTTTAAGTTTCCATCAAAAAAAAGATAATGTCGCTCGAATGGAAACCATCAGGGGGAAAATGTTTTTTTCGGGTGGCATCATACCAAATCCGATGTGTGCGATCGCATTTGAGATCGAGGAATACCGACCAGGGGGAGGAGGGGGAGAGACAACAAGAAGTTTTCACCTTACCCTGGGGGATTCATCGGTTTTTGCAGTGCGGATTTGACATCAAACATGCCATGGGGATTTCTGTTGGGGTTGGTATTTATATCTCTATGACCATTTTATAGAATCTGTAGGCGCGATCGCTACGATTATGATTCTCCTCCCGTAACCAAGTTATACCATTTCTGAAAAATAGCGATCGTCTCGATGGTTTCCAAATTCCTGTAAGAGCGCTTCTGTAGGGGCGGTTCGCTTGCCCGCCCCTACTTGTTTTCTAAAGCCGCTCGTACTTGTTCGCCCAGGGTCAAAGGATCGAAGGGTTTGACAATCACCCCACAAACCCCCAACTCTTCCATAGAAGCCATTTCGGTACTGGATACCTTGGCGGTTAAGAAAATAACGGGAATGGATTGGGTGGTGGCATCGGCTTGCAGTTCTTTTAAAGTAGCCATCCCATCCATTTGGGGCATCATTACATCCAGTACAATGGCATTGGGTTGTTCTTGTTTCGCTAGGGAAATCCCTGATTCTCCGGAACTCGCTGTAAGAACGGTCCAATCTTCTTGTAACTCTAGCGCTAATTGAGCAACTTCCTGAATGTCTTCGTCGTCATCAACAATCAAAATTCTCATAACCAAGTTGTATATAAAATATATACAAATAACATAAAATATGTATGCCATTCAGATTTTGCCTAGACACGCTAGTCGTAGAAAGTCTATACTACAATTGTGGGCAACGCTATGTCCAAATAAAAACTTTAGCGATGGTGCCCAAAGGCACCGGTTCTTTGGACCATCGCTTTATCCACTAAATGTAGAATAGATGCGCTACGACAATTTCACTCAAACGTGGTCTGTGCATATCGGATTGGGCATGACATGTGGCTGGAATAGCCCAGATTTGGTATCCGATTCGCAGAAAATAGAACTATTGTTCAATAGATAAATTCTCATGGCTGGGAAGCTACCAACTTACCTCAAAGTTGGTTCATTTGTAGTGCTTTCAGGTGCTTCCGATTGATAGCCAAACACGCGATCGCGCCCTGCTTCCTTAGCACGATACAAAGCAGAGTCCGCTGTTCTGTAAAGCGTTTGTAAATCCTTACCATCTTCAGTATACTGCGAAACGCCACCGCTAAACGTAATCTGTAACAATTCTTCATCAGGGGTAAAAATTTTCTCCTGATGCCATTGTTTGCGTACTTCATCCAAACGCGATCGCGCATCGCTTTTATTGGTTCCGTACATACCAATAATAAACTCCTCCCCTCCCCAACGACCAATAACATCTTCTTGGCGAAACGCCTTTTGCAAAAAATTCCCCAAACGATGCAATACCAAATCCCCCGTCGCATGACCGTGGGAATCGTTCACATCTTTAAAGCGATCCAAATCGACAATGGCAAAACACAAAGGTTGCCGGTGGTGCCCAGACAAACGCATATATTGTTGAAGCTGTTGGCTGGATTTGCGACGGTTGGCAAGACCGGTGAGGGGATCGCAGTCAGCTAAATTTTTCAGCAGGCGGCGGCGTTCCAAACGGTTAAACACCCGGGTGACCAATTCCGGTCCTACCAAAGGTTTGCTAATGTAATCATCGCCTCCAGCAGCAAAAATGTTGGTAATAGTTTGGGTATCTTTGTGGATGGTGAGGAACAAAACCGGCAAATCTCGCCACTGGGCATCGTTACGCAAAACTTGGCACAATTCAATGCCGTTGTACTCGGGCATTTCCACATCCAAAATCAACAAATCCGGTTGTTTTTGCTTCAATGTGACCCAAAATTGCGTAGAATCACGCAAGGTACAGGTACGAAATCCCCAGGGAGACAGCAATTCCTCTAGTAAAGTTAGTTGTTCGGAATCGTCGTCTACCAGCAAAATGGTGCCGGCGGTATCTTCAGTTTTTAGGATTTCCCGAACAGCTTCCATCGCTTGAAACGGCGAGAGGGGTTTTTGTAGAAAGGAACGACCTCCCAAGCGAGAAACCGTCAAGCGATCGCGAAAACGATCGTGGCTGTGAATGGCAACCACGGGAATGTGGGAAGCATACTGGTGAAACGATTCCAACCAAGCAAAACTCTGTTGAATATCGTCGCAAACCTCCAGGTCGAACAGCAACACTTGCGGTACGATCTGATTTTGGTTCAAAATTTCCTGGGCTGCTTCCAGAGAGGTAGCCGTTTGGATCGTATATCCCCAGGCTAGCACTTCTTCCGGTGTGGTTTTCAGTAAATTGCGATCGCAGCTCACCAGCAACAAAGGAGTATTTTCCTGGTTTTTTTCCTGGTGGTTGCACTCACCGTTTTGGCAAATACGGTTGCTTTCGGAGGTTTTTTCTTGTAATTGAGCCTGCAGTTGTTTCAGCAACTGTTGGATTTGTTCCAGTTCTCCAGTTGACAGCGACACCGTTTCTTGTAACTGGTGTTCCAAGCGTTGGGCAGTTTGAGAAGCTTCTGGAAAACCAAACGTTCCCAAGCATCCTGCCAGTTTGTGAGCTTCGTAGTGGGCTTTTTCCAGAAATGTAGGCTCTTCATTTTCTTGTTCCTCCTGGTAAGTGCAATTGTCGCCAGCTACCAGGCTCTTAATATTGGTCTCCAGGTTCTCGATGCGTTGAAACACTTTCTGACAGACCCGCTGCCAAACCTGGGTAATATTGTCTAAGGTGATTTGGGCATTTTTTGAAATTGCCTTGCCAGTGGGTTGCTCGTTGGTCTGGTTTGACGGCGAGGCATCTGGGTTGTTGGTTGGCTGTCTTTTTTTGAGTCGATAGCCCAATCCATAAACGGTTTCAATGGCATCTTTGGGGGCGCCAGCTTCCTGGAGCGATTTGCGCAGCCTTTTGATATGGGCTCTGACGGTGGATTCGCTGGGGGGGTCTTCCAAGGACCACAGGTGCTCTAAAATGGTGTTTTGGCTGAAAACGCGGTTTTGGTGGCGCAGAAACAGCTCTAGCAAACTGTATTCTTTGGGGGTGAGCCGCAATGGTTTTTCGTCGTAGGTTACGGTGTAGGTACTGGGGTCGAGGCGGAGTTTTTCCCAGGATAAAACGGGAAAAGCTTGGGTGTGCCCACGCCGCAACAACGATCGAATCCGGGCTGCTAGTTCTTCCGGATCGATGGGTTTGACCAGGTAATCGTCGGCGCCGGCATCTAACCCCATAATTTTGTCGCGCTTGCTGTCTAGAACCGTGAGCAAAAAAATGGGCATGGTATACTGGCGCGATCGCAGTTGGCGGCAAAAAGTAATGCCGTCTCCTTTGGGGAGTATGACATCTAACAGCAACAAGTCGTACTTGTATGTTTCGATATCTTTCCACGCCATTTCCCCATGCGTGGCTAGATCGACCGTATAATTTTGACTTCTAAGGGTTTGTGCGATCGCATTGGCTAGCTCGAGATCGTCTTCTACAAGCAAAATTTTCATAATGATGGCTGGGCTGATTGTTTGTGCTAGGCTCTATCTCTAGATCCGCACATTCCCAGGTTGATTCGTAGGAGCAAGTTTTTACATCTAACTGAAATTGTTTTTTCATCCGACATCTTTAATGCTGCTTCAATGCTGCTTCGCTCGCTCTCTAGGTCACACCAAACACAAATACCATTGGAAATGAGGAAGAGGTTGGAATTTTTTGGTAAAAGTGGCTCCGTATCCACAAAAAGTAGAATGCCTATGACAGGGAATGGAAGATTTGCTCAACTTAACCGAACTATGCTTGTCGTTTTCACCCCTTCTATCTGCAGTGGTGTAGCTTGGCTTATAGGTAATATTATAAAACATTCTTTGGTTGTATATAGCTTTTTCGATGGTTTGTAACTTTTTTTATATATAAATTTAATTTTTTTATATTCTGCTTTAAAAAAAGGGAAATAGCGCCCATGGGGGCATGGAGAAAGATGGAGGAGGTTGCGATTCGAGCGTAGCCAAGCTAGGATGGAGAGTTACCTAAAACGGATTCTAGGGTGGGTACCTCTACCATACTTTGGCGATCGCTTGATTCGTGGGTCAAATCCATCAACAATTGAGAATAGACCCCTTCGCGAAGCGTGGGCAATTGGGGTTTGCCATTATCGATGCCTTGCACCCAGCGATCGACGATGCGAATAAATGGTGCCAGCCTGCCATCTTTATAAGTATAAGAAAACTCGTATTCTGGGGCAACGAAAATTTCTTCCAGGGGGGCTCCATCCTGACTGCCGTAAAGATGGAAACCGTGCACGTAGTCTTTTTGATTGCCACTGCCCAAAACTAGGGTACCGCGATCGCCGTACACTTCCACCCAATGGCCGCGTCCTTGGTAGGCTACGGAACTGAGGGTAAACTGACAGGGGGTACCATCGGCCATTTCTAAGTTCATAAAGCCCACGTCATCGGAATCCACAGTTTTGCGATCGCCGGTTTCGGGATCGGGTCGGGAAGTAACTGTGGTTTTCAGTTGGGCTTGCAAGCGCTGTACTGGACCGAACAACCACGGAATATAATCAAAACTGTGGGAACCTAACGCTCCCAAGGCACCGCCACCTTTTTCCCGCAGGGCGTACCAGTTCCAAGCACGGTTGGCATCGGCGCGGCTAGCCATAATCCAATCAATTTTGATAAAACGTTTTTGCCCGACATAGCCAGATTCCAGCAGCTGCGCCATCATTTGCCAAATAGGAACGCAGCGATATTCAAAATCGGGGGTAACCACCGCACCGGTGTTTTGGGCAATGCGATACAGTTCTTTGGCTTCTTCCACGCTTAGGGTCATGGGTTTTTCCAAAATTAAATGCTTGCCCGCCTGTAGCACTTGTTTGGCCATTTCGTAGTGTAAAAATGGCGGTGTCGCAATGCTGACCCCTTGAACTTCCGGCATGGAAAGTACGTCTTCCACGCGATCGCAAGCATAGGGAATTTGTTCCTCCGATGCAATTTGAGTGGCTTTATTAATATTACGATGGTAAACAGCCACCACGCGGGTACGGGGATGTTCTTGAAAACCGGGAATGTGGACTTTTCTGCCGAATCCAGTACCAATAACGGCTACACCAATGTCATTACTCATAATAAATGGAAATTTCTGAACTGCTGAATGGTAGTAGAGTAGAGGGGCGAACCGCATTCGCCCCCTTATTGTCTGCGAAAAATAGGGGAAACGCAAACCGTTTCCCGCTGAGGTATCAATATTAATACCTATCACCCAGTTGGTTCGTTAGGGCAACTCGCCAAACTTTTTGCGGTACTGTTGCAGTAACGCTTCTACTTGGGAGAGCTTTTTTTCCGCCATTTGGGCGCGAGAGCGTTCTTGTTGCAATCGTTGGTTGATCTCTGCGTAGGAAGCAAACGGATGGCCGTCAGGGCGGAATATACGCAACATTTCCCCAGAAAGATCGAAACGAATGCCCAGTTGAGGGCTGACCCAATTGGAAATGGGTTCGATCGCTTCTAACTGGTTTTCCCGACGAAACCAACCGTATAGTTCGTTGGTTTCGGGATGGTAAGCGTAATATTCTTGGACCCCAAAGCGATCGTAAAACAAAAGTTTCCGCGACTGTTCCGCTTCGGAGTTGCAAGCAGAAAAGACTTCAAAAACCACCTGCGGCGATACTTGGTCTTCCTTCCATTGCAGATAAAAACCGCGATCGCCTTTCGGTCTGCCAAACACCACCATGATATCTGGAGAAGTAGCAATATCAGGTCTTTCTTCTACGGGATACCAATATAGATTTCCCGCCACCAGCACATCGAGGTGGTCTGCATACATCCAGTCTAGGTTTTGGTAAAGCTGCACGATCCAGCGAAATTGCTTGGTGTTGTTAGCCACTGGTTTTCCGTTACGCTTGAAATACAAAAAATTCGGAACCGGCTGGCGTGAGCTTGCTCCGGGCACCATAGTTTCCGAGAAAATCTCAAATCGGTGGTTTCATTGTACCAATCCAAAGCCAACCACAGCGATCCCTTCCATAGTTATTTATAAAAAAAGAGGGAAATTACCCAAATTTAGTTATCCGGCAGAGATGGGGAAGACTGGCGGTTTTTGTAAAATGTTTCCAAACTATGACGGTTGCCGACAAATCGCCAATGCCAGGGTTCGTAACTAACCTCTTGGGCACCGTCTTTGGGAAAGGAAAGCTCGAACTGAAATTGGGAAGCATGTTCTTGCAGCCATTGAAAAGCAGCTGTGTTTTCAAATTTTTGGGTAATGTGGGTGGCGGGGACATCGGCATCCCCAATATCAATGGCGTAGCCCGTATGGTGTTCGCTGTATCCCGGTGGCGCACTGACTTCCGCCCGTTCGGTGGTTTGTTGCCCCCGTTGGGCTTTCACCTCAAAAAATAAATATTGCTGATCTTTGACAGAACGAAATCCCGACAGAGGCACCAAATGCACTCCATCTGCTCTTGCTGCCTTTTGCATTTGCAAAAATTTCTCAGCAGCCGCTGGGCGCAATTTGACGCTACCATCTGAGACCACAGGCATTAAGTTTTCCGTTGGTGCTTCTTCGTAAGGGTGGTGTCCTAATAACGTACCATCGGCTTTGGGTTGTGCTTCAATGGTTGGTTGTGGTTGGGGGGATGGGGAAGCAGCCGTTTCTGGGTTGGTCTTGGTACCCGCCGTTCCAGAATTTGTGGATGAGGGAGGCAAAACCGCCCACACCATGCCCAATCCCAAGGCCAAGATGCCAACCACCGACCCCCCAAGGATCCACATTTTGGGCGATCGCTGATTGGTTTGAATATCTGCTGTTTCCCGAATTGCTTCTGGAATGTCGTCCATAACTTGAGAGGATTTCGGCAAATCTGGTTCCGAATGATGGTTCTTTGAACTGGTGCCAGAGGCACCCTCCATTTGATTCAAACAGCTAGCTCCTACCAAAAGACCAATCTCCAAAGAAATTTTAAACCAGCGAGTCTGTTTGTGGCCACCCATTGATTGTGAAGATCGGCCATTTTTCCCTACTAGCTACCCAAACTCTTGAAACGAAACAATTTTGGGCATTGAAAGTCTTCGTTGCCTGCTCGGCTACCATCTATTTATAAGATCGTTTATAAGATCGTTAATATTAAAAAATGTATACTAAACTAATTGTAGTCTGATGCATTTTCTCTAAAGCTGCACAAAAAATACAGCCTATAGCTATTTCAGATCGAGCGCAAATAGGTGAAATATGTAGGAGCAACAATCGATCTTGAGCTTTTTGAAAGGCGTTGTCCTAACCTCTAGCAGCATTCACAATTTGGATGAACACGCTATATAAGCGCTATGGGTAGCACTTGTCAAATCAAGGAAAACCAACGAATGACTTTACAAGAGCGAGCCGAACAACTCTTAGAATCCTCCATTGTTTATTATAAAGGTCGCCCTGTAGGCACCGTAGCCGCCCAAGACAATGAAACCGAAGCACTCAACTACGACCAATGTTTTGTTCGGGATTTTATTCCCGCTGGATTGTATTTTCTTACGCAAGGGAAAACCGACATTGTCCGGAATTTTTTGGCTGAAACCCTGGCTTTACAAAATCAAAAAAAACAAATGGATTGCTTTAAGCCAGCGCCTGGGTTGATGCCAGCTAGCTTCAAAGTAGAAACCAAAAATGGCAAAGAACAGTTAAGTGCGGATTTTGGCGATCAAGCAATCGGGCGCGTACCGCCTGTCGATGCCGGATTTTGGTGGATTTTGCTGCTGCGTGCTTATGTAAAAACCACCGGCGATGTAGATTTTGTTCGCCAGTCATCGGTACAGCAAGGGCTCAAATTAATTTTAGAACTTTGTTTGGTTCCTCGCTTTGAAATGTATCCCACCCTATTGGTTCCCGATGGTTCCTTTATGGTGGACCGTCGCATGGGCGTTTACGGACATCCTCTAGAAATTCAAGCTTTATTTTATGGCGCTTTGCGTGCCGCCCGGGAACTTCTTTGCGATACCGATTCCGGGAAACTTTATATTGAATCAATTAATACCCGCTTGGTCAGTTTGCTGTACCACATGCGGGAATATTATTGGATTGATTTACCCCGACTCAATCGGATTCACCGTTTTAAGGGCAATGAATTTGGCGAGTTTGTAGCGAATAAATTTAATATTTTCCCCGAATCCATTCCTTCGTGGTTGACAGAATGGATTCCCGATAAAGGCGGCTATTTGATTGGCAATTTGGGTCCGGGTCGACTCGATTTTCGTTTCTTTTCCCAGGGAAATTTGCTGTCGGTAATGTTTGCTCTGACTACCAACGAACAGTCCCAATATATTATGGATTTGTTGGTCGAGAAATGGGACGATTTGATCGGCGACATGCCTCTAAAAATTTGCTTTCCCGCCATTTCCGGACAAGAATGGGAAATTGTGACTGGCTGCGACCCCAAAAATCCCCCTTGGTCCTATCACAATGGTGGCAGCTGGCCGGTGTTGCTGTGGCCGCTGGCGGCCGCCGTACAAAAAATGGGACGTTCGGAACTAGCCGCCAAAGCTGTGGATATGGCTGCAGCCAATATGGAACTGGATGAGTGGCCGGAATATTACGATGCCAAAAACGGTCGCCTGATCGGTCGGGAATCGCGCAAGTACCAAACTTGGACTATTGCTGGATTTTTGCTAGCTCAGACTCTGCTAGAGAAGCCGGAGTTGGCTTCTATGGTAACGTTAGAGGAAGATACTGAGGCGATCGCTTGTCCGATGTAGTTGGGAATATGGATTTTATTGAAATTAACCAAATTCGCTGCTACGGCTATACGGGGTTTCTTCCCCAAGAGCAGGTTTTGGGACAGTGGTTTGAAGTCGATTTGCGGTTGGGAGTGGATTTGAGCGCCTGCACTCAAAGCGATCGCATCGAAGATACGTTAGACTATCGCCATACGATTGCTCAGGTGAAAGAATTGGTACAAGGTGCTAAATTTGCCCTCATCGAACGGCTAGCAGGTGCGATCGCCGATGCCGTTTTGGAATCGTCGCAAGTCAAACAAGCCAACGTGCGCGTTACCAAGCTTTCTCCCCCGATTCCCGACTTTGGCGGTCAGATTACCATCGAGTTGAATCGTCAAGCTGGTTAGGTGCGTGGGTGCATGGGTGCATGGGTGCATGGGTGC
>CAYZHY010000019.1:17081-24837 GCA_964477525.1 uncultured Geitlerinema sp. | reverse complement strand
TGGGTGCATGGGTGCATGGGTGCATGGGTGCTTGGAAATTTGGAAAATTAGAAATGTACAATAAATTATTTTTTCCGAGTTGTCCTGAGCTTGCCCAAGGGTGCCCCGATCCCCCAATGCCCCGATGCCCCCTTATCCATCGTGCTATGATAGGGCCAAGCTAGTGCTTGTATTTTCCGTTTTTCCGTTCGTACGACGACACGCATAGCGAAGGCAGGGTGGTGGTGTATACATCTTGGGAACCAGCAGAAAACCAACAAAGTGATGGCAATGTTCCCCCTTTGTTCGACCCATCCGTGCTAAGAGCCGCACGGCAAATTTATCGTGCTTATCAACAAGCCCATCCCAACAATACAACCGAACCTCTTGGTGTTGCGATCGATCGCTATACGTTGCGCGGACAGTTGATTTTCAATCGCCAACCCGCTTTGCTTCCCCAAGAGTGTTTTGTACCTTTTTCCCATCTCGAATCTGATTCCAATCAATAAATATTGCGATCGCTGTGCCCAATAAAGGGCCAATTTATCAGAATTCCTCTTACTAAAAGATTCTTTTTAGCGTTCAAATATTATTTTGAATCAATATGGATATTTTATTTTATTTACCAATTTGGGGCATTGTATTTTTCTTCGGAGCAGCGATCGGTAGTTTTCTCAATGTGGTTGTTGGTCGCTTGCCGGCTGGGATTTCGGTGTTGTTTCCTGCGTCGCGATGTCCCAAATGCTTGCACAAACTAAGAGCTTGGGAAAATGTGCCGGTTTTTGCTTGGTTTTACTTGCGCGGGCGTTGCGCTCACTGTCACGCTCCGATTTCCATTCGCTATCCTTTGGTAGAAGCTCTGACTGGATTTTTATTTTTATTGGTATTTTTACAAAGTCCGGATTTCTGGCATACGGTTGGTTATTGGGTTTTGCTTAGCTGGTTGTTGGTTTTAGCTTTTATTGATTTAGATACCATGATGCTCCCCAATTCCCTCACGGCTTCCGGATTGGTTCTGGGATTGGGATTTCAAGCGATCGTTGGTTGGCAGGAAACTAGCTCTTGGGGCGGAACCCTGGATTCCTTATTTGGTGGCATTTTAGGGGCTGTGGTAGGAATTTGGTTGTTGGATATAGTGACGGTGGTGGGGTCGATTGCATTTGGACGTACGGCCATGGGAGGTGGTGACGCTAAATTAGCGGCGATGATGGGGGCTTGGTTGGGTTGGAAGTTGCTGTTGGTTGGGGGATTTTTGGCTTGCGTGGCGGGTGCTTTTGTCGGTGGTGGTGCGATCGCTTTGAAGCTCATCGATCGCTGTTCTCCCATTCCTTTTGGTCCGTTTTTGGCTCTAGGAGCTGCGATCGCTGCTTTATGGGGCAATGCTTTACTTTCCGCCTATGTCAACCTGTTTTTCCCTTTTTAGAAAGATATATTTTAAAACTTAAATCGTATAACTCACACTTGAGCATTATTGACGATCGCGATCGTCTTCGGAAGGAATACCTTGGGTGCGATCGCTGGATGGGTAGCTTTGTTTCTTAGAAGGATATTTGCTTTTGCTTTTGCGTCTTTTTCTGCGGGATTTTTGAACGTAAGCAGCAGAAGCAGAAAGGGTTTCCTTGGCTTGTTCGTCATTGAGGGGATGGCAAAGAAAAAATCCTTGTACGTAATCGCATCCCAGCGATCGCAATTGTTCCACTTGTTGCATACTTTCCACCCCTTCTGCCACCACATCCAACCTCAAATTGTGTCCTAACGTAATAATTGCCCTGACAATTTCCAAACTTTCAGCATGGGTTTCCATATTGCGAACGAAAGAACGGTCAATTTTCAAAGCATCCACCGGGAAACACTGCAAACGGCTCAACGAAGAATATCCCGTACCAAAATCATCAATATTAATTTGTACTTGCAAATCCCGGAGTTTCGCTAAAATCTCCGTTGCTGCCTTATCGTTTTCCACCACAATATTTTCCAACACTTCCAATCGCAAACACCGGGGATTTAATCCCGATTCCCGCAAAATTTTCGCCACCTGGTCTACCATATCGGGTTGGAAAAATTGCTGTTGGGAAACATTCACATTAATCGTTAGCGGCAACGTCCATTCTAATTCCGATTGCCATTGAGCAATTTGCGTACAAGCTCGATACATCACCCACCAACCAATAGGAACAATCAATCCCGACTCCTCAGCCACTGGCAAAAACTCCCCTGGCGAAATCAATCCCCGTTCCGGATGTTGCCAGCGAACCAAAGCTTCAAATCCCGACAACCGACCGTGATGCAGGGAAAAAATGCCTTGATAGTACACTTGGATTTCTCCTTTGCGTAGGGCCTGACGTAACTCCTGTTCCAGAGAAATGCGGGTGACATTTTGGGTATGCATTTGCGGGGTAAATACCTGATAGCCACCTTTGCCCCGGCTTTTGGACTGATACATGGCAATATCGGCATCCCGCAGCAGATCGTCGGGTTTTTCGTAGCGTGAGTGGTCGAGAACGATACCAATACTGGCAGTTGCGAAAATTTCGTGACCGTCAATGTCGAAGGGGACCGCCAGAGCTTGATGGATTCTACGAGCGTAATCGGTGGCTTGGTTGGGATGGGATATTTCTTCCAAAAGAATAGCAAACTCATCGCCACCGATTCTCGCCAGGGTATCGCCAAAATTCAGACAGTTTAATACCCGTTTGGCAACTGCTTGTAAGAAAGTATCTCCAGCAACATGTCCCAGACTGTCGTTAATTTTTTTGAAACGGTCTACGTCTAAAAAGAGAACGGCAAACAAACCTCCCGATTGTCGTTGGTAGCGTTGCAGGCAACGTTCCAAACGGTCTAAAAAGAGAAAGCGATTGGGAAGTTTGGTCAGCGGATCGTGGAGCGTATTGTGGCGCAAGCGTTCTTCCGCTCGTTTGCGATCGCTGATATCTTGACCGACAGCTTGAAATTCGTGGAGTCTGCCTTCTTTATCAAAAATAGCCCGAATGTGCCACTGCTTGCAGTAGAGTTGTCCATCTTCTCCGGTTATGGTTTGTTCGATGGTACGAGAATTTTCTTTGGGAGTAAGTGTAGATAGATGTTTGAAGGTAATAGCTCGGTCGGTTTGGGAAAACACAATAAAAAAGTTACTTCCCAAAAGCTCTTGTCGGGTTTTTCCCAGGTAGCGACAGTAAGCATCATTGACAAAAGTTAATTTGCCATTGGGGAGAAACCGACAAATAAGTTCCGTTTGGTCCTCGACAATAGCTTTGAGAAACTTTTCCCGTTGGGTAACTTGCCCGGCCATTTCTTGGAAAACTTGAGCCAGCAAATGCAACTCGTCGGGAATCTTACTGCGACCCAAACTGTGCAAATGGCGATCGTAGTTGCCGCGACTGATGGATTCTGCAACCTGTTTCAACTTCACCAGACGCTGGGTTAAAACGTGAATGGGAACGTAGGCGATCGCCAAAATCCCCACATATCCCAACACAAACGTAACCAACAAGCTTTGTTGGTGCGATCGCTGAATTTGTTGGACCTCTTGCCAAGGTACTTCTATACCAATACCAGCCACCACTTCTCCAGCCTCATTTTTAAGGGGAGCGTGGGCACCGATCCAACGACGACCGTGGTGGGTATAGGGTTGGGAATGCTGCACCATTTTTCCCGTTTCCAAACTTTTTAGCATTCCCGGGTTCGCAGCACCAGGTTCTAAAAACTTGGCTGCTTGCTCCCGATCGTGTTTAGCCCACAAATCCACTAAAAAAATTACCCGATCCTGTCCGGCAGAGGTACCGCGATGGCGATGGTTGTTGTCATCGGCAGGAACGTACGTGTACACTCGAGCTGTAGATTCGATTTGATGGACTCGATTCAACCACTGCAACTGCGATTGGTAGCGAGGATGGTCAGAGAAACCTTGCTCGTTGGCTTTTCCCTGTTTGTATAAAAGCATCAATTCTCGAACATCAATGCCGGCAGCTGCTCCTTGCAAGGTGTTTTGCATATCCTTTTGCAAGCGTTCTTTCGCCTCCGCTACCACAAAAGCACTGTGTTTTTGGTAGGTAATAAAAAAAACCCCCCCTAACAAGGCTGTCAAACCGACAAGCCATTTGACTCGCAAGCTAATAAAGTTGGTTGGTTTTTCGTTCTTTACCATAGGTTGAAGTTGGTTGTTGGTCCCCAAATCTGGCGATCTGTGCCATCCGTGGTCCCTCAAGCGATCGTTTTATTTGCCATTGACCAACGAATAAATCTAACAAAGAACGGAATTTAGAGATTATTGTGCCAGACTAGGGGATTGTCAGAGGTGGGTTGCTGGGGATTTTTCGTTTGACTGTTTCTAAGTTTAGCTTTTAATAGCAATAATAGCTCTGAGCAAGAATGGATCTGGTAGAAGTTTTTTCATTTTTTTTTGAATTTGGGACTTACATCCGGTAGCAGCTCGTATGGCGTGGTGGGTTGAGCAAACAATTTGGTTGGGCAATAATAAATATTGCTGTCAGGGTCTAGCCTATCGTATCTTGTCATTTGAAAGTAGGATTTTGGTAAGATTGACAATCAAAAACTCATCAATTGCAGCAAATCCAATCCATTTTCGCTGCTAAGCTAGAAGGTTCAGCCATCACTAACCAATGCCATGGCTTTGCGAACTGTTCTTGTTAAGAGAAGATTGCCATATAGCTATTCTTCCCCACTGCAAGTTGTTGGATTGGTCTATAGGAATTTTAAAAATAGGCGGCAAACAGTCGTTCGTCACTTGGTGGCAGCATTCACTCTAGAGTATTCAACATGAGTTCTAGCGATTTTCAGGAATTATTTACGACAATTTCCGAATTGGTATCTTGCCATTCTCCCAGCGGTCAAGAAACCGAAATCAACCGCTGGTTGCTCGATCGCTTTGGCGAATTGGGTGTTTCCGTTTGGCAAGACGAAGCCGACAATATTATCGCTCAAATTCCCGGACGCGATCGCTCCCGCAGTCTAGCAATTACCGCCCATAAAGACGAAATTGGTGCCATTGTCAAACGCATTGGCAACGATGGTCGCGTGGAAATTCGCAACTTGGGGGGTTCTTTTCCTTGGGTCTATGGAGAAGGCGTTGTGGATTTGCTCGGGGATAGCGAAACCATTTCTGGCATTCTCAGTTTTGGTTCCCGTCACGTTTCCCACGAATCTCCCCAAAAAGCCCAACAAGACCAACAGCCGCTGAAGTGGGAGCAGGTTTGGGTGGAAACCAAACGCACATCTGACGAACTCAATACTGCCGGCATTCGCCCGGGAACGCGGGTGGTGGTGGGCAAACATCGCAAGCAACCGTTTCGCTTGCAGGACTATATGGCCAGCTATACCTTGGATAACAAGGCATCGGTGGCGATTTTGCTAGCTTTGGCCGGGCGGTTGCAAGAACCGGCAGTAGATGTGTATTTGGTGGCTTCTGCCAAAGAAGAAGTGGGAGCGATGGGGGCTTTGTATTTCACCCAGCGAAATCATGTCAATGCCGCGATCGCGTTGGAAATTTGTCCCTTAGCGCCTGAATATCCCATTGAAGATGGCGATCTTCCAGTTTTGCTCTCTCAGGATGGCTATGGGTTGTACGACGAAGATTTAAATGCAAGCTTGCGACAGGCGGCCGCTAGTGCGGACATTCCCATCCAACTGGCCACGATCGCAGGGTTTGGTAGCGATGCTTCTATTGCTATGAAATTTGGCCATCTACCCAAAGGTACTTGCTTGGCCTTTCCCACCCAAAATACACACGGATTTGAAATGGCCCACCTAAAAGCGATCGCCCGCTGCATCGACCTTTTAGAAACCTATGGAAAAAATTTTCCTAGATTTGGTTTGTAAGTGTTGACATACCAGAATAAAGTTGCTACTGTAAAAAATGTGCGAAATGCACGGGGCAGAAATAAATGCCCAACACACGTAAGGCGTGCCCCCATCGTCTAGAGGCCTAGGACACCTCCCTTTCACGGAGGTAACAGGGGTTCGAGTCCCCTTGGGGGTATTTAAAATTAGGCACCGACAAAAGTGAGGAAGATGCTGGTAACGGTATCTCCTCGCTTTTTTTATTTATTGGTGGTTTTTTGTTTTTGGGAATGTAGTTAAGAAAACGAAAGCAAACGAAAATGGTAAAAACTCCCCCAATTTACGTGGTTATGGGTGTTGCGGGAGTGGGGAAAACCTCCGTTGGTCAGCTCCTCGCTCGACGGTTGAACGTTGACTTTATCGAAGGCGACGAGTTTCACCCGCCGGCCAATATCGCCAAAATGGAAAACGGTATTCCCCTGACGGACAGCGATCGCTATCCTTGGTTGTTGGCGTTGCGCGATAAAATGGATACAGTGCGACAACAGGGAAACGGGGCTGTTGTTGCCTGTTCGGCTCTCAAAGCCAAGTATCGCCAGATTCTCTCAAGCAGTGGCACGAGGATAACTTGGATTTTTCTAGAAGGAAAGCGCGAGCTTCTCCAACAAAGACTCGAAAAGCGTCAGGGACATTTTATGACCGCTCAACTGCTAGACAGTCAGTTTGCAGCGTTGGAAAAACCCCAAACCGCAATCGTGGAAGACGTTCAAAAAGCGATGGAGGATATTGTGGGCTCCATCCTTCAAAAACTTGAAACATCGAGCTAGCGTTTTTATTTCATCGTATACGCTTTTATTGGACGCGATCGGTTTATTTCCCACTATTACAGTATTTTTTTTATTAAAAACAATATTTGGTTTACATTTAATGTGAAATACTTATTCCAGATTTGGGAACTTTTTTTTAGCGAACTACGTCTGCAGGCAGTTAATTAGCAAGGGAAAGCGATGGCTGGAATAAAAACTTGCTATATTTGGAAATGAAAACTATAAAGCCACCAAATTTAAGATCGAAAAAATTAATCTGGTAAGGAACAATGACCGATTTTTGGTTTTTTCCTCGCAAATTCCCATCGCTGTTGATTTCCAGGATGTCACCGTTCGTAGCTGCGGGATTTGTTTTTGTGTGGGGGATCGGTAGCGGTAATGTTGCGATCGCAGCTAGCAACATTTTGGCTCAGTCTTCCCCCGAAGAAACTTCCGAAACACCCGAACCAGAATCCGAGCAAGAGTCCGAAGGTCCAGAAACCGAAGACAGCGACGACTCCCAACAACCCACCGAATCCCCAAACGAAAGCCAATCTCGTTTCACCTGCGAAATGGCAGAGGGCGAATATACAGTCATGTACCATCCCCAAAGCCAACCAGAACAAAGCTATGCTTGGGCAGTTCCCAGTGCCTTAGGTGGTGGCTGGACACCTCAAAAACGCTGCGAAGAAATTAGCCGCCGCCTAGAAGCCTATCGTCCAGATGGCTTGTTGGAATTACGGACATCTGTCAAAAACAACTACGACACCATCTGTGTCACCACAGAAAATATATCGGACTGCCGTATTGTTTTAACCGTTCCACCAGGGCAAGACCCAGAATTAACCCGAGATTTGGTGTTTGAAAACTTAACCCAAGCCGACCGAGGTGTGGAAACGGAACCAGTCAATACCGTTGTACCGGAAAACAACGATGTGGAAGGATTTCTGGAAGATGTTATCGACCGAGATGAGTTGGAAAATCTAGAAACTGACCCAGAAGCCACTACCTCGGTTCGTAGTATCAATCTGAAGCCTTTTTTGGACCCGGCAGATGGGGGCACAGGAGTTCGTTTAACTGGCGGAAATTCCAGCGAGGACAATCCCCAGTTGGACCCAGAACAATTTCGATGAAAGATAGGGAAATGGGGAGGCTAGCAATTGCATTCGCAACAA
>CAYZHY010000019.1:0-16981 GCA_964477525.1 uncultured Geitlerinema sp. | reverse complement strand
ACAATTTCGATGAAAGATAGGGAAATGGGGAGGCTAGCAATTGCATTCGCAACAAACCCCCATACTCCCATGCTCGATAAGCTCACTCGCCCAAAAGCAAAAAGGACAGAGAACTCCCTGCCCTTTTTGCGATCGATTTTCGCTATTTTCTACGAATTGCCAGACAATCGCTTTTGCGATATTTGGGAAAACCCAATCGTAGGGCACAGAAAAACTACCCTACTCGTTTGGCTAGCGAACCATTACTTATTTCTTAGCAGTAGCACCAGCCAACTCTTCCTTCAGAATTTCGGCTTTATCGGTACGTTCCCAAGGTAGATCCAAGTCGGGACGACCGAAGTGACCGTAGGAAGCAACTTCTTGGTAGAAGCGGCCGTCGCGAGTCTTGGGCATGGACTGCAAGTTAAAGGCCTTAATGATACCAGCCGGACGCAGTTCAAAATGACGCTGTACGGCTTCTAGCAAGCGTTCTTCGTCTACTTTGGCAGTACCAAAGGTGTCGATGAGCACGCTTACAGGTTTGGCAACGCCGATGGCGTAGCTAAGCTGTACTTCGCACTTCTTAGCCAACCCGGCAGCGACAATGTTTTTAGCCACGTAGCGAGAAGCATAGGCGGCACTGCGGTCTACTTTGGTCGGATCCTTACCGGAGAAGGCACCACCGCCGTGACGGGCATAACCACCGTAGGTATCTACAATAATCTTACGACCGGTCAAACCGCAGTCGCCTTGGGGACCGCCGGTGACAAATTTACCGGTGGGGTTGACCAACCAGCGGGTTTTGTCGCTGGGTTTGAGGTCGATATCGGCAAACATGGGTTCGACTACAGCCGACCACAAGTCTTCTTTGATTTTGGCTTGGATGGCGTCGTTGTCGTTGAGTTCTTCGATGGTATTGGCGTGTTGGGTGGAAATTAAAATGGTGTCAATACCAACCGGACGACCGTTTTCGTAAACAACGCTGACCTGGCTCTTGCCATCGGGACGTAGGTAGGAAAGCTGGCCGGTCTTGCGAACGGCTGCTAGACGACGACAAATCCGGTGTGCCAAACTCATAGGCATGGGCATCAATTCCGGGGTTTCGTCGCAAGCAAACCCGAACATCAAACCTTGGTCCCCAGCTCCGACTTTGTCCAAGTCGTCATCGCTCATTTGCTCGCGAGTTTCCTGGGCAGCGTTCACGCCTTGGGCGATGTCACCGGATTGTTCGTCCAGAGCTAGCAAAACGGAGCAGCTATCGGCGGAAAAACCGTTATCTGGGTGAACGTAACCAATTTCCGCAATTTTTTCCCGAGCAAGGTTGACATAATTGACCTGGGCTTGGGTGGTGATTTCCCCGCTAATCAGAACCAAGCCAGTATTGACGAGAACTTCCGCTGCTACGCGGCTGGAAGGATCTTGCGTTAATAGAGCATCAAGAATAGTGTCAGAAATTTGATCGCAAACTTTATCAGGGTGTCCTTCTGTTACCGATTCAGACGTAAAAAGATATTGTCGAGACAAGGATCGAATCCTCCTGTCGTTTTTTGTACTTCAATAGCTAGTGCCGTAGTTATAATACTACGTATTGCGCCGTTAATTTTTGAGCGAGCCTAAAAATTTAGGATACGATTTGAATTTCCTCTAGGTTGGCGATCGCAATATCAGCAAGTTCTAAGCCTGCGGCATTAGCATTTCCCCAACAAATCCCGATACATCCCGCCGCACCGGCTTGTTTGGCCATTTGCATGTCCGTGGGAGCATCTCCCACCATGAGCGTATTTGCCGGTTTGACGCTCAATTTTTGGCAAGCTTGATGGAATAGTGCCGGATCGGGTTTGCTGGGTCCGTTATTATCTACGCCCATCTGTAATTGAATATAGCATGTTAATTGATGGTAGCGCACGAAATCGTTGACCCGTTCGCTGGTATCGGCAGACAGAATGCCTAGTTTCAAGCCGCTTTCGTGGAGTTTTTTCAGCACTTCCAGGCTACCGACAAATAATGGCGAAGGAATGGATTGATTTTGCAGGAGGATATCGGCTTGCTCAAAAGCTTGCCTTGCAATTTCCATCGATTCCACCCAGCCACGACCCGTTTGGGCAACGTAGGCGGCAGCAGCGATTTGATTTTCCCAACGGCTACCCACCGCTAGCAAACCAGTGGGGTCTACGCTGTCGCCGTCTATCCCAAATCCCACTAACAAAGTCTCACCAGCTCCAGGAACTTTAGCATCCAGCATCCGAGCACGTCTTTGCCCCAAGGCTCTTAAAAATTCTTGGGAGTCTGCCAAGGTGCCATCTTTGTCAAACAGAATGGCCTCTATGTTGTAGAGCGTTACTTCTTTACATCGAATGGTTGCCGACATAACTCGATTTTCACGCAAAAACGAACCCACAAAATTAAAAAAGAGGGAACCAACCCCTCTTTTTTGCCTTTGATATGGCGAACCTTACGGCAATGCCGCTCAACTTTGGTGTTTTTACAATTCGGAGCTGACGGGATTTTCTTCCTCGCTCACCGAATCGGTTTCTGTATCTGCATCTGTGGTTTCGGTTTCTTCCAGACTGTCTGTTGAAGCAGGTTCTTCTACAGAAGTGGTCGCTTCTGGAACTTCCGTAGCTTCTTCTTCTCCCGTGGGAACCGCTGTTGGTGTTTCTGCTGTTTCTGTGGTTTCTGTCGTTTCTGTGGTTTCTGTAGAAGTTTCCGTTGCCGTTGGTTCGGTTGCCGTCGGCGCTTCTACAGCCACAGGAGTGGCTTCGGTATGGGGAGCTACTGGTTGCTGCGGCTGTTCGCTGGTCTCGGTACTCGTTTGAGTAGTGTCGGTGGCAGCCGTTTCTTGAGGTTGCCCCTGTTGTTGGTGTAATTGCTGCTCCCGCCACTTAGCAGCCATCTCCTCAGCTTGAGCAAATACCATTTCCCGATTTTTCACCATGGCACCGGCTTCGGGTTCCAGTTGCTTGGTCGATAGGGAAATGCGACCTCTGTCAGCGTCTAGGTCAATAATCATGACTTTCAGTTCGTCATTGACATTCAAGACGCTGTGAGGCGTATCGATGTGGTCGTGAGAAATTTCGGAAATGTGAAGCAAACCGCTGACGCCACCAATATCGATAAAGGCACCGTAGGGTTTGATGCCACGTACAGCTCCGGTGACCACTTCGCCGACTTCCAAACGGTTCATCTTCCGTTCGACGAGGGCACGTCGATGGCTGAGTACGAGGCGGTTGCGGTCTTCGTCTACTTCCAAGAATTTCAGGGGGAGGTCTTCACCCACGAGTTCCTCTTTGGGTTTGCGGGTACTGATGTGGGAGCCAGGGATAAATCCGCGCAGTCCTTCGATTCTGACTAAGGCACCACCGCGATTGGTGGCAAACACGTTAGAAAGAACGGTGGCATCTTCGGCTTGTAGCTGGCGGACCCGTTCCCAAGCCCGCATGTACTCGATGCGGCGAATCGATAGGGTAAGCTGCCCTTCCTCGTTTTCGTCGCTGAGAATGAAAAATTCTCTGGTTTCGTTGGCTTGCAGGACCTCATCGGGATTGTCTACCCGATTGATTGACATTTCCTGAATGGGCAGGTAGGCAGCGGTTTTAGCGCCAATATCAATCAAAGCACCGTTAGGCTCGAGGTTAAAGACCGTGCCAGCTACGACATCGCCGGGGCTGAAGTTGTAGTCATACTTGTCTAGTAACGCCGCAAAATCCTCGTGGGTAAAGCCAACGTCTTTAGTCATCGTGTTGTTGACCATGCGAATCCTAGTCGTTATCTCCTTACTTGTTACTGGTTGTGGGAATACATGTACGCTGAAAAACCTGAACAAATTTGTTCAAATTGCCAACGAGTGCGCTTGGTGGAGGGGAAGCCACTTGGTGTCCCCTTTTTGGGCCTAGATTGGGGGTGAAGGGGATGCAGTTTTGGTGCAACCACTTACCTGCTGTTTCCACCTACGAACTATAAGATTTTGACCTTGAGAAAGATTCCCTTTGATAAAATCTCGGTCAAACTCGTTAGACTCGTTGCTTGGTTGGTGGAGATGGCTATTTGGTTGTGCAGTTGGTTGGATGCTGCGCCACACCACTGATTTTCCAATGGTTGCTGGAAAAACCATCTATAATAATTTTACCAACTGCTTTTGCTCCCTGGCGAAAACTGACGCTCAACAGCAGCTGTCGGCGCTCAGACCTCTAGCGGTATGGGGAGTTGGGGAACCAAACGAGCAAGGGGGTCCAACAATTAAACCATGGTTTATCATCTTACCACGATATCCCAGCTGTTGCGATCGCGCTTTCAAACGAGGCGTGCGGTTTTTGCTTTTCCCGCCTCTCAAGTGCGATTTTTAGGAGGTACTGCTACTGGGAACCGATGTTTGTTGGGAGGGAGGGGGCGACCAATCGGAAGGAGGGGAAAATTCACTGGCGCGGGAGTGGGAATCTTGACAATTGCGATTTTGCAATTGGTTGAGAGTATCCACGAAATCTCGAATGCCGGTAAATTGGCGATACACGGAAGCAAATCGCACGTAAGCGACTTCGCTTAGTTTGTTCAAATGCTGCAACACACATTCGCCGAGTTCGCTGCTGGTTACTTCGGAATGCAACCGCTGTTGGAGTTCGGTTTCGATTTCATCGACCAATGTTTCCAAAGCCGACATAGGAACGCCAGTTTTTTCGCAAGCTCGGACAATTCCGCGCAGTAATTTGGAGCGATCGAAAGATTCCCGATTTCCATCTCGTTTTACTACTGTAATCGGAACGTATTCAATGCGTTCGTAGGTGGTAAAACGACGAGTACACTGCAAACATTCCCGACGCCGCCGCACGCTATTTCCCCCTTGCGCCGATCGAGATTCCAGGACGCGACTATCTGTATGCTGACAAAATGGACACCGCATGGCTAATCGTCTCCCAAATGGGAAGCGTTCAATGTAAACAACGAGCCAGAAATTCCATTCGCTCGAACCGTTTTTTACGCTTTCTGTTGAATATTGATATGGAACTGGCTATCTCTATTTTGGTAAAATTCCGATGGCAAAATCGGCAACAAATCCCTTCTAAACTAACATATTCCTAAAAACAGCCATACCTTTTTTTCTACTTGACTAGGGGAAAAAGCTATATTTTTCCTTAGTAAAATTATGACCAACCTACCCACAGGAAAAGCTAAAAAACAAGAGAATATGGGAACACGGGGACGAACAAGTGGGCAGATAGCAAGCAATATGTTTTTCATGGCAGCAAACTTGAGGAGAAGCTACCGAAAACAGAATTAGCGCCAAGCTAACAGAAATTCGTTTTTGTTGGTGCCATCCCTTGATGGTTCTGCAAAAAAGCCACTTTTCAATAGTTGTCCCCTTGTCAGCAATCGAATCAGGGTTCTAGGGAAAAGTCTAGAGATCGGCTAACTGTGGCGTTGTACCAAATCCGATGCGTACAAATCACATTTTACATAGAGCAGGGGAAAGAGACCGAAGAGCGAGAAGAGGGGGAAGAGGACTACAAGAAATTCCGATTCCTTTTCTAAAAAACAACGATTGTCTAAAATCTTCCAATTGCCTTGGTAGGGGCGCAATGCGTAAGTTTCCCTACCACAATGTCCGAATTGTCTCTTGAAAATTTTTAAGAAAATAGGATGATGAGGAAATATTTTTTGGGGGTTTGCAGTGCAGATGACCTATTAAAGCATACCTATCCCTAGATCCAAGTGTATGTAGGGAGATGGATAAAAAAAACAAAGGGATAGGCAAACTACAGACTGAGAGGATGCCTATCCCTTCAAATTCGACCAAATTGGTGCTGAACCGGTCAAATTGTTGCGAATTTTACACTATTCTTTTTCTTTGTTAATACGAGGGGGTTCGCGAAATGCGATCGCAAAAAACAGCAGCCCCAACGTTATAACTAGCAAAAATACGTAAACCAGAGCTTCCATAGCATACCTCCTGGTAAATCGCGGTTATAGGGCTTCCATCAATACAATAACAATCGAAGGAAAAAGGTGGCAGGGCCAATCTACTTACCAAACCACCTAATTCCCAAACACAGGCTCAAGCCATTTTACACAGCTTCTTCCGACTTCTTGGTACCGGGGTCGCCCACTTTTTGGAACACACCAAATTCCACTTGGTCTTCGTCCAAATCGGGGTCAACACCAGCGAACACATCGCGGAACAGAGTCCGAGAACCGTGCCAGATGTGACCGAAGAAGAACAACAAAGAAAAGCAGACGTGTCCAAAGGTAAACCAACCGCGAGGACTGGTCCGGAATACACCGTCCGAGTCCAGGGTTTCGGTATCAAAGGCAAATGGTTGACCGAACTGAGCTTTACGAGCGTACCGCTTCACGACAGCGGGGTCTTCAAACGTTTGACCGTTTAATTCGCCGCCGTAGAAGGTAACCGTTACACCAGCTTGTTCCAAACTGTACTTCGATTCCGCACGACGGAAAGGAATATCCGCACGAACCACTCCTTGTTGGTCTTCCAAAACAACGGGGAAGTTTTCAAAGAAGTTGGGAATACGACGGACACTCAACTCGCGACCTTGTTGGTCCTCAAATACTGGGTGTCCCAGCCAATTTTGAGCGATGCCATCGCCTTCGTTCATGGGACCAACGCGGAACAGACCGCCTTTGGCAGGATTGTTGCCCACGTAGTCGTAGAAAGCCAATTTGTCCGGAATCGAAGACCAAGCTTCGGCGCGGCTCTTGCCAGCAGCCATTTCTGCTTGCACCCGACGCTCGATTTCTTGTTGGAAATATCCTTGGTCCCACTGATAGCGGGTCGGACCAAACAATTCAATGGGCGTGGTGGCACTGCCGTACCACATGGTTCCGGCAACGACGAAACCGGCAAAGAATACAGCCGCAATACTGCTGGACAGAACCGTTTCAATGTTCCCCATCCGCAACGCTTTGTACAAGCGCTCGGGAGGACGAACGATCAGGTGGAACAGACCAGCAATAATTCCAACAATGCCAGCAGCAATGTGGTGCGCTACGACCCCACCGGGGTTGAAGGGATTAAACCCTTCCGGACCCCACTCCGGCGCTACTGGCTCCACATGTCCCGTCAGTCCGTACGGGTCGGAAACCCACATGCCGGGACCAAATAATCCCGTTAGGTGGAAGGCACCAAACCCGAAACAGAGCAAGCCAGCGAGGAACAAGTGAATGCCGAACATTTTCGGCAAATCGAGGGCAGATTCGCCGGTACGGGGATCGGTAAACAGTTCCAAATCCCAATAAACCCAGTGCCAGCAGGCAGCTAGGAATAGCAGACCGGAAAGAATGATGTGAGCAGCAGCAACCCCTTCATAGGTCCAGATACCGGGGTCGGTTACGGTTTCGCCAGTAATGCTCCAACCGCCCCAGGAATCCGTTACGCCCAAGCGGGTCATGAAGGGCAGCACGAACATTCCTTGGCGCCACATGGGGTTGAGAACCGGGTCGCTGGGGTCAAAGACTGCCAATTCGTACAGAGCCATGGAACCAGCCCAACCGGCAACGAGGGCTGTGTGCATAAGGTGTACGGCAATCAAGCGACCTGGATCGTTAATAACAACTGTATGAACGCGATACCAGGGTAGTCCCATTGACTACAATTCCTCCTTTTCTTTTTACTTGGTTCTCTATCTTAAGTGCTGGCTGTTGAAGGATAACAAGCCAAATTCAGATGGCTATTTTATTAAGATAGCCTTAGCGGGCGGCTACTTTGCTCGGAAATTTTACTCAATACCTGGGAGATGATTTCTTCAACTGGGAGCTAGAATCCATCTTACGGCGAGATTTCCCAATTTCCCAGCTTCTGAGAAACCGGCTTTTACCGCTAAGGAACCCCTCGACGGGAAGCTATTTCCCATAGCTGCCTATAGGAAAAATCAACCCGTTGGGTAGGTTGAATCTTAGAGAACTTATCTTAAAGAAGTGTATCGATTGTGAGAACAGATGGCAAGCGTAGGATCTCCTAATTAACTACATCAAGCTCCTCGATTGAACTTGATGTTGCTGGTATTTGCTTGCCTCTCGTTACCTTATCCCCCACCAATCGGTTCATTTAGATGCCCCTACTTGGACCAGGAGAATCGTTTCTGCGGGCTGCCTTCAACCAAAATTTTTGGGACTACCATGTTTTTTTATCTGCAAACGGGGAATTTCCATTTTTGGTTGCCACCCCACAGGATGCTGGTTAGGATGGAACTATTTTTAGGGGAGGCGATCGCGATTCGATGTTGGCCGCTGCCACAGGCGGGCAATTTCTGGCTTAGGGGTGGGAATTCTTGTTAGAGTTTTGAGGCGATGGCATTTGACAGATGGCGGCTACTGTGGACAAACGTTCCAGCACCTGGTCGGCATCCATTAGTCGTTTTAATACTACTTGAGCAAACGGCCGTTCCTCGTTGGCTTCCTCTAAAGGTTTCACCTCTACCATCATGACTTCATCTTCTACCCGATAAAGCCACATGACTTCTTGTTTTTCTACCAGACAAATGGATAGGCGTTGAATATCTGGCTTTCGCCGCCAGGCGATTTCGTTCCACAAACCATTCACGCCCCAAATTCGTCCGACTGTCCATCCCTCGGTTAAAAAGAAGTATTTCACGGAATTCTCTGTTGGCTGGTTTCAGAATCTCTTGTTATTTGTCGGGGTTATTCTGTTGTTTGTCAAGGGGGTTGCCCAGATGGGGAACCACGAGGCGTTTGTATGACTTTGTACCAACAAATAAATATTTGTGGGCAGCTTGGATGTTTGGGTTGAGGTGACCGCAAAATCCTCCCCTTTTTTACAGTAGCTACCCTATATTTATATTTCATATATTATACCACAAATGAAAAAATTCAACAACACCACGGCTATTTTTCAGGATTTGCTCATATGGCGATCGCATAGTACAAACAACAAGTACGATCGAGGCGATTGTGCTTTGCTATCTTGGAAAGGTTAGGATAGAAGATTTGCTAGAGAAGGAAAGAGAAGCGATGGCGGTAATTGTACAAAAATACGGTGGTAGCTCCGTAGGGTCGGTGGAGAGAATCCAAGCCGTAGCCCAACGCATTGACCAAACAGCGCGCGCCGGTCATTCTGTGGTGGTGGTCGTGTCTGCCATGGGCAAAACCACCAACCAACTGGTAGATTTAGCGCATCAGGTAACATCGACTCCCAGCCGTCGGGAAATGGATATGCTGCTGAGTACCGGCGAACAAGTATCCATTGCCCTGATGAGCATGGCCTTGCACGAACTGGGAACCGAAGCCGTTTCCCTTACCGGGGCGCAAGTGGGCATTGTGACCGAAGCCGAACATACCCGCGCCCGGATTTTGCAAATCGATACCCAACGGCTGCAACAACACTTAGATAAAGGCAAAGTTGTCGTCGTAGCTGGCTTCCAAGGAGTCAGCGATCGCGATAATCTAGAAATCACCACCTTAGGACGGGGCGGTTCCGACACCACAGCCGTAGCCCTAGCCGCAGCCCTACCGGCCGATACCTGCGAAATCTACACCGATGTAGCAGGCATTTTAACCGCTGACCCGCGTTACGTGGAAGATGCCCAACTGATGTCAGAAATTACCTGCGACGAAATGCTGGAACTGGCGAGCTTGGGTGCCAAAGTTTTGCATCCCAGGGCAGTCGAAATTGCTCGCAACTACGGCGTACCGCTGGTGGTTCGTTCCAGTTGGACCGACGAACCGGGAACCAAAGTAATTTCACCCGCCCACGTTCCCAGAATTTTGCACGGATTGGAACTGGTTCACCCGGTGGATGCGGTAGAATTTGATAGCAATCAGGCAAAAGTGGCTTTGCTGCGCGTAGGCGATCGCCCAGGCATTGCTGCACGCATGTTTGGTGAAATCGGACGGCAGGAAATTGATGTGGATTTAATTATTCAATCCATTCACGAAGGCAACACCAACGACATTGCCTTTACCGTAGGACAAGAGATTCTCAAACGAGCGGAATCCGTTGCTCACGCTATTGCACCAGTATTGCGCACAGAACCCGACAATCCCCAAGAAGCGGAAGTGATGGTAGACCCGCAAGTGGCAAAAGTGGGCATTGCTGGGGCAGGCATTATCGGACGACCGGGAGTAGCGGCGCAGATGTTTGCGGCGCTGTCTTCGGTGGGCATCAACATTCAAATGATTTCTACATCGGAAGTAAAAGTCAGTTGCGTCATCGATGCCGAACAATGCGATCGCGCTATCGAAGTTTTGTGCGAAACTTTCGAACTTAGCTGTTCGCCCGTTGCCCTCTCCCACGTTCCCATGCAAGAACAACCAGCGGTACGCGGGGCGGCTTTGGATATGAAACAAGCGAGTTTGGGAATTGTTGGCATTCCCGACCGGCCGGGGATGGCGGCTAAAATTTTCCAAGCGTTGGCCAAGCGAGGCATTTGCGTGGATACAATTATTCAATCCCAACGCTGTCGGGTTGTGGACAGTTTACCCCGTCGGGATATTGCCTTTACCTTATCGGAAGCCGACTTGGAAGAAGCACAAGCGGTGTTGGCAGATTTGGAATCTACAGTAGCTTATGGGGAAATTGCCGTCAATCGCGCGATCGCTAAAGTTAGCGTGGTTGGTTCTGGTATGGTGGGACATCCCGGCGTTGCCGCCAAAATGTTTTCTGTCCTAGCAGAATCGGGCATCAATATCCAAATGATTTCCACATCAGAAATTAAAATCAGTTGCGTGGTCGATGCCGAACAAGGTGTCAAAGCATTGCAAGCAATTCATGCTGCTTTCAATCTTTCTCAAACCCAGGAAGTGGCTTTATCTCATTAAGGCATGGGGGCGTGGGAGCGTGGGAGACAGTGTATCGATGCCTGTCTTAGATTTTAAAATTGTTCGATGTTTCTACTTGAAATAACGATGAATAAGAATATCGTTACCAATTTCGCGGTACCGGAAAATTTAGAAACTGCACGGCGCTTGCAAAAAGAACTCGCTCAAAATATTGTTTTAGAAAAAAATACAGATAATATAACTCATATAGCGGCATTGGATGCTTCTATCAAACAAGGAGAAGAATTAGTAGCGGCGGCCGTGTTGTGGGATATGGAGAAGCAACAAGCTGTCGAAGTGGGGGTTGCGCGGATTCCTGGCGAAGAGGTATTCCCGTACGTACCGGGTTTTCTATCTTTTCGGGAAGCGCCGGTGTATTTGGCAGCGTTGGCAGAACTATCGCCGCAGTGGCAACTGTTGCTGGTAGACGGTCAAGGCATTGCCCATCCCCGCAGTTTGGGGATTGCTGCCCATTTAGGTGTTTATTTGGACATGCCAGCCATTGGCGTAGCGAAAAGTTGGTTGTATGGAAAGGCAACGGGTGAGTTAGATAACGAGAAAGGGGCGGCGGTGTCTTTAGTTGGGGAAGTTTGCGGGGAAAAACGGCAAGTGGGTTGGATGTTTCGTTCTCGTACGAATGTGAAACCAGTCTATGTTTCGCCGGGACATCGTTGGGATTGCGTTGGTGCTTTGGCGTTTGTGCGTCAGGTTTTGGGGAAAACGAAGTTACCAGAACCGTTGCGGGCAGCTCATTATTGGGCGGGTCGCGCTCGTAAGGAACATTTACAGGGTCGGTTGGATTTGGTTGAATAAGGTGGGGTTGGCCATGCTGTTCGGTTTGGTTTATTGTTGGTGGCTATTTTGTTTTAATATTTTAATGAAAGGCGGAAATTTGGCGATTGTTTTGTCAAGGGGGTAATTGAGAATTTTGTCAATTGCCAAACGGACTTGCGCGGTTTGGGGTCGATTTGGTAAGATTTTGAAAATTTCATAATCAGGGCGCAGTATGTCAATTTTTCCAAATTTGGGGGTTGCAATGGCTGAATTCCCCATGTTTTCGTTGGGAAAAAGTGCGATCGCGTTTTATTAGACCAAACCTCGTGCCACAAATTTTGGGGGATTAAAGAGAAAAAATTTGATATTGTAACCGTTTTGTGGTATAATGAAATATTGGATTTTAATGGATCGAGGATTGCAAAGAGAATTTGGAAAAGCGATCGCGCATTTCGATCCTTACCATAGAACCGTTAGCTATTTTCTAGCACAGGCGTTCGTGCAACTTCCGAAAAACACACCATAACTGGAAAGTTCGATGGTATTTTCATACTGACGCACCCAAAAATCGGTTTCGTTGGCATTCGTACAGGTACCAAACTGGGAAATATCGAAATGAATGGGCTTCGGACTTAAATTAAACAGGGCAATCAATTCTTGCTGTTTGCTCGAACGCCGCAATCCTAAAATCGGCTCTGGCGTATCCAACAATTCCATATTTCCACGAAGCAGGGCTGGTTGTTGTTTGCGCCACTGCAACAATCGCCGATATTTATTTAACAGGGAATTGGCATTTTCCTCTTGGCAATCGACAGCACATTCTAAATGTTCTTCTGGAATAGGCAGCCAGGGTTTTTCTGCCTTGGTAAATCCACCGTGAAGGGCATCTTTTTGCCAAGGCATGGGCGTTCTAGAACCATCCCTTCCCTTAATTTTAGGATAGCCAGCGATACCAAACGGGTCTTGTAATTGTTCGTAAGCAAGCTCTGCCGTGGTCAAACCCAGTTCTTCCCCTTGATAAATACAGCAACTTCCTTCCAGGGAAATCAGCAGGGCAACAAACAAATGGTCGAAAGCTTCGTGGGTAAACGCATCATCAATTAAAAACGGACGCCAGCGGGATTTGAGGCGGGGAAAATCGTGGGTTCCTCCCGTCCAACAAATAACGCCTTCTTCGGCTTCTTCCTGAACCCGCGTAATGATATTTCGCAACAGGTCGTAGCTGAGGGGTTCGTGGCTCATTAACGAAGAATTGTACGCCATATGCAGCCGATGGTTTCCTTTTACGTACTCGCTGGAAGTGCGAATGGTATCTTCGGCAGAACTGACTTCCGCGAGGGTGGTGGTTCCGGGAAATTCGTCCATTAATGCTCGAATTTCCTCTAAAATATTGATAGTTTCTGGCTGACAGAAATTATATTGATTGATATTGTCAAAATAAGGATCGTTTGGATCGGCACCAGCCGGACGTTTTTGTTCTGGAGGACGTACGGGATTGTCGCGCAAGAGGCGGTCGTGAGTAAAGAAGTTGACCACATCCAAGCGAAATCCATCCACGCCTAAATTCAGCCAAAAGCGGGCAACGTTGAAAATGGCTTCTCGAACTTCCCGGTTGTACCAGTTTAAATCTGGTTGGGAGACTAAAAAGTTATGCAGGTAGTACTGCTGGCGTTGTTCGTCCCAAGTCCAGGCACTACCACCGAAGGTAGCTAACCAGTTGTTGGGAGGACTGCCATCGGGTTTGGGATCGGCCCAGACATACCAATCTGCTTTTGGGTTATCGCGACTGGAACGACTTTCTTGAAACCAAGGGTGTTGGTCGGAGGTGTGGTTCCAAACTTGGTCGATGAGAACTTTTAAACCACGATGGTGGGCTTTTTGGAGTAAATTTTTGAAGTCTTCTAAGGTTCCGAAGATAGGATCGACATCGCAATAATCGGAAATATCGTAACCGAAGTCTTTCATGGGGGATGGGAAAAAGGGGGATACCCAGATGGCATCTACGTTGAGACGAGTAATGTAGTCTAGTTTTTCAATAATGCCGGGTAGGTCGCCGATACCATCGCCGTTGCTATCGTAAAAGCTGCGGGGATAAATTTGATAAATGACAGCACTTTGCCACCAGTTTTGGGATGTTTTTACTTGCGACATACGATTGATGCCTCCGAAAATAGCTTTATTTTTCGGTAGAATCCAGTTTTATTTGTCCTTTCATTTATATTGAATAAAATTGCAAACATATTCGTAGCAATGGAGTAAGGTGTGCCATGCCTCCCCTACGTTATTTGAGGTTTTGCAATCGGATTATGCGGTCGGTCAATTTTGGGGATGAAGACCAACGAGAAAACCAATTGTATTGGGTTTATTTGTCTGAGCGAATTTACTTGGATTTTTGCGATCGAACTTCTAAAAACGGCTGGGTAAGTGGGCAAAGTAATAACCGTAGGGGGGAAGATTGATGTGATTTTCGCTGCGGCGTACTTCCCGGGCCAGTCCCATGACGGATTCGCAGTCGGCGTTTGTGGTAAGATCGTATTCGGCTGGGCGATCGCTAATATTAAACAGACACAACAGTCGCTGTTCGGCATATTCGCGAATAAAGCCAAATAGCGGTTCTTCCGTATCTTCCAGTAGGGTAAAATGGCCAGCAATCAAGGCGGGTTGCTGTCGGCGCCAGTGGAGAAGTTTGCGCCAAGTATTTAATAGGGAATCGGGGTCTTCGTTTTGCACGTCAACGGCGAAGGACAGATGTTTTTTGGGAATGGGTAGCCAAGGTTCGTCTGCCTCGGTGAAACCACCGTTGGGAGTATGGCGCGACCAAGGCATGGGCGTGCGGGAACTGTCTCGTCCTAAAATGGTAGGATAGAGGGCGCGTCCAAAGGGGTCTTGAATGCGATGTTCGGGGATATCTTTGGGAATTTTGGCTTCTGGAATGCCCAACTCGTCGCCTTGGTAGAGGCATAGGGCACCGGGAAGGGAAAGCAAAAGGGCAGCAATGAGGTGGTAAAATTCATCTGGGTAGGGTTGTCCTTCTTGGTCAACACCGGTCCAACGCGATCGCAATCGACCGTAATCGTGGTTGCCCAGCATCCAACATTGCCCCCCTTGCGGAAAATGCTTTTGTACCCGTTTGATAATATCTCGCATGAGTTTGGCGGAAATGGGTTCTTCCACCAACAAAGCACTATTGTAAGCGAGGTGCAATCGTTCGTCTCCCGCAACGTATTCCCCCGATAGGGCAATGGAGTCTTCGCATAAAGTAACCTCTCCCAGGGTAACCACCCCAGAATATTCGTTGATGAGTTCCCGCAACGGCTTCAAGGCATCGAGGGTTTCCGGGCGACAAAAATGATATTTGAATAAATGTTGCACCATGGGGTTATCGGGGGCAATGCCATCGGGATAGGGGGCATCTGCCGGGCGCGGCGGATTGTCTCGCAGTTGCGGGTCGTGCATGTAAAAGTTCACCGCATCCAAGCGGAAACCATCCACCCCGCGTTTCAACCAAAATTTGGCTCGTTTGACAATGGCATCGACAACTTCCCGGTTGTGCCAATTTAAGTCGGGTTGGCAGGGGAGAAAGTTGGCAAAGTAATATTGTTGGCGAATCTCATCCCAATGCCATCCACTTTTTCCCGTAAATGCAGAAAGCCAGTTATTGGGAGGCGAACCATCGGGTTGGGCATCTGCCCATACATACCAGTCTGCTTTGGGGTTGTTCTGACTGGCACGACTTTCTACAAACCAAGGGTGTTGGTCGGAGGTGTGACTCCACACTTGGTCCATGATGACCTTTAAGCCAAAGCTGTGGGCTACTTCTAACAAGCGATCGAAGTCTTTGAGGTCGCCAAAAATGGGGTCAATGTCCATTAGGTCGGTGACATCGTAGCCCATATCTTGCATGGGGGATTCGCAAATGGGAGACAACCAAATGGCATCAACGCCGAGTGAGGCGATATAGTCCATTTTGGCGATAATGCCTTTGAGGTCGCCAAAACCGTTCCCTCCGGTATCTTTGAAGCTGAGGGGATAAATTTGGTAAATCACTGCATGTTGCCACCATTTCCCATGGTGTTGCATGTTGTGGGCGTCTTCCCAGGTCCAGGCGCGGCGGTTGATAACTGGGTTGCGCCACCATTTCTCATTATAGCTTAAGTCTGTGATTTTCATGGAAGGTTGGGCTCCTTATCGAAATCTGCGATGGTGCCTCTGGCACCGGTCCTCTGAACCATCGCTTGTTTGCAGAAAAAGGGAGATAGCAACAGCTCCAGATGAATGCAGGCTATTCCGTCTCAAATTGTACAAGGTTTGGCGGGCGATATCTGCGCGATCGCTTTGTCTGTGGTTTTTGTTTGGCTGGGCTAATGGTTTTGGCGTTTCTATTTGAATATTTTTATTGAAACCGCAAATTTGGCGATTTTTTTGTCAAGGGGGTAATTGAGAATTTTGTCAATTGCCAAACGGACTTGCGCGGTTTGGGGTCGATTTGGTATGATTTTAAAAATTTCATACTCAGGGCGCAGTATGTCAATTTTCCGAAATTGGGGGTTTATAATGGCTGAAAGTCCCATGATTTCGTTTAACGGAAGCGCGATCGCGTTTTATTAGACCCAACCTCGTGCCAGAAATTTTGGGGAGTTGCCGAGAGAAAATTTGATATTGCAGCCATTTTGTGGTATAATGAAAGTTCCTAATAATAAGGGAATTCAGCGATCGCAACTTTTGCAAAATCTAGATAGCGACCCCCCATACCTATCCCTTTTCCCTTTCCGATTCATCAACCTGCGATCGCTGCAAAGCAGAACGCCGTTTCGCCGTCACATAAACCCCAAAAGGCAAACGAACCCCCGTAATGCTAGCATTGTTTAACCGCGCCTGTTCCGGATTGGAAGCCTCCAAATCCGCATAATTGACATTCGCCCCAGCCAGATTGGCATCGCTGAGATTGGTGCGGTTGAGATTCGCCCAAGCCAAATTGCCGTCGCGGAGATTGGTTTTGCTAAAATTTGCCTCCCCCAAATCCGCATGTTCCAAATTGGCACCTTGTAGATTCGCCCGATAAAAATTCACCCCCAAACCGTAAGCCTGCTTCAACTCAGCATTTTGCAAATGGGCATTGGCGAAATTCGCCCCATGGAAACAGGCACCGCTGAAATTCGTCGCCTCCAAATCCGCATCGCAGAGAATGGTATGGCTGAAGTCGAGATGGCTGAGATTGACACCGCTGAGAATAACGCCAGTTAAATCGGCATGGGTCAAATCGACATTTTCCCGATGCAAATCCCGCACCATCCGCAAATCAGCATAGCGGAAATTCATCCCTCGCAGGGGAATATTTTGCAAATCCACATCAACCAGCGTTTTATAACTAAAATCCCGCTTGCCAGCAGCATATTGGCTTTGGAATTGTTCGTTATTCAAGCAATGATGGCCTTGGTAGCTAGAA
>CAYZHY010000018.1:14895-42867 GCA_964477525.1 uncultured Geitlerinema sp. | reverse complement strand
AGGTGCTACCTTAGGACATGGTATAGCTACTGCCATTGCTGTTATTAGCGGCAACTTCATCAGCGGTCGTCTCTCGGAACGCTGGTTAACTGTGGCAGGTGGCTGTTTGTTTTTAGTTTTTGGTGCTTTGGTGGCTTGGAAAACTCCATAATTTCACTTTCACCTTAAAATGATGTTTCAAATCGTGGTTTGGCGGTCAGGATGTTAGATAGCTAGTTGATATCTCTTTCCAACCATTTCCTGATTTTGTTACTATCGCCTAAAAGTTATAGAGTATTTTATCTGGATTGTGTACAATGCAATTAATTGTATAGGAGCGATCGCGTGTCTTGCTCCTAGAAAGTTTTTCTTATTTTTGAAATTATATTCCATTTATATTTAATTTCAAAACACTACCATGCACCGATTTATACTATTTCCTGAATAGTCTGCAAGAAATAATAGGGGCATTTTTTTAGGTACACTTCGCGAAGCCCCCCTACCAGGGAAATCGGAAAATCCCAAAAAATCATTGTTTTTCAGAAATGGTATTAGATATTCATTTTGCTACTTATACAATCCCAAAAAACACCCACTTTTGCTTTACAATCCTTGGAAGGATAGTCTTTCTCTAGAATGCAAACAAAAATTTTAATTTACAGAATATAGACCAAATTCCTTGCGAATGCTATTCGTCAAGGGTCGATAGTTTACCACAACTTTTTTCAGGCGCGGTAGCATTTTTTTCGGTCGAATAACGTTGGCAAAACTTTTAAAATTATCTCCATGAGCTAGCGTATAGACACTGCCAAAAAATGGTAAGGGTTCGATCGGTGTTCCATTTTGTTTCATAATATCTACGATATAGGCATGGGGGCGATGGTAATGATTGTAATCTATTTCATCGTCTTCAGTATTGTCTGGAAAATATTGCAAATCGTAGCGAATTATGTTACTGCTTCCACACCATAGATAAAAATTTTTCTTTTCGCTAAACACATAATTGTGCCCTTCTTCATATAAATATCCTTTTGGGAAAAACCATCCGTTAGCAGAGCGATTGTGCTTTACCCACTCAGCTAAATGCTTGCTAACACAATCATCTGCATCCATAAGCATGGTATGGGTGGGGTGAAATTTCTTGACAGCTAGCAATCCAGTGAAGGCTTTTCGGCGTCGATCCAGACGTTTTTTTTCAATATCGTTTCCAGAAAGGGAGAAATTGACTTGAATGTATTCAACATGGGGATGGTGAAACTGAATTTTTGGCAATTCGTGACAAACAACGATCGCTCGGAATTCATTTGTCGTTTGAGCGCAAACCGAACGAATGCTGCGCTCGAAAACTTGACAAACTCGTTCCCAATCGTTGGCTGTACGAGCACTTTTTAGAGCAATAATAAAAGCGAGCATTTTGTAATAAAAACAAGAATTCCGGTCAACTGGACAAAAATTGGAATGGCAGAGGATATTATCTTTCTAGAGTAGCAAATCGCTACTGGGGATCGGGGGAATTTTCTGGGATTTGCTTGCGTACCGAAACGACTTTTGCAGGCACACCAACTGCCACTGAGTAAGGTGGAATATCTTTGGTTACCACCGCGCCAGCACCAATAACGCTACCACAACCGATGGTAACGCCATCTGTCACTCGAACACCACTACCAAGCCAGCAGTCATCCTCGATGGTAATTCCTTGATAGGATCGTCCTTGTTGGTTAATTTTGCGATCGGGGTCGCTAAAAATATGATTGTTGGCATAAATGCCAATATGGGAAGCAATCAAACAGTCTTGCCCAATTTTGATGTGACGACCCGATAGACAAGTGTAAGGTCCAATGCGAGTGCGATCGCCGATCTCGACATATCCATCGTCATGGGCTCTGATATCTACACCTCGTTCTAGACTAACGCGATCGCCAATTTGAATCCAACTGTTTTTGCCATCGGCGGCAATCGATGCGATAGCGCGAATGTACGTTCCCCCTCCAATTTCGATCCAATAGGTTTGGTTAAATTCCACATTCGGTTCGATTTGCACGTTGCTACCCATTCGAGCAAAAATCCCTGGATACAACCAATTGCGCAGTTTCATCCCCACGGATAAAGGGATGGGAGCCAAAAGCGCGATCGCTACTCGATAGCTCCGGCCCATTTTTCCTTGGTTTTTCTGTTGATTTAGCCCTTGATTCAACGAAAAATTATTGATACTGTTCATCGTAGTTTCTAGACTTGATATTTTCCTGAAAGCGTTCAACCTTCTTTACTTGGCAACTGAGCCCAATCGTTGTTTTAGCCTTCCATAAACTGAGAATATTTACTACGAGCAAGCGCCCGTTCAACTTCTTCAAAATTTTCAATGAAATCTGACAAACGTTTGGAAGTGAGTTTTTGAAAATTGGTTTTTACAGGAAAAGATTCAAGTCCTAAGAAATTGAATATTCGATCCGCTGTATCTTGATGATTTTCCTTATGAAGTAGACAATCTTCATAGACAATTTTCAGGCAATCGATGTTCTCTAGTATCTTTTCTTCCATATCTAAATATTTTTTTCGAGCTTCCATTTCTTGTAAAAGTAAATCACTATCAATAGGTACCTTCTGCAATTTTAACTCTCCATCGGAGTTCTTATGATGAAATTTATTTCGCTGCTTGGCAACTAGGCGAGAAAGGCTATGTCGCAGAAGGTTACGTCGTTGGATATAAATAATTTTCCAATCCCGTTTAACGATTTCTGACAAAAAGTTATTCGCATCTTGTTTTTGGATGTCTTGAATTTGGTATATTTTGGCTTTAAACCCATAAGCTTTTTTAGAAGTTAACGCAGCTTTGCTCTCTATATACTGTTGGGGAAAAAAGACGTGATGAAATAAAATTTCTGTATCGCATTGAACTTTGGGGTGAACATCAAGTAAATTACACAGTAATTCACTTCCCGTTCTTCCCTGACCGAAAATCATAAACTTCGTCGTACTTGAACTTGATTTTTTCATATATTTCTGAAGATAAACCCCCAATTCGAGGACTCGTCGCTTGAGCATCCGCAGTGATAATTCGGGTTTTTTCAATTCGGACAACGCACGATCGAAGCTAGTGACAGAATTTTTCATAGTTGAATGTTCCTTGATATCCAATAATACTAGTTACGGAGTCAAATGGGAGAAAGCAACCCCTCATGGAATCTGGGGATTTTGAGGGGGTTGCGCTCCTCTTAGAAGCTAGTAGAAACAGGCATAGCCAGTAGCGATTTTCCTTGCAAGCGATCGGCAACCGGCGCGTCCATCAAAGTTAAAATCGTGGGTGCTAAATCGAGCGGGGTTCCTTCAGGCAAGGTAGAACCCGGTGCAATCCCTTCACCATTGACCATCGCAAACCCTCGGGAACGGTGACTGCCAGTGCGACGGAAGGGAACGGGGCCGATGCGCCCGATTGTAGGACTATCTACAACATCTGCCGACGGCTCTTGCCATTCTACCACCAAATCGGCACTGGGGAGTTTGGGGTCGCGATCGCTGGGAGATTGGCGCGTGCGGATGACCTGTTTCACTACCCGATCGCCAGTGCGTGGATTGGTTAGTGCGTACAGCTGTTGCGTTAGTTCCTCACACAACCCATCATACTCCGTAGGATCGACAATTCCTTGCGGTTCGCGCCCTTTTAAGTTGATGCGAATATATCCTTCGGAAAAACTTGGCAGAGCAAAGGCTTTCATTTGCGGCCAGAATGGTTTGTACCAGCTAACAGGTTGCCAGAAAAACGGATCGCCTTGTGCTTTCAAAGTTTCCGAGGATACCAAATCTGGAGTTTGCACCGCGCCCAGGTAGCGATCGATCTGCGGATGCCACCGCGTTGGTAAGTTTTGTCGCAACCAGCGCCGTATCGGGTTTGGATCGAACTTGCGCTGCCAAATTTCGCCACACCAAGTTTTCCGTCGTGCTTTCAGAACCGGCAGTGGCGGTTGGGTTCCAGCTTTTCCCGGTGCGATCGCAACTTTGCCCGGAAAATTCCATCGGTATAGAAATTCCCCTAAAAAGAACATGCTCGGCAAATCTGTGGTGTTATTGCCACTACCATGTACCGAAAACACCACCACAGAACTGTCTTTTGGGGCTTCAGCTAGGATTTCTCCCACTGCGCGATCGACAGCCTCAAACACCTCCAACAAAGGATCGGTGGCAAACAAATCTTGCGGGCGATGGCGATACAATGGATGCTGCGGTTGGCTCATAAACCAAAAGTCGTGACCCGCAGAGTGGGTTTCGCCAAATACGGTTAAAAACAGATCCCAATGTTGTTGTCGCAAGAAATCCCGACAGATTTTGCTACGCCGAGAAATTCCTTTCAGCAAGGCTTCGCGCAGGTGGGTAAGATAGTTGCGATCCCACCAATCGCCGTGGTCTTTGTGTAGTGCTGGGTGTTTGCCATAGCGTTGGGTTATATCGGAAAAAAGACCTTCAGGTCGCGAATGACTGGGCGTTCCGGGAGAATGCGCTCCCCAAGCCAAAACTTGAATGCCATTGACGGCCTCGGAAAGAGTTGCTTTGGGCAGATCGAAGGCCGCCACTCGGTAATTGTCGCCTAACGCATAAAACGGCGGATATTCTTGAAAATCATAGGCACCGATATTGTCAACCTGATACGTGCTTTCACGGAGATGAATGCCTCCCCAATAGCCGGTTTTTCGTGGAGAGCAACCCGTTAAAAAATTGGTCCACGGGGTTTCCGCTTTATAATGGTCGCTCCCGGTCAACCTTCCATACGCTCCGCAATCGCGCAAGCGGCGCAGGTTCTTTAAATGCCCGCGTTCCATCCAATTTTCCAGCAGTTCGGGGTCTGCTGCATCCAATCCAATGGCAATAACTGGTTTACTCATTTGACACTCCTTGCCCAAATCGATGTTTTTAAATAATGGAGGGGACTCAAAAAACTACTCAAGTGAAACTCCATCTCGCAAGCAGCCACCACATCCGTTCTTACGCGATCGCGATAAGCTATCAAGTGCCGCAGCGATCGCCGCAAACTTCCCAGCATAATTCTGGTTAAAATAATTGGCTTTTGCCAGGTTTTGGCACGCAGGGTGCGTAATTCGCAGATACACAACCCGACAGTTCGCGACAGAGCAAGTAAATATTCTTTTTCCAGTCGCGATTTGGGGATTTTATGAGTGATTTGCATCGCGGGATTGTACCAAATTTCCCATCCCACATTGTGCATGTGAATCGATATTTCAAAATCATTGCCCCCGCGCGTAACTCGCATTAAGCGGCGCGGTACGCTTTCGAGCCAGGCTTGTTTGCGAACAACCAACCCAGCCCCTGCAGGCAAGTTCAGCCGTTCTGGCTCGTATACATGAGGTTGGGAGCCGTATTCTTTAATAGCAAGAAATGCTTGGATTCTTTCAAAGCGTGGCGGTGGTTCGACCTCAAATTCGCCGTAAATGGGACCGCCGTATGCCCCCGCACGTGGATAGGCTTTTCCGAAGTCGTAAGCTGCCCAAACCCAGTTGCGATCGGGCAGGTTATCGTCATCTAGAAACCCGATAAATTCTCCCCGCCCTTCGTCGATGGCTTTTTGGCGGGCAAAGGCCAGTCCTTGTTGGGTTTCAAAACAGTATCTTAATGGATAGGAACAATTCCAGTTAGCTTGATACTCGCGCACCACATTGGCGGTGTTATCTTGGCTGTTGTTATCTACAATGAGGATTTCCCAAGAGAGGGATTCGCTATTGTTTTGCAATTGCAGGCGGTCCAAAACTTCCCTTAAGCGGTTTCCTCCGTTATAGGTAGGAATCGCAACTGTAAAGTCGATCTGTTTCATCTTGGCACCATTCCAACTACAATCTAGGGTACACAAACCAGTTAAACTTATAAAAGTTAGAAAACAAAGTCAAAGGGAGTAGGTCGGGCCAGTCCAAAGCCTTGCGCGTAATGAAAACCAATATTTTTCGTCGTTTCTAAAAGTTCCGGAGTTTCTATACAGTGGGCAATTGTTTTCATGCCCAGATTTTTTCCAATTTGATTGATTTTTTGCAGGCGATCGCGATAGCGAGGGTTTTGCAGTCCGTTTTTCATGGAACGGCCATCAATTTTGAGGTAATCCACTGGCAAGTTTTGTAGAATTGCCTGACTGGACCTGCGATGCACCACCCGATCTAAAGTCACTTGGCACCCCATAGCCTTGAGTTGACCGATGGTGCCAGCCACTAGCTCTAAATTTGCGATCGCGGTTTTCTCACTTATGGCAAAGCAAAGCAGCTTGGGTGAAATATTATGAGATGCGAGTTCCCCTTCCAGAAAACCGATAAACTGTCCATCGCGAACGCTGGCCTCTGACAAGTTAATCTCGTAGAGGGCACTGTGCAATTCGGTTTTGCTTTGAGCGATTTGTTCGCAGAAGCTACGGATCGCCCAGCGATCGATGGTTCGCATCAAATTGTGCCGTTCTGCGGGAGGCAGAAATTCTTTAGGTAATAGCAGTTTGCCGCTTCGATCTTCAAGACGTAGCAGAATTTCGCTATGCTCGAAATAAGTGCGATCGCCGTTGAGGGGTTCGATTCGTTGAAAGTGCAGGCGAAAGCGTTGTTCTTCAAAAGCTTCGGCCAGCAGCTGCCATCGTGCTTCCATTTGCCAATCGTGCGATTGGGATTGGAACCACCGATGTTTCCACAAAAACCACGGACTCACCAACGAACTCACCAACAATTCCCGTTCGCAAGCAACGGCAATATCTTTCACTGCCTCGTGGCGATATTGCATCATATGTAAAACCAACCGTCGCAAATCGTTGGCCAAATAGGCCGGAAACGCCAAAGGTTTTTGCCAGTTTTGTAACGCCATCATCCGCAGGCGATATCGACTCAACCCCACACAGCGAACCAACCCCAACAAGTATTCTTTCTCCAAACGAGAATTGGGTATTTTGTGGTGAACTACCATCGCTGGGTTGTACCAAATCTCCCACCCAGCTTTCTGAATATGCAGTAAAGCCTCTAAATCTTCACTAGCCAATCCGGCTTCTTTTCCTTGGTGGTTCAAAAACAACCGTGGGGGAACGTGCTTTTCCCAAGCTTCTTTACGTACCACCAAACCAGCACCAGGAGGCAACCTTTTCTGTTTTGGATGATATCGATAGGGGCGGTCCCTTGGTTCTGTAATTGCCAAACAGCAAGCGATTCCCCTAATGGCATCCGGAATTCGATCGGAAGGCGTACTTTCGTAAAAGTATCCGTGAATCTGACTGCCAAATGCGCCTACTTCTGGATGTGTTTGGCTAAATTCATAGGCGGCCGCTACCCACTCTGGTTCGGGTAAGTTATCATCATCGAGAAAACCGATGAGTTCACCCTTGGCTTTCTCTACAGCTCTCTGTCTGGCAAAAGCGGCTCCTTGTTTCGGCGCAAAACAATAGCGTAGGGGAATTTCCGCAGGCCACTTCTTTTGATATTCCCGCACGAGTTTGGCTGTATTGTCGGTACTGTTATTATCTACGACAATTGTTTCCCAACAGAAATGTTCCATTCCTACCTGGCACTTTAAGCGATCTAGAACGTCAGCTAAGCGCTTCTCGCCATTGCAAGTAGGAATGGCTATTGTGATATCAACCATAAGCATTCATTCTCCTATGTCGTAAATAAAGCAATTCATGAAAAGAGATGAATCGGAGTTATAGCCAACTATGGGTGGGTTAGTAAAATATTAGGGACATTTTGTTCTTAATCTTTTAAGGTAAGAGGAAATATGGAAAGTACCCAGGCGGGAAGTTGTTCTATCGCCTTATGAAAATATCCCTAATAAGAACTATTTTTGGAGAACAATGGAGCCACCCCTCTAGTGTTACTAAGGTTATGCTGCTGTTATATGAAATCCGCTTAAATAGAATTCAAGTGCCTTCGCCCCCAGCTGCGATGCCCTGAGCTTATCGAAGGGTCGCGGTCTCCCTTGGCAATGGGGACTTACAGGGGGGAAACCCAATTGAGTAACGCTCGAAGGAAATTAAATCTACATCCGGATTTCATATTTAGATGTTTTTTTTGGCAAACCTCTTCCACTGTTGTCAGCTTGTCTTGCATGGTTTCCGTTTTCATCTCGTTCCAATTAGATAATGAAGGAGGTAGCTATACGCGAAGTATAAGTTCTAGCCACCTTAGTTAAGAATCCCCTTTCTTAACTATCGGCACTTGCCTTCCTTGATTCGATCCCCTAAGTATTTTTATTTAGGTATTTAATCCAGCCGGCTCTTCCGAACTTACTGTGTAAAAAATGGCTGAAACTCCTGCTGGAAGGCACTTTCATTTTCAATTATCAAGAATTGGTAGAAGAAAATCGCTGAATCCATCGCCATAGCTAGATCGTAGTTTAATTTTCTACACTACAAGTTCGGAAGACCCATCCAGCCTCTCCACGTTCGCGCTTGAAAAGGCTTTATTCGAGCCTAAAGAGACTGAAACTGAATACCAACCAGTTTGTATTGATTTGTATACTAGCATCTCCTGAAGAACCCTGTCAGTATTTTCTACGTAATTTTTATTGTTTCTTTACATAAAAAAGGAAGATCGTAATTTTTTTGTAAAGGTGAAGCTGGCAAGTTTTCAAGATCGTAGCGGAACTTAAACATCTTTATACCATTTTCTGAATAGTCTGCAATAAATAATAGGGGCATTTTTTTAGAGGCGCTTCGCGAAGCGCCCCTACCAGGAAAATCGGGAAGTCCCAAAAAATCATTGTTTTTCAGAAATGGTATTAGCTTCCAAAAGAGGGTGAAACTCCCTTTACTAAGGACAATTAGGTCGATGCCCGAAAAAATGGCTAAATTCCCTGCTATGATGGGAAAGTTGCTAAATCGAGGTCAAAGTCCCACCATCCAAGGCTTTGACGGTAATTGAAGAAAAGTTTTTGTCAAAGTCCCGAGTGCTACCTTTCAGAAATAATACTGTCAGTACTATAAATAGCAACTAAAAATTTATAGATTTGTAATAGAAAATGTAAAATGTAAGTTTGTGTTATCTATAGAATTTTATCTATTTTCTATAGATAAGTTGGAAAATAACCGGGATGTTATAAGTATTTTTACGGGCGTCAATCGTTATTCTACCCATACTATAAAAAAACAACCTCTGTTTTTGAGAGGTTGCTATTGGAAAATTTTGGGGATTTGAGGAAAAATCGGAGCGGCGGGATTTGAACCCACGACCCCCACTACCCCAAAGTGGTGCGCTACCAAACTGCGCTACGCCCCGTTTTTTTGTTTTTACTTCCTTGCGAAGCATTTACAATCGTAGCACACTCAATTGCTATGTCAACAATTTTACAGATTTTTTTCTAAAAAACAGACAGCGATCGCGCCGCTGCCAGCAAATGGGTGACTGCTTCCGGTTCCCAATATCCCTCGCAACGCCTACCCGTTGTCAAAATTACTTGCAAGCTGTAAGCGTGGGGAAATCCTTCTACCTGCATCCACATGCGATCGCTTTCGGCCTCGCAGGCAATTCTCTCTTCATCCATGAGTTCGCTAGCCATCTGTTCCATGGTGGTTGCCAGCTTCTCCAACAACTGGCAAAAATCGTCTAACTCGGCGGCTGTCAGTTCCATGGCCCAGGTATCGTTCCCCAGCAAACCGGTAAATTTCCCGGCATCGGGATCCCATCCCAACCGCCACCCGTTGCCGCTTTTGAGAATTTTGCTGCGATCGCCCATATTTTTACAATTTCTTGGCAAGCAACCCTAAGGCTTTAGCAAATCGGCATTTCCCCGTTGCGGTAGCGGTGGTGGGGAAGGTGTTGCTTGAGGTTCGCTGGCTTCGGCATTGGCAGCACTCGTAGCGGCTTCCCGTTGGGCTTGCTGGCGTGCCAGCTCTTCGTATTTAGGATAAAATAACTTCACCAGGGTTTCTACCAACGCATCGCGCTGTTCGCGGGATAAACTGGCAATGGCTTCGCGATCGCCTTCTAAAGGATTGTTTTTCAAAGTACTGTTGCCTGGATAGTTGGTCGCAAACATGGTTTCGTTGGCTTGCAAGTAATCCGCTATGGTTAGCTTCCAATCCAAGCGGTTTTGCACTGGGCGTTGCTTAACATATCGATGGTAGCGAATGAAACGCCCCACCAACGTACTGCTAGAAACCACTTCTCCAGTTTTGCGGCTGACGTAGTCGTTTTCCTTGGGCAAATCCGGTAACTGTTCGTATACTTGCTGCCCAATTCGCTTGCTGCGACTGCTACTGCTAGAACGAACTGGCTGAGCTACCGTCACCGAATCGGAGGCAGACGGAGAACTCGCTGGCTGTGCTTGGGCGGCTGGCACGAGCTCCAACAGCCCACTTCCCGCCAGCAAACAACCAGCAGCAATTCCATACCATATTTTGATGGATTTGTCAAATTTGCTGTCTGCCATCCTCCGATTCCTCAATCACCAATAATTTCCGGTTGGGTTAGCTCATCAGACATTTCAATAATTGCCCGAATCACTGGTTTCATCATGGGGTCATCCAAGCTATCGATGTCTTCGCTGCGGCGACGTTTGGCGCGAGTAGCTACCTGAACTGTGATGCGATAGCGATTGGATGCAGCCTCGATTAACTCTTCTCCCCGATGTATGAGGTGCGTTGGTTCGATGGAGGTCCGTTTGGGCATCCGTCTTCTTCTAGGGAGCATAGTGGATCTTCCTAACATGCACTGAAGTGGAAAAACTGGAACAGCGATAAATTTTTTGGTTACGCTTTCCTACTGCTACTATATCGTGTATCTTGATGGAGATAAATGAAGATTTACAAAATATTGCTGAGCATGCCGGAACGCCACTTAGCAATTTCAAATCAAACGTAAAACTTCAAAACACGTAAGGGCGAACTGCCATTTGCCCAAATGCAATCGGCATTCACAATTTTCATAAAAATGCCACTAAGTCAATCGTTCCCAACAGATACGCACGCAACTTTTGACCTGATTCTAGAAGTTCCTTATGCAAACGCTTTCTGTCAATTCCAAAAGAGCCACCCAAAGCACCAGTATTCCCCATACCTATCCCTTACGAGTTGTGGCTTTGGGAGATAGTTTGATTTACGGTTTTGGCGACCCCGAAGGAGGCGGTTGGGTAGAAAGACTGCGACGGCAGTGGATGCTCGATGGTAGTCCCGGTCATGTGGTGTACAATTTGGGCGTACGGGGCGATCGCGTTCTTCAGGTTGCCCAACGTTTGGAAGATGAATTTCGCAACCGTGGCGAACTGCGCAATCGCGTTCCCGATATTATTATTCTATCTGTAGGTGTCAACGATTCGGCTCGCCTACAATCAAGCCAAGGCAAAAATTTTACCGATTTTTCCCAATTTCAAAAACAGATGGATGATTTATTGGTCAAATCCCAAAAACTCTGCCCGGTTTTGTTTGTGGGAATGACCCCCACTGACGAAGCTAAAATGCCCTTTCTCAACTGTTTGTATTACAACCACACCGACCAATACCGCTACAAAGAGGCAACGCGCCAAGCCTGTGCTGCCTACGGCATTCCCTATCTGGATTTGTACGATTTGTGGCAGCAACGGGGAGAATCTTGGTGGCGACCTCTCATCGGTCGAGATGGTTTGCATCCCAACACGCAAGGCTACCAGGCGATTTTGGAGGATTTACAGAATTGGGAACCTTTCCAGCAGCTGCAATATCAAAGCCTATCGAGGAACGATTAGTTTGCTTTAGGTAACTGGGTTGGCAGCCAACAATACCCAAAACCAAGCCAAAACCGCAACCAAAACTGCCTGTAGCAAGCGCCGGCAAAAATTTTTCTGAGAAGTTGTTGGTTTCGGTGCCATTGGTTCCATGTTAACGACTCTGTAACCTGCAGGCATTGCGGTTAGGGGTTCTTCCTTGGTAAAACTGTGCTTGACCCCAGGATTTTCCCTTCCTAGGTCTTGCTGGTTCTTCAAAAGCTGACACGACGGCGCGCCCCGCTAACAAAATGCCCATCTCCATCCCAATTTTTTTTTCTTCGTTAGAGTTAGTTGTCCTTTGCAAGTTAACGGGCAACTTAGCAAGGGAACATTTTGAATGCTGGTCATACTATCATATCTTTGGTTTGCTTTTTTCCTCAGCCCACTTCGTTGAGGTTGAACTCGGCCAATTTGACCTTCAGATTTCAGGGATTGGTGCAGCCACCCCTGGCACAAACAACAAATTCTCATTGAGCTGTTAGGGATCCTCATGCAACCACAAATCAGAAAGCTGCGTCGCTGGTTTATTTGGGGAGTTATAGGCGCTGCGATCGCTTTTTTGACATCTACCTTTCCTGTAGGAGCGAAAAGCGCTTTTCCCACTTTGAGCCAAATTCCGCCAATTACCACCGGTTTGGAGAGCGTATCGCAAATCTTATCACCAGCCCAACAAGAAAAACTAGATATCCGTGCGGTTTGGCTCGATGGATACAAACTTTTTCACATTGCTACGCCTGCTCCTACAGAAGACAAAACCGAACAATCGCAATCTGTATCTATCTCCAGCCAAAGGCGGGTACGAGACATCCAACGACAACTGTACAATATCGTGCGCCGCGATTTCGATCCCGAGACGCTCCACGTTACCTACAAACTCCTCAACGATCTTCCGGTCATTTACGCCCAATACGGCGACAAATTGCAAGAAATCAATATTATGACCGTTACTCACATAGATGCCAAATTAGATAGGGGAGATATTACCACCAGAGCAACAGAACTAAGCAATATTATAGAAGAAGCTCTAATTCGTGCGAAAAAACAACGCCGTCCGGAGTTTCTTGCCCAACAAATGGCTATAGCTTTGGGCCTTATTGCGGGTACGGTGTTTTTAAGTTGGGGAATTACCAAGTGGCAGTGTGCCCTCAAAAGACGGCGCCAGCGCACGATTGAATCCATAGAAGCCGAAAGGGAAGCCGAAGCCGCTGCTACTGCGGAACCAGCTTCCAGCGACTCCTCACCATCTCTAGAAGGAGAAGCTGCGGATGCTGCTGTCTTTCCCACCACCAATTTGGATTCGGTCAAGCAACAGCTCAGCCGCCAGCAGTGGTTTACTTTCAACGAAATCCAGCGTCGCTTGCTGCAAATCTTACAGTTAATAATATGGGGAGCCAATCTAACTACGATTTTAAGGCTCTTTCCCTATACTCGTTGGTTACAACCGATACTGTTTGCCCTGCCTTTACAAATTGCCTGTGTAATTTTGGTAACCTATTTGGTCATACGGTTGCTGGAAGCGGTTATCGATCGCTTGTTTTCGGCCCTAGAACCGCCAGAACTTGTTGACGAACGCACTTCCCAACGTATAGCTGTGCGCATTTCAACGTTTTCGCAGGTATTCAAAAGCGTTACGGCATTGCTGGGTGTAAGCGTTGCAGTTCTGGTGACACTTGCCATCATTGGCATCAATCTCACACCGTTGCTAGCTGGTGCTGGTATAGCTGGTTTGGCTCTGTCGTTAGGAGCGCAAAATGCTATTAAAGATACGATTAACGGGTTTTTTATTCTTCTGGAAGACCAGTATGCCGTGGGTGATGTGGTGACGATCCAGCAAATGTGCGGTTTTGTGGAAAGAATGAATTTGCGCATTACCCAGCTACGCGGTATGGATGGTAGCGTGATTACCATTCCCAACGGTGCCATTGGTATTGTGGAAAATTTATCCAAGGAATGGTCGCGCGTGGATTTGTCAGTGGAAGTGGGTTTTGAAACCAATGTAGACCATGCTTTGGCGGTAGTGAACCAGGTCAGCGAGTATCTATATTACGATCGCAATTGGCGACCTTTGATATTGGAAGCTCCCCAAGTGTTGGGTGTAGACCAAATTTCCCACAGCGGCCTTGTTATCCGGATTTGGATTAAAACCCAACCCATGCAGCAATGGAGCGTTGCCCGGGAACTGCGCCGCCGCCTGAAAAATCGCTTCGACCGCGAAGGCATTCGCATTGGCATTCCCCAGCAATCTCTGTGGTTTGAAAATGATTTGGACTTGACAAGAATGAAACATAATGGTAGTGGAAGCGATCGCTTGAGCCCACCCAGTGCTTCATCGAAGGAATAGTTGCTGCAGCGGGCATGGGGGCATGGGAGAAACAAACAATTCATTACACATTTTTATTTCCCCATCTCCCTACCTTTTCCCTCAAGCCATATTTTTCGGTGGTTGCTGCCCGAATGTATTTTTGAGCTGCACTTGAATTAAATTTTGAAAGTCTTGCTGACTCACTTCTACACCGGAGGATAAATTGGCTGGTGTTTCAAAAAAAATCAAACTGTCAATGGTTTTTAAAGCTAGCAGTTGGAATAAAATATGGGTTACCGGCATAGCGATCGCAACTTCCTGCGAAGATGGGGAAGTCGTTGCGTATTTGGTAGCATCCTTCACCGAAGGAAAGGCGTAAATGACCCGTTTTTGTTGCTCGGCTCGAGCGCGGTTGCTCAAAGTATGTACGACCCAGCGCTCGTCGAGATTTTGGAGGATATAGTAATGCTGGTGCTGTAATTGTTCCGCAAAGTATTTTAAGGCGGGTGCAATCGCTCGTACGATTTGCGGCGTTTGCCCATCTTGCGGTGCTTCAGCGACGAGCTGTTCGATTTGCTGGTCTATACTCATATTTTAAGTTTGCAAAATTCTATAAAAGATTATTGTCCCCAATCTTAATACTAGAGACGGAACCTTAGCGAATATGCTAGGGTTTGAGAGAAATCTATCAAGTCGGGTTTGAGAAATATCCCAAAGTGGACGCGATCGCCGAAACCATCTTCCAACAACTACAAACCCATACGCGCGCTACTAGCAAGACCTGCCGCCAAGTAGCCGTGCGTATTGCCGATGAAGCCGGTCGTATATGTGCAGAGAGCCAACGGATTCAAAAATCAGGTGACATCCAAGGTTGGGAACTCCATTTAGCCAAACATCGCCTGCAACAGTGCCTGCGTTACTACCAGCTGGGTTCCGAACCGGGGCGCGCGGAACTTCACAGTACGCTGAGCGCCATTATTTATCGCTATATTGCCCCTTCCCCCAGCTACGCCAGCTACCAAACGCGGCTGATGTTGATTGAAGATTTTTTGCAGGGATTTTATCTAGAAGCTTTAAATGCCTTTCGCCGGGAAGCCCAACTGAGCGACAGTTACTCTCCCCGTTCCCTGTTAGAGTTGGCGGAATACATGGCATTTACCGAACGCTATGCCAAACGCCGCATCCGCATTTCCCAAAAGCGATCGCAGCAACTCATTGTTTTGCGGGCACAAACCTTTTCCCAACAGCATCCTCCCGAAACCTCGGTCGATATTGACCGCGCTTGTGAAGGCGTCTCGTCGGAAAATGGCGACACCACCGGAGATGCTTCCCTACAACAGCTACGGGATGCCCTGATGAAGCAAGATCCGGAAGTATCCGACGACAGCTTGCGTCAAAAAGTCATTTCCGAACTGTTGCAATACCTAGAAGAGAAACAACAGCACAGTTGCGTCGATTATTTTTGCTTGCGCCTGCAAGACCTATCTGCCAGCGAAATCGAAGAAATTTTGGGGCTGACACCGCGCCAACGCGACTACCTGCAACAGCGGTTTAAATATCACCTAATTCGCTTTGCCCTCATGCATCGGTGGGAATTGGTGCATCAGTGGTTGGGGGCCGATTTAGACCGCAATTTGGGCTTAACTCCTTCCCAACAACAAGCTTTTCACGCCCAATGTACCCCCGAAGAGCAAAAACTATTGGCGTTCAAAAAGCAAAACTATAGCGATGGAGAAATTGCTAAGGAACTAGGTTGCACCACCAACCAATTGCAAAAGAAATGGTTTAAATTGCTGGAGCGAGCCTGGGATCTTCGCAATCACGAAATAGTAACGAAATAATATGCTAGGGTTTAAAAAAAATTTGCCACTCAATGGTTCCTAGCCGATGGAATCAAACAAACCGAATAATAGCAAAGGCGCCATCAGTTTCAATACCCTCAAATCCCTAATGGGATGGAAACAAATTTCCGGAGCAGGGGCATCTAACCATGAATAACCACATAGATCGCAATTCAAAAGAGGCTTTCCGGCACCAATTATTGGCTTGGTTGTTTCCAGACATGGAAATGTCTGACATTGAGTCAGGTTCCGCAAGTCCCCTATCTGAGGTTGATACCGAACCGTGGGTCAATACTGCTTTTGAACCAGAAGCAGCAACCAATCTACTAGAAGACCGGCTATATTTTGACATCGGTGATGATGTGGTGGATGTGGATGCGGAAGTTGACTTTGTCGAAGCTGACCTGGGTTTTGACGAAGAACCGCCGGATAGGGAGAGTGCGTGGCAACCGGAAAGTACCTCCGGAAATTCAGGAGAGAAAGCCATGAAACTAGGCGAGATGAGCGCCGCGAACAATCGATTTCACCAACTGTTAAAAAACAAATTCAAAAGCGAGATGTCCAACAACCTGCCCTTATTTCCATGGGAAACGCAGGTGTTAGAATATCCCGACCAATTAGAAAGGGAAGCAGTTCCCACTTTTTGGGAGAATTTTCATTTTCCCATTTTGCTACCGCAATCGGTTTTTGAGGAATTGCGGCGTCAATGTACGGCGGCTATTCTTTCGGAACGGCGGCGTGGTGCTAAGTTGGTGGCCACGTTGAAGTCTTTATTTCCCGATTATAGCGAAGGTCTCAACGATTTGGTGGGGCGTTTGTTGGTATTGGAATCGGGATTGCGCGATGGTGAGGGAAATGAAGCGATCGCGCCTAGAGAGCTAGCCCAACAGTTGGGGGTAGAAGGTATTGTTTACGAGGAAGCGACCCCCTCCCAGCAAATTTTGCTTTCTTTGCTGGCAGCCAGAGAAATGGTGGATACGCTGATGGTGCGCTTATCTCCCCAACAACCCCACCAACAAAGACACTGGCAAACTCCAAACGGTTCTATTACCATTGATGTAAATTACCAATCCCAAATTTCGGCCGTACGCGTACAGGCTTATCTCCCTGGTGGCGGTCGTTTGCACCTACAAGGCGAAACCGAACAAGTGGAAGCCCATCGTTCCCATCCCGGAACTCTCAGCGGCGAACTTTTGGATTGCCAACCCCACCAAATTTATTCGCTACGTGTACAATGGCCAGAACAGTCGGAAGCAGAAGAACAGCAACCTGTGTTTGCAATTTATTTAAGCGAATAAATTTCAGATGGTGGCACTGAAAACTTGGTGGACGTATTGGCAACAGCAGTGGCGACAGCGCGCTGCCACGCAGGTCGTGGAAGATTCGGTGGCCTTGCGCGTTTTTGTACAGATTCTGGTGGCGATCGCGATTGTGGCTACCGATGTGGCATCGCGATTGCAGGAATCTCTTCCCATGAGTTTGTGGGCGGTGCCTTTAAGTATTATTGGGGGGTGGTGGAGTTGGCGACAGCGCCACCAACGCAATGTCACCATGAAATTTTTATTGGCGATCGCCATGTTGGTGTGTTTGGGGGATTTTTTCAACGACCTGCTGCGCAACCTCAACGATACCCGCTTGGTTTTGGCAAAACTGTTGGTTCAATTGCAAGTATTGCACAGTTTTGACCTCCCTCGCCGCCGAGATTTGGGATACTCCATTGTCATTGGTCTGATTTTGATGGCTGTGGCAGGTACCCTCAGTCAAACCTGGGTCTATGGAATATTTCTGCTCTTATTTTTGGCGATCGCATTTCCCACGATGGTGCTTGACTACCGTTCCCGTTTGGGAATTTACCAGCCATCAAAAGAAAACCCCACTACCAATCCCCCTACTTCTTCGCCACCATCTCGACCCATGACTGGTGGGTTCCAGACTCCAGGCTTGACCGCTTTACTGACCCCCAAACGCTTGCTGGTGGTTTTTGGGGGAACCGTAGCTTTGGGATTGGCGATTTTTGCCGTGACTCCTCGCTTCCCTGGCTACCAATTTCAAACGCTGCCCGTCAGCAATCCCATTGATATTCCGGCCGATTTTGATCGTAATGTCATTAACAATCCGGGGTACAAAAGCAATACCCAGCAACAGGGAGAAGGCCCTGGTGGCGGCGAAGCTGGCGGTCTAGGAGAAGGTACGCTGTCTGGTCCTGGAGAAGTGGATGAGGAGTTTTATTACGGATTTAACGAACGCATCAACCAAAACCTACGGGGCAAGATGGAACCCAAGGTGGTGATGCGGGTGCGATCGCAAATGAAAGGCTTTTGGCGGGTGTTGGGCTTTGACCGCTACACGGGGGCAGGTTGGGAAATTTCTCGCAACGAACAAATGATGGAGCTGAACCGTTCCACTTTTTCCTATAAGTTCGATATTCCCCAACGGTGGTCGACAGGACGTACGAAAGAAATTATCCAAACCTACACGATTCTGGCCAAGTTGCCCAATTTGATTCCGGCTATGGCGCAGCCAGAAGCGCTGTATTTTCCCACGCGCGAACTCAATGTGGGACCGGAAGGGGGACTGCGATCGCCAGTCAATTTGGTGGATGGCATGACCTACAGCGTGGTTTCTGAAGTTTCCTACCGCGATCGGGAACGCTTGCAAAATGCCCCCACGAGCTACGACGAACAAATCCAAAAGCATTACTTACAAATTCCTGATGCCATACGCGAACCCGTGCGCCAAAAAGCAGAAAGCCTGCTATCTCAGTCAGAAAAACCCATACAATCGCCTTACGAAAAAGCCTTTTTTCTGGCTCAAAGTTTAAAACAAACCTACAACATTCAAGATGTTCCCTTCCTCGAAAAAAATCAAGACTTAGTAGAAACTTTTTTGTTTGATTGGGAAGGAGGTTATCCCGACCATTTTTCGACAACCCTGACGGTGATGCTGCGGTCTTTGGGAATTCCTGCACGGTTGGTGGCGGGATTTGGTCCTGGAGAATTTAACCCATTTACCGGCATGTATGTGGTTCGCAACACCGATGCCTACGCCATGACGGAAGTGTATGTTCCCAATTACGGTTGGTATAGCTTCGATCCCATTCCCGGTCACGAAACCATTCCGCCATCTCTGGAAGATGAATACGCCTGGAATACGCTGCGGGAATTTTGGCATTGGGTGGCAGGATGGTTACCGACACCGGTTCGTTCTACCCTACAAGCCATTTTTGTGGCGATCGCCCAGGGAATTATTAACGGCATCCGCTGGTTTATCAATTTGTTTTTCCAAGGATGGCAGGGGTGGTTCCTAGGGATTATTGTCGCGATCGCAGTTGCTTTTTTGGGATGGTCGGGATGGCAGGGATGGCAGCAATGGCGCTATCGTCGTTGGTTGCGCCGACTTCCACCCACCGAACGCATCTACCGACAAGCGATCGCAACGCTCACTGCCCAAGGATATCCCCGCCATCAAGCACAAACGCCTTTGGAATATGCCCGCCAATACCGCCACGTTGCCCCAACGAAAGCCGGCCATATTGTCGAAGAGATTTCTCAAGCTTACGTACGCTGGCGCTACGGTAACGAACCGATAGACGTAGCTTACCTAAAAACCCGTTTGCAGCTGCTACAGAAAATGCTCTCTACAAGTATTTGGCAGCAGTGGCAACAACGGTGGCAAAAGCTTTTCCGCCGGCAGCGTTCTTAGACGTAGGATTGCAGGCTGGAAATCAACTGGGGAGCTTGCACGGCTCCTTCAAATCGCTGTACGGGTTCTCCTCCCTTGAAAAAAACCAAGGTAGGTAGTGCCTGAATCTGATATTTAGAAGCCAATTGCGGGTAGTTGTCTGTATTAATTTTGACAACTTTCACCTTGCCTTGCATTTGTTTGCTGACTTCTTCTAACACCGGTCCCATCATTTGGCAGGGACCGCACCAAGGGGCGTAAAAATCAACCAGAAGCGGCGTTTCGGAAGCTTTCAGCATTTCTTCAAAGCTGGCAAATTGTTTTTTGACGCTCATAATCCCAACTTTATAAGAAACGATCTACATTCCTATCTTATCGGGCAACCCTCCCGGTCGCCTAAAAAATATGTCCGAGGAATTCTGGGGCCATTGTGGCGTACAAACCCATTCCCACAACTACTAGCAAAGCCATTCCCACCAAACCAGCGAGGGGTTGTTGGGAGATGCCAGTTACCCAGGATGGTACGCGACCGGTATAGGCGATCGCTTCTGCTGTATGCAAGGCCGCAATTCCCCAAACCCAACCAGCATGCAATCCCCATGCCAATCCCAAACTGCCCCCATCGGCGATTCTAGCCAAAACCAACACCATTCCTAACAGCCACAATCCCGGCAGTTGGGGAAGAACCTGACGGCGTTCCCAAACGCCATGTAACAGGGCAAAAATGGTACTTGTTGCGATCGCTGCCAGCCATATCCCCCCATCTTGTTGCCACCAATTGAACAAAATGCCTCGGAACACTAACTCTTCGGTGGCACTGACCCATAAAGCCAAGATTCCTGTAGATAGCAAGACATTGCTAGGGGGAAACCGTTGCCAACGTATCCAACCCCGAAACCACTGCAGTGTAAATGCCAATATCAGGCTAGCCAGGCTTATACCAAGACCCAGCAATAAAGAAATTAAAAGAGCAACATCCCCCACCAAACCGTAGTGGAAAAAAGGATGCTGCTCGATTTGTATGGTGCCCCATACGAGAAGAATTGCTACCAGATACAAAGAAACCAGCAAAGGAATTTTTTGCTCTGGCGTAGGGGGAGATAGGAAATGCCAACCTATGTATTTACTTAAAGGAATGGCCACCGGTATCCAAAAGGCTATCCAGATACCGAAAAAGAAGGTGGTTTTGGCAAGAGGGGAAACAGAATCTGGAAATGTCAACAGCGGGAGAAAAACAAACATGACCCATAGCTGGTGTTTGGTGAATAAAGATAGCAACAATTGCCCACTAGGAGAAAGGGAAACCAACCTAGTTGGAACCTTTCTGCTGAGGTTCGCAAAAGGCCTAATTTCCCAATTTATTCAGAAGCAACTATTCTTCTTCCCTCAGATCGCCATTTTGCTCGGCTTCTTTCGAGTCTTCATCGATCTGAATTAAATGGATATGCTTGTAGCCCAGCTTAATGACAAATTCATCCCCTGGTTTTAATCCCATTTCCTCTGTATAGGTGGAGCCAATGACAATTTGTCCGTTTCTATGTACGCTCACCCGATATGTGGGTTCTCTGCCCCGACCATCTTTACTTTTGTCCGGACTTAAAGGAATACCACGAGCTGCTAAAACGGCATCGTAAAACTCTGTTAAATTGACCCGTATGTCACCCTTTTTTGTAGGTGTATAGTATCCGCAGAGTTTGGCCGTTTCTCGTCGGGGCATGGAGGAAAGTTCATTTACTTTTTGAAGCAGTGCTTTTCCTGTAAGTTTTGTACTTGGAAGGTCGCTCATCGCTAGCAAAATGTCCTTTCGATATCTACGCCAATTACGATTTTTCGTGCCAAAATATTGGCTCTATTAAAAATATATCCTTAGATCGCTCCTTTGTAACCAAAAAATTTCCAAAATTTTATTTTTTGTTTTTTTGCTGCTTTTGCTTGGTAGCGCTGACCTCTCCCAACAGCAGTAATACCTAAGAAAATCTTTGTATAGAAAAACAATCCTGTCAAGGGGGAAAAGAGCAACCGACATTGACGGAAGGTTCCGGATAAACCCTAAAAATTTTGGCGATTGGCTATCAAATTTCTGCTTGTAGGCAGAGATGGGATGGCCTAAATGGGGTAGAGGGGCATAAATTTCTATTGTTGAACGAAAGGGTTAATTAATTTCATCCGGTTGGGGAATCGCGATCGCACGAAACAATTTCGCTGGTGGAATTGGCAGGGGGATAAATGAGTTCAAATGGTTAATTTATTGTTTTTGGGAGGGCGATGAAGAGGTCATAGCGTCAAGCCGACGTTTGATTTTTCGCAAGGTTTGATAAAGTTCTGGCAAGCGTTTGTAAATAGCTGAGGCTTTTAACCACAATTGGTTTTCAATGGCTGGATAGCCAGATACCACCTGATGGGGAGCAATATTTTGGTGGATACCGGTTTTGGCAGAAGCGATCGCGCCATCACCAATTTTTACACGATTGGCAACGCCAACTTGACCGGCTAAAGTCACCCCATTTCCCACTTGAACACCCCCTGCCAACCCCACTTGAGAAACCAAAATACAGTTGGCACCTACTTGACAACCGTGACCAATTTGCACCAAATTATCGATTTTCGTATTTTTACCAACACGAGTTTCTCCTACAGCCGGCCTGTCTATTGTACTACCAGCACCGACTTCCACACCATCTTCCAAAACGACATATCCTGACTGTTCCATTTTCCACCAACCCGATTCTGTAGGTACGAATCCAAATCCTTCCGTACCAACGACGCTATTGCTATGAATCGTACAATTTTTACCAATTTGCGTGCGTTCGTGAATGGTGCAATTAGCATGTAAGATCGTATCGCTGCCAATTTGGACCCCAGGATAGATAACAACGTTGGGATAAATACAGACACGATCGCCGATCGTTGTATTTCCCAAAATAACCGCATTTGCCCCGACATAAACTTGTTGCCCCAATTGAGCTTCTGAGGAAATGGTGGCGGTGGAATGAATGCCAAGTTGCGGTTGGTAGGGCTGGTAAAAAAGGGCGATCGCGCGGGCAAACATCAGTCGCGGCTGCGAAGTGGCCATCCACGCCAACCCCCGTTCGCTAGCCTGTTGTTGGATGGCTTCGTTTTCCGGCAAGATGGCGGCACTGGCTGGGGTTTGGTCTAAAAAATTGGCAAAAGCTTCTCCCTCCACATAAGTTAATGTGTGGGGTTGGGCAGCATCAATGGGCGATACACCAGTAATCTCTGGATTCTCTCCTAGATGGGTGAGGCAATGGCCGTCACTAATTTGGGATACTAACTCCTGAAATTTCATAGCTTTTCCTTGCTCACTTGGCTTCCACATGCGGACAATGATACAACCTTACTCGATAGCTGCTCAGTTCCGGCCAGCGTTGTTGGTCTCGAACGCAGTTATACTCTTGGAGAACCACAGGGGCATGAAAGTCAATCGCCCATATATCCAAAGGCTTGGGTAGTTGAGCGACGGTTTCTTGCAGGACAACAGCCGGATCGTTGCCAGCTTGTAGAGGTTGGGCTTTGTGGGCTAACAGAAATTGCGGCGAACGAGACCACAAGGGGGATTCCTGTTGGGTCCGCCAGCGACGAAATTCCCAGGCCAATCCCATCAATCTGCCGGTTTGACCGTGATGTTTGTGGGTACTGGCAATTAAAATAGGTGCTTGGGAATGGTTTTGGATGGCTTGTGCTAGCAATACCGTGCGATGGTGTTGTAAGTATCCCCAATCTCCTACAATCGTTATACTACCCAGCAATCCTGCTACCAAAAAGGCACTTGCAATATGAAGTTTGCCCTTCTGCCACCCACTCGCTAAACTCATACCAATGAGAGCGATCGCGGCTGGAAACAAAATAAAAGCAAACCGTGGGGCTAGGGTGACATCTTTTTGGAAACCGTAGGTGAGGATGCCAAAACTAGCCAAAGCGGCTACCAGATAGGCCAGCAACCAGCGAGTGGGCTGCTGTTGAAGATTTTTGGAGTGCCATAAATAGCGAATTCCCTGGTATAGATGCCACACCGCCCAGATAAAAAAGCCGAGCAGTAAAATCCCAGCTACCACAACGATAGCAATGGGGACCGTCGCCGGGTCTACCGGTAACAGGGCAAACATGGTGGTTAGCCACAGCAACAGGCGTAGCAAAGGTTCCAAACTTAAGGAATAGCCATGGGAAACCCAACCGGTGAGGCGGCTGCCAGCAAACGATTGCCACACGGGAATCCACACAGCGGTGGTAGCGAGGCTACCAGCGGCGGCAGCATACAGAGGATACCAGACGCTTTTGGTGGGGGCAGGCAGTTCTGGATGGTTTGATGAAGTGCGGTGCTGTTGCCAACTGCGAATGCCGATGATGGTAATTGCGATCGCTTGCGATGCTAGAACCAGGGTAAAGAAATAGTGAACGGCGACCCCGAGGCTGTTAGTAAGGACCCAAGTTAAGACCCAAACCCAGGGCAGGCGTTGTCGCTGGTAAAGGCGACGCAGGGCAAACAGAAAAAATGCCAGCGAAGCGATCGCCAGTAAAATAGCGAGAGTATAGTGACGGGCTTCTCTGGATAGAAAAATACCAAACGGTGAAACCGCCATCATCGCCGCTGCCAAATGACCTCCGGTGGTGGTCCGAAAAACAGAACGTACGAAAAAAAAGATAGCTGCGATCGCGGCTACGCCAAAAGCAGCAGAAAGCGATCGCGCTGCAGCCACCGATACCAGTTCTCCCTCGCTAGAAAACCAACGCAGCCACCAATGGGATAGTACAAAATATACCGGTGGATGGGTACTTTCCGCCATTAAATGGGTGACGACATCCTGGATACTGGCATCGCTACGAAAATATAAAGGCTGCAATAACGACTCGGCGGAAATAGAACGATCTAAAGGAACTTCTAGAAAGCTATTGCCCAAACTATAGACCAGCGTGGCAAATTCATCCGTCCACGGAGGTTCCATTCCCAGACGAAACCAACGAAATACACTTCCCAAAACCAGCCACCCCAGCAAAAGCAAGGGATGAAACCAACGAGATTTCCCAATCGATCCTTCCATGCCTGCTTTCCTTTACAGTTTCTTTAAAAATATTTAGCTATCGTTGTTTGGTATGAAACCACAAAATCTACACTGGGGTCTACCGTGGTGCTTCCAGCATTTCAAGTCTGCGATCGCGCTATTTGAGTTCGTTAGCCCGTTTTTACGTATGCTTGACGCCATCTCAACGACGTATTTTTAATGCATCGCTACTCTGTAGAACCAGTTCTCTGAGAATTCTCCCATCCATCGATTTATAAAATTTCTGCAAAGCTTACCAATATGTATTTACGCCTCTAATAGTTTTCCGTATAATTACGAATAGAGAGACAAAAAAGTTTTTCTGCTTGAGGATATTACGGAAACACAACCTTATTGACATCAAGCTGGACGAGCGAACTTTTTTGTATGCCATTTCAATCTCAGTGTTTGCTATCGCTAGCTGGGTATAAAAACCGTAAAAATACGGCTATCTACAAACAACTTTCATAGGGAGTACTTCACTGTTCCATGCAATTCATTGGCTGGTTCCTTCTTAAAAAAGAATAGGGGAAAAACACAGACCAGCGCCACGATGTCGGCAACATGGATTATCGTAGGGGATCGAAACATCGCAAACGGGGTTCACCTATTAACTGCTACATACAACTCGTAACTTCATTGAAATTACAACAAAAGACCATGAATACAACTCGCAATTTCTTTAACCCCACAAACAAAAAGACCATGAATACAACTCGCAATTTCTTTAATCCCACGAACAACATGCTGGTAATGACTGGTGTTGCCACCGTGCTAGCTGGCGGTATCTTGGCTGCTACCCAACCTGCATCTGCTGCTTCTGTTAGTTTTGGTACATCTGACGACGGTAGTGGGTACTCGTTGCAAGAACTTCTGGATGGTATAACGGAATCCGGTGGTATCGATACGGTCAACGACCAGACGGGGATTGAGGTATTCACGAATGACCTCACTAATGGTGATGAAGCTCTTCTCATGTTGGAAGTAGCTGGTTGGGCTGATGGTAATGAATTTGGTATTTACAACACTACAGATCGAACTCAGAAGCACACAATTTTTGGCGGTAGTGCCAAACCTAAAGATGTTCAAACTGTAGACTTCAACATGTACGAGACATTTGGTTTCTTTCTCGAATCGGAAGGAGATGGGAGTTTCTATACGGAATCTGCTCTAAATCCAGGCAACTCGCAACAAGCTGTTGTCTACGAAGGTGATGGTACAACGACATTTCAAGCTGACTTTGGTGGATTTTTTGGAAAAGGTGATTTCATCCTTGCTTTTGAGGATGTATGGCGTCAAGGCAATCGCTCTTTCAATGATAGCGACTTCAACGACATGGTGGTGCGAGTCGGTTCTATAGAAGCTGTTCCCGAACCCTCTGCCATGGCAGCTTTAGGTGTGGTTGGTGGTTTCATGGCTTTTGCGCGTCGCCGCCGTCAATAAAGGGAAGATAGGTTCACAGGAAAAACCCACAATTCATATCGGGACGTAAACATCTTTAGCTTCTAAAGGGGATTCAACTCCCTGTAGACAGGAAAATGAAGTCGATGCCCTAAAAATAGCTGAACCCCCTGCTATGAAGGAAACTTTGGTCAATCGAGATCGAAGTCCCGATATCAAGACAACCAGGAATTGGTACGTTCTTATCGTACCTTCCTGGTTTTTTCTTTGGGTGATTTCTACTATTTTTCAGAAATAGGGATGGTGTGTAGTATCAGTTGATACCTTGGACTGGAAGGGGTTGATACAGGACGGATTGGCGAGTCTGGAATAAGTACAGCCAATGCTGCGAGAGATTGTGAAATTTCTGACAGCGAGTTATTGTTATCGGTAGCCATGGTGCGATCGCAAAAAATCTCTAGAAAGCGATGCGCAGCCTATGGAGCATCTTGGCAAATTCGGGCGAAATCCGCAACATACACTTGCCAAGACCAGCAAACTGGATCCATGTTTCCATACTGGCCTTTTTTAAAGCATCTTTAAAAGTGTTTGGCTTCGATCGTTGGATTTCATATTCAACAATCTACTTTTGTACAAAAAATCCGATACGAGGGAATGTTGGTCATTAAGAAAAATCTTATGTAGGTTTGCAAAGATCCACCTTGTTTCCTGGAATCGATCTGGGTCGATCGAACGCTACCCTCCCCGATATGCCTGTTTTTTATTGTTTTGTTTGCTTTTGTGTTGAAAGTACTTATCGGCATAGCACGTAAGTATAAATTTCGTTCGGTTATCCCAGAAGTATATAAAGATTCTGCAAACTTAGGCGCTACGTGTTTACACCCCACAAAGATGTCCGTAAAAATACCAATACAGACGTTAAAAACGTGCATCTACCCTTAGAACTTTACTTAAAAATCGCTGTTTTCAACCGAAAATCGTGAAAGTAAGGTTATCTACAGTCAGAATCTTTATAGACCATCTTTAATTTCCCCATGCTATTTCCTTAATGCTTCTAATTAGATGCACATCTATCTTTTTTTGGGTTCAAAACCATTAAAAAATCAGGGAAAACACAGTTTTGTGCCATCAGGTTAAAAACATGGCTCCTCGTAAGAGGTTGAGGGATCGAACAGGGTTTATCTATTGAACGCAAAGCAGACATTGAATTTTAGGATAACAAAGACTATGACTACGATTCGCAATATCCTCCAACCCACCAACACAATGGCTCTCATGACTGGTGTCACCACCGTTCTAGCTGGCAGTATTTTGGCTGGGGCCCAGCCTGCCTCTGCTGCTTCTGTCAGCTTTGGTGAGTCTTGGGATAAACCAAGTGATGAAAATTCCTTGCAGTACCATCTTGACAATGTAACTACGAATCCTGGAGACATTGATACCAAGAAAGACCAAACAGGATACGAGTTGTTTACTCACGTAGATTCTGGTTCCACAGCCAATCTAATGTTTGAAATAGCCGGTTTATCCAATGAAAATGAGTTTGGTCTTTACAAAAAGGGAAATTCTAACAAGAAAGTGTCCCTGTTTAGTGGAAGTGACGGACAGGGTGAATTATCCAACCTGAACTTTAACACAAATAATGGGGATATAACGGTAGACGGTACAACATTTAACAATTTCGGTAGCACATTTGGTTTTTACCTTGAGAACGAGAGCAATACGTTTTATTCAGAAGCTAGCCTCAACCGCGATGGATATCAGCAATCGGTTATCTACCAAGGAGATGGCAGTACCAGTATTGACTTACCTGGACTAGGCGAGCGTGAATTTTTACAAACTGATTTTATTGTCGCTTTTGAAGATCTGTGGCGTGGTGGAAAGACCGACCATGATTTCAACGACATGGTTGTTCATATGAGTGATGTGGAACCAGCATCAGTTCCCGAACCCTCTGCCATGGCAGCTCTAGGTTTAGTTGGTGGCTTCATGGCTTTTGCGCGTCGCCGCCGTC
>CAYZHY010000018.1:0-14795 GCA_964477525.1 uncultured Geitlerinema sp. | reverse complement strand
ATGGCAGCTCTAGGTTTAGTTGGTGGCTTCATGGCTTTTGCGCGTCGCCGCCGTCAATAAAGGCAAAACTGCCTGCTGAATCTATCTCTATAGCTATTAACCAAACAAGCCAGGAATTGGTACGCCTTCTTGTACCTTCCTGGCTCTTTTTTTGGGATTTTTAAGCTGGGATGGCATCGCGATTCGCGCTATAATGCGATCGCTGTTTTACCGCCCCCATCGCGGCAACCAAGCTGCCATTGATGAGCAACGCACGACAAATTGCTTTCCTCGCTTTACGGGATACCTATAAAAAAAGTTTGTACGCCGATGTCGCTTTGCATCGATGGTTGGAAAAGCAGGGACAAAATTTATCCCCCGCCGATCGCCGATTGGTGACAGAATTGGTTTATGGATGCGTGCGATCGCAACGTACCCTGGATGCTCTTATTGACGCTTTTGCTAGCAAACCTGTCAGCCAACAACCCCTCAACCAACGCCTCATTTTGCATTTGGGGTTGTACCAACTACACTATCTCTCTCGCATTCCCCCATCTGCTGCTGTCAATACTACGGTGGAACTGGCGAAAAAAAATCGCCTGGGAGGCTTAAAAGGATTTATCAACGGTTTGTTGCGGCAGTATCTCCGCCAAGCCGATGCTGGCACTTTACCAGCTTTTTGCTACCTCCAAAAAGGCGATTTCGATACCATTTCCTATCTCGGTACTGCCTATAGTTTTCCCGACTGGATTGTCAAAAATTGGGTGGAACAACTGGGAGAAACCGAAGCCGAACAACTCTGCGTTTGGATGAACCAATCTCCCAGTATCGATTTGCGCGTCAATCCCCAAAAAACAACCCTCGAACAAGTACAGCAAGCACTGCAAGCACGAAAAATTCCCTCACAACGGGTCACGGTGGCTAGCGGCGAAAGCCAATATCAACTACCACAAGCTTTGCGCTTGCAAGGCAGTATTGGTGCCATTCAAGAATTACCAGGTTATAGTGATGGTTGGTGGAGCGTTCAAGATAGCAGCGCTCAACTGGTTACTCATTTGTTAAACCCGCAACCAGGAGAAACCATTATCGATGCCTGTGCGCCTCCTGGGGGAAAAACCGGTCATATTGCCGAGTTGATGGGCGATCGCGGTACGGTTTGGGCTATTGTAAAACCAGAAACCCAACACCGGCAACCAGGATACGGCAGCCAACGCATCAAGCGCTTGCAGGCCAACTTGGAACGCTTGCAGTTGCAATCGGTAAAAATAGAAGTTGGCGACAGTCGCAACCTGCCTCAATTTCAAAATCAGGCCCATCGGGTTTTGGTGGATGCGCCTTGTTCCGGTTTGGGAACGTTACACCGACGAGTGGATGCGCGTTGGCGACAACAGGCAGAAAATATTCCAGAATTGGCACAATTGCAATCGGAAATTTTAGCGCATACTGCTACTTGGGTGAAGCCAGGAGGAATTCTCGTATACGCTACTTGTACGGTTCACCCTTTGGAAAACGAACGGATTATCGAAGCTTTTCTGAATGCCAATCCCCAATGGCAGTTGTTGCCTCCAGAAGCTAGTTCGCCACTGTTTCCTTTGTTGGTTGATGGTAAATGGATGAAAGTGTTTCCCCATCGCCATTACATGGATGGATTTTTTATGGCGAGGTTGCGAAGAAATTCTGCCAGCCAAGAATAAATTTATATAAGAAGCGATCGCCCATTTCCACATTTTGGGGAAATATAATTGTAAGAAAAAGGAAATAAATAGCCAAAATGGGGGCAACTTTCATGTGGTTTTCTAGTACTCTCGTAGCAATTGGCTTGCTGCTGAGTACCAATTCTTTACAAACAATGGCCATGCCGGCAAGGGATGCTGCTAGCGAACAACCCGCTATTATGGAAGGCGCGTATCTACCTGACCATGCAGTCGTTCGAGAAAATGTTTGCCGCAACATTCCCGTGGGATACGGAATTCCAGGATTTCAACCCGGTACCCACCAAAAACTCGTACGGAAAATGTTTGGCGTACCAGCAACGATTTCGAGGGGATATTGGCAAGAAGCCACAGCTTGGGTATACCATTTGATCCCCGATCGAGTGAGTGTGGGGTTTTTGTTTGACCCCGATTCCCATTTGCTAAAACAAACCGAAGCTTCTTTCGTTCCTGACATGGTCGACTATCGCTTGGCTTTAGAAACCCTCAATAGCATGTTGGGATGTCAGTTAAATGCAGACATTCGACAAGGTTTTCATCAAGTTTGGCAAGGAAAACAACAGCAATATTCTTTTACTTTGGATACGTACAAAGGTTCGATTCACTGGGAAAATAGCGATCGCGTTTATATTGGTGTTTGGAAACAAGGATTCCACCAGTAAAACCGAATCGGAACTCGCCAACGCAATTGGCAACAACACAAGCTACGGTTTGACCAATCCCGAAGATTGTAGAAAATCCGCAGCTACAGCTTTCGCGGTACGATTTTTCACATCCACAGCATAATTCATTTGTTGCATTTTTTCGGCGGAAATCTTGCCAGCCAATAAGTTTATGGCTTGTCGCAGTTGCGGGTATTTTTCTAAGGTATCTTGCCTTACTAAAGGAACCGCTTCGTAGGGAGGAAAATAATTTTTATTATCTTCTAAAATCGTTAAATCGAATTTTTGAATTAAGCCATCTGTGGAATTGCCAGCTACCAAATCAACGCGCTTTTCGACTAAAGCTTGATAAATCAATCCCAACTCCATCAATTTGGGATCGTTTTGAAATTCTAAATTATAAGTTTTTACCAATCCAGAATATCCATCTTCCCGTTCTACAAATTCATAGCCAAAACCGGGGGTCCATTGAGGCGTATATTCGGCAGCATCGGAAATGGTTTCCAGATTGTATTTTTGGGCATCTTCTTGCCGAACGACAATGGCAAAGGTATTGTTAAATCCTAAAGGAGACATAACTTCAATATCAAAACGATTTTGATATATATCTTTGACAGTTTGGTAAACTTGTTGGGTGTTACCATTTGTATCTTTTTCTAAAATAGCTTGTAGGGAAGTGCCGGTGTATTCAACATAAGTATCAATTTCTCCCGATTTGATACCTTCGTGGCAAATAAACGTTCCGCCTAAATTGAGTTTGCGTTGGACATTGAGGTTGGTAAAATTTTCAATTTGCTGGGATACAATTTCCCCTAAAATAATTTGTTCGGTAAAATTTTTCGAGGCAACCACGACCGTTTTGCTAGCGCGATCGCTAAAAACTTGACATCCCGCGATCGCAAAAGCAAGAAAAAAGCCAGCAATTCCCCAAGCAAAAATCCGTTGATTTAGGTTTTTCCAGTTCAATTTCAATTCCCTCTTTTGGATACGAATTGACGTTCTATCCTACCAAGAATAAAATCGACAAGCAATGCCATCAAAGCAGCCGGAATGGCACCAGCCAAAATTTGCGGTGAATTGGCCCGAGAAAGTCCTTGAAAAATTAAAGTTCCCAAACCACCAGCACCAATGGCGGCGGAAATGGTTGCCGTTCCAATGGCAATAACTGTTGCCACGCGCACACCTGCTAAAATAATTCCCATCGCCAGAGGAATTTCTACTTGCCATAGCAATTGCCAGTCGGTCATTCCCATGCCTTGACCGGCTTCGCGAATGGAAGGATCGACGCTGGTAATGCCGGCGTAGGTATTGCGGATAATTGGTAACAAAGAATAGAGCATGAGAGCTAAAATAGCAGGTCTGGTACCGATGCCGCCAATCAAGGGAACGGAAATTAAAAAACCAAATAAAGCCAAACTGGGAACGGTTTGAAAAATATTGGCAATTCCCAATACAATCCGGGAGAGTTGGGGTTGGCGGGTAATCGCAATTCCCAAGGGAATACCAATGGCAATGGCGATAATGGTGGAAATGCTGACCAATACTAAATGTTCTCCTGTATGTTGCAGCATTTGGTCGCTATAGCGCCATAGAAAAAATTCTGGTTCGGTTCCATTCATTGCGACTATTTTGGTGGTTATTGCTGGACAATTGTTTAATAGTTAAATGTAAGTTTTGATTTTTCATCTTAAATTTGATATAATATTTTATTGATGCGATCGCTGGTGTTTTTGCAGCGTTTTTTCAACAGAATACAAACAGCTGGTAAAAGCACGTGCTTGGTCATCTTGCGATCGCAAAAATTCTTCTGGCGTACACAGAGTTACCAATTCTCCCGCTTTCATCAAACCGATGCGCGTGGCTAGGGTAAATGCTTCTTGAATGTCGTGGGTGACGAAAACCACGGTTTTGCCTAACTGTTGTTGCAAGCGAGCAAATTCTTGTTGCAATTCTACGCGGGTAATGGGATCGAGAGCGCCAAATGGTTCGTCCATTAACAACAACGGCGGATCGGCAGCCAACGCTCTTGCCACGCCGACACGCTGCCGCTGACCGCCAGAAAGTTGGTGGGGATAGCAATCGTAAAACCGACTGGCTTCCATTCCTACCAATTCTAGCAATTGTTCCACCCGAGAACGCACGCGATCGCGGGACCAACCTTGCAATTTTGGCACCAATCCCACGTTTTGCGCGACGGTAAAGTGAGGAAACAATCCCACATCTTGGATGGCATAGCCGATATGCCGTCGCAGTTGGATGGGATTCCAACGGGTGGTTGGTTTGCCTTCTACCAAAATTTCTCCCTGGGTAGGAACTAGCAAATGGTTGATGGTTTTCAGGGTGGTAGTTTTGCCACTGCCGCTACGTCCTAACAATACCAAAGTTTCGCCGCGTTGGATATAGAAAGTAAGATTGCGAATCAGAAAGCGACGGCGGATTTGGTAGCTAACTTGGTAAAATTCTACAATTTTTGCTTGGGAAAAGGTGTCGGTTGGCGTGGCAGTCATTTGGTAAGTAAGCTATTCAGTATGAGAATCGGTGGGTGGCGAAGATGGCTGCAAATAGGTTTTGCCATCTTGGTATCCTATCCGAATTTCTGTGGGATAGGCGATCGCAATATTAGCGTTTGCCAATCCATTTTGAATCATTTCAAACAACTCCCGCCGTACTTGCCAAAAGTTTTGGGGGTCGGTCCACGCACACAAGCCCACGCAAATGGTAGAGTTGGTATATTCGATAGGCAGAATGTAGGGAGGTGGGTTGTCGAAAATCAAGGGATGGGATTTTACAGTTTTGCAGAAAATGCGTTCTACTTCGGCTAGGTTTTCATAGTACCCTACTTGAATGCGAATGTAGATGCGACGCGATCGCGTACCGGTATTATTCTGAATAACATTTTGCCAAACTCGTTCGTTGGGAATGGTCAACGCTTCCCCATTGAACCCGCGAATTCGGGTGGTAGCTAGCGTCACGGCTTCCACTTCTCCCCAAATATCCAGCAATTGTACTTCATCGCCAATGCGAAACGGTTCGTACAGAATCAGCAGGAAGCCACTGGCAAAATTGCTGATGTTGGTTTGCAAGGCAAAGGCTAAAATAAAACTGGCACCTCCCAGCAAAGCCAAAGTGGGTGCCAAATTAACTTGCAAAACGGCTAACGCTAGCAACGATCCTACCAAAATACCGCTGCGTTTGACGGAAACCACCAACAACTGGCGTAGCAACAGCGGTGTATTGCCAACTCGTTGCAAGATTTGGTTGAGAAGCCAACCCAAAATTTGAAAGAAAAGGGTGACCATCGCCAGAATTCCTGTAAAAATGACAATATTATTCCGCCAACGCCGACCTCCCTGTTCCGATTGCCACCAACCCATCAACCTTACCCCCAAACCAGAAGTATCTCGAACGTCAATTTCTGTACCGCGAATGGCTTGGATATATTTTTGATAGGGAGCGATCAAACCGCCTTTTTTGTCGATTTCGTCTAAAATAGTTTGCAGGCGATCGATGTGTAAGGTTCGTTCTCCTTGCAGTTCGGTGACATCTTGTACCAGTTGATTCTTGATTTCGCTTTCGGAAGCGATCGCTTTGGTTAATTTGGAACGAATCTTTTCTAAGTTGGGTTCTGAATCTAGAGATTGCGCGATCGCTTCTAACTCCGATATGGATTGTTGTTCGAACGTAGCGCCAGCAATTCCCGGGAATCCTACAGCATCCGCGATCGCAGCTTGCAGCATTTCTCTGGTTATTGCCAAATTTTGACTGGCTTCAATATAATCGGAAGCATCGGGTTCGATGCTTTTTTCCTTGTCTCTCGCTGTTTCAAAATTCGCGATCGCCCGACGCAGAGCTTCCATTTTTTTGGTTATCTTCTTGTATTTTGGCTGGTTCGGTTCTTCTTTATCTCGTTCTTGTTCGAGCTTATCGAGAATTTCCTTAGCTTGTTGCAGCGTTTTCTTATCTTGCGTTTCAATTTCCGCTTGTTCTACCGTAGCGCGCAAGCTGTAATCCGATTGAATGTTAATTGCAGCTTTTTTCACTCTTTGCAATGCCTGCTGCGCTTGTTGAATACTTTGTTGTCTTTGTTCTTTTGCTTGTTCGATTTTGGAATATTCTTCAGACTTGCTTGGCTGCGCCGCCGCAGAAGCAGCTTCCTGAGCATTTTGGACCGCATTCGCTGCCTCTTCCATTGACTGAATCTTGCGATTGCGATGTTTAATAGCAATTTCCGTTTCGCTGATGGCTTGTACCTTTTGCTTTAACAAGAAAAACCAAGCCGCTGCCTCGTTATGCAGTTCTTCTAGCGTAAGCGGCTTCACCAGCAACTTGAGTTCGTCTACAGGAATGCTACTGTTGTCTGTAGTCGTCGCTGCTGCTGGTTTCGGATGGTCAACCACAGTTTGGGAGAAAGTTGGTTCTGTGGTATTCTCCGTGGTATTCTCGCCAGAGGCAGACATTGGCTGGGAATGCACTGGCAACATGCCACCCAACCAAACCACCAAAATAGCAGCAAACAACAGCGGCAAAACTCGAACTTTTGGCATACAGAAACAGCAAAAAAACAAAAAATGAATAGATGAATTCGTAGGGATAGCCAACGAACCACCATCCGTTCCTATCCGTACTATAAAACCATCCATATCCCCACCATTCTAACTTCCCCCTCTTCCCCCTCCTCCCACTCCTCAATCACCTATGCTTCCCACCGACCTACTCATCCACCGCCTGCAAGGAGAAACCATTGTTCCCAAACGGCTGCCAATCGATGACAAATATCTCAACATGGCAGCATCGTTAATCGACCTGTTTGTCGAAGCCAGGGGATGTTCTCAAGGAGAATTGGACCGGCAACTGCGGGAATTTGAAGGAGATAGTCCCGATTATCGCATTATTCGGGGATTGGCGCATATTTTGCGCAGCAGTTTTTCTACCTTTGAAGTGGTTAGTCCTTTAGAACCTGTAGAACTGCGGCGGCAGGTATTTGCCATGGCTGCCAATCGAGTTCCCTGTCGCCAATCGACGGAAAAAACGTTAGACGAACTTGCCACGCAGCTTTCGCAACAGTTGGAACGGGAGGTTCTTCCCAGCGAAATCAAAGATGGGTTGTATGCCGATTTAAACGAAAATAAAGTTTTGACAGAGTTGGAAACGCCAACGCCGGAAGCCTTGCTGCATCGCTACAATCTTTCCCAAGTTCAGGGAATTTTCTACAAAGCCAGCCATATTGTTATTAACGCACATCGCAACGTACCGGGGGAATATAAATTACTCTTTCGCTATTTAAAATTGTTTCAGTTAATGGCTTACATCGAAGGGGATGCCGATTATGGGTTTACCATTACCATTGACGGACCCGCTAGCTTGTTTAAAACCAGTACCCGCTACGGTTTGGCGCTGGCAAAGATGATTCCGGCGTTGCTACACGTGACGCGTTGGAGTTTGCAGGCGACGCTACAGCATAAAGATGTTTATACGGGAAAGTACAAAACCGGTTATTTTTCTTTGAATTCGGATTGCGGGTTGGTCAGCCACTATCCGCCAGGGAAAACTTATGATAGTGCTATCGAACAGGGATTTTGCGATCGCTGGGAGAAAACCAAGACCGAATGGCAGTTAGAACGGGAGGTGGATTTGGTTCCCATTCCCGGTAGCGTTATGATTCCCGATTTTCGGCTGGTTCATCCCGACGGCAGAACCTTTTTGTTGGAAATTATTGGCTACTGGCGACCGGAATACTTGCAGAAAAAGTTCGCACAGGTACGCAAAAGCGATCGCGACGATATTATTTTAGCAATTTCCGAACGGTTAAATTTAGAAAAAGCGGGGATTGACGTGCGCCATGTCCCCGCTCGTGTTGTATGGTTTAAAGATAAGCTACTGCCAAAGTTGGTGTTAGAAGTGTTGCAAGATTTATGCTGAGCCTGCCGAAGTATTAGAGAGCAAAATCTTCTTCGGGAACTTGCAGCGTCGCGGATTCTACCTGGGTGGTGTTGCTGGTGTCGAGAACGTAGCCAATGGTGGTACCGCTTTGCAGTTGGATGGCTACGTCTTGGCTGCCATCGCCGTTGAAATCGGTTACCTCAAACACCAGTTGGGTTTGAACGGTCAGACCAATGCGATCGCTACCAGCTTCAAAATCGGCGATAATATCGGTACTGCTGCCAGATTCCAGTTCGGAACGCAGGATATAAGTATCGCTGCCATTGCCACCAATGAGGGTATCTTCCCCTAAATCGCCAAGCAGAATGTCGTTGCCATCGCCACCGTCAATTTCGTCGTTGCCTTGACCGCCACGCAAAATATCAACACCGTCACCGCCAGTGATGGTATCGTCGCCGCGATTGCCGTTAATAGTATTGCTGCCGGTAGTACCTTCTAAGTTGTCGTTGCCGTCGCTACCGATAATGACATCGTTGCCATCGCTGCCACTGACATCATCGTTGCCGTCACCAGCCACAATGGCATCATTGTCGGAACTGCCAGCCACCGTATCGTCGCTGTCGGAACCAATGACCCTTTCTTCGCCAAGGGTCTCCAAGTCGATTTGCTGGCTGCTGGTTTCTAGTTGGAAGAACTCGTTGCGTTCAAAACTCAGAGAAGCCGATGTGGTGGTACTCCAGAATAGATTCAGTTGGCTGGAGGATTCCAAAACCACCGATCCAGCGATCGCACCTTCACCGCTTTCATCGCCGCCAATGAAAACACCGCCAGCATTGCGAATCTCAATGATAACTTCTTGCGATAGGGGAGTAAACGGAGAATCTGTATCCCCGTCGTCGCCATTGTCGCCATCGTCACCTTCGGAAACCTGGGTCAACCTGGCAAACAGTGACGCAATATCGAAACTTTCTTCTGGCGAATCAAAGCCACTTTCCGTGGTTTCGCCACCGTCTTGGGAAAACCCAAGCAGTTCCATGGTGAAGACATCGCCATCTACTTCAAAGGTCTGCGGCGATAAACCGCTGCTGGAGAATCGCAAACGGTCGGCATCTTCCACAGGATCGCCGGTTTCGTTAGGCGTGTTGAGAATATTGAACAAGAAATTGAAGGCTTCCGGGTTTTCTTGAGTTCCTTCAATATCCAAAATCACATCCAAACCAAAATCCCCGTCGAAGCCAGTGCCACCTTCAATCGTACCGTTGCGGTAGAAGATTTGACCGACCTTAAACGGTTCTCCCGGTTCGGCAGCAAATAAGTTGGTACCGTCAAACTGCAAGACACTGTTAAAGCTATCGGAAACCGCTTCTCCCCATTCAAAGCGATTGTCGGTACCGCCGTTGCGGTCGGAAATGTCAATAACGGCTTGCGATTGTGGGTTTTCCGGTTGGGAGAACTCGCCAGCAGATGTACCGATAACGTAGGTTGTCGAGGTACTACCGTTGCTGTCGTTGTCGGAACCGTTCGATCCGTTGCCGTTTTCCCCGGTCATATCGTCGTCACCTTCGCTGCCTAACACCGGACCAGCGAGGGTTCCCAATTCTACATCCGGACCTTTTGCCGACACGTCAATTTCGCCAACCGAAAATTCCCCTTCGAGGGTGACGGAGAAAGTACCTGAGGTGAAACCAGCACCAGTTTCCCATTTAATGCCGCCAACACCGGAATTGGGATCGGAAGCGACAATTTCGGCACCTTGAGTTGGGGAAAAGGAAACCACATTTGCACCTTCCGGCAGACCCAACACCCAGTTACTCAAGTCTTGTGCTGTTGCCAGTTCTTCTACTTGATATTCCCAAGTTGAGGTGCCGTCGCCGTTATCTGTCGAACCTAAGAAGGTAATATCAAATCCGTTGGCAAGGCTAACTTCCTGGCTAACATCAGCAGTACCGTTCCCAGTATCGTCTTCGGTGTCGCTATCTCCATCGTCAGTACCGTTGCCGCTATCACCGGTCATATCGTCAGACCCGCTGCCGTTGCTGGCAGTATCCCCATCATCATCATCGTCATCATCATCGTCATCGTCGTCATCGTCGTCGTTGAGAATAGTGACTTCGCCATCGTTAGAGACAACGGTAGAGGGATTTTTCTCTTCCTCTGACAAAACTTGTTGGGTCATCTGCGTTTTCATAGGTGTTCTCCTGTTATTATTCGTTCCAATCCCCGATGGATATCCATGGCAGCGTTTGATATTGTATTGGCTGCATTTATTTTTACCGAGGCTACTAGACCATTAAATTGGTATTTATGTTCCTAGGATTTCCAAGAAAATAGCCGAATTTCAGTTTTCATAGTGGGATAGTTCCGCCATAGCTTCTGCTTTCATTTGTTTGCGTATAGAAAGAGGTGCGATCGCTTCTCCGTTAGGTCGCCAATCTCGCAACCGCATAAGAACGTTGATGTCGTTGGTACGAATCCAAGCACGATAGTAGGCATCTTGAGAAGAACGCTTGCGCAAAATATTTTGAATGGTTTCTTTTTCTTGGGGATTGCGAATATTTTGTTCTATAAGTTCCGGCAATTCTCGGTAGTCAACTTTGACAAATGTGGGATGGCGAACGGTATCGTCTACGTACCAGCGTGCAAAGTCAGCAGGAAAACGCATAATCAAAAAGGCTTTGGGATGGTAAAAGTTGAATCCCCAGGCAGCTTCGAGTTCCTGCTGTACGTATCCTGGTTGCGGTAGTTCCCCGCGACGGCGCATTCTTTTCAAGGGTTGGGGAATTTTGGGGTCTCCCCAGGGAAGAACGGTGAGGCGATCGCTGCTGATGCGATCGAGGCGATAGTTATGCCAGTGTAAGCTTCCTTGCGGATCTAAGCCATAGGCACTGAGATATTTGGCGCGGCGGAGATAGTGCAAGCAAACGGGATAGGTGATAATGTCTACTTGTTTGTTGGTTTTGGCAATCCAGTAGCTAAATTGAATCACGCCACCTTCAGCAGTACGCCAAAGCTGTTCCAATTGTTCTTGGTAGGTATCGACGCGGTCTTGCGCTTGGTCGGATAAAATATAATCCATGTGAACGAAGATGCGTTTGGTTTGGCGTTCGGGAGAGAGGGGTTGGTTGGCGTTTTGGGAAAGCTGCTGCCAAAATGTCTCGATGAGAACTTCTAGGTTGGGTTGAACGAAGGCAATATCTTCTAATACGGGAATGAGTTCCCGCAAGCGATCGCTGGGAAGGGAAAGTTCGGTCGGATTTTCTGTGGCAATGCTGGTGGTAGTGGTGGGTAAGGTTGGCAGTTGCGAGTTTGGCAGAAGGCAAAATCGACCGCGTTTGACTTGTTCCAGCCATCCCAAACTGACCAGTTGTTTCAAATCTTGGCGAATGGAACGGTGAACGGTGGCAAAAGGACGTTCTTGGAGGTAGGTTTCTAATTCTTGGTTGCTAAAGCCGGTGAGATGGATAATTTGCTGTTTCCACTCGTCGGAAATCGTACCTAACAACAGGTTTTGGCAAGTTTGCTGGCAGATGCAATGGCTTCTACGACAGTGGCGAATGAGTTTTTCGGTGGGGAGTTGGTCGCTTTTGCTGTGGGTATCGGCGTACAAGCGATCGCGCAATTGGGGATAGGAAAAATGTTCTGGCAGTTCCGGTTGCCAGTTGTTTTCGCCATACAGTTTTTTCAGCAGTACCCACAACCGTAGCGATCGCAGGAAGCGATTGGCAAGCTGACCACCTGATAGCCATTGCAAAACATCCGGTGTTGGTGGGTAGGGAAATGCGCTTTCCATATTGAAGTACCCAATTCAAAGCTTTTCAATGGTAGCATATGGAATCTGTGGCTTTGGAAGAGCCATTGCTTTGTTTTGGTTAGCGATCGCTAGTAGTTTTTTATTCAGTTACATTCTTTATTGGTAGCCACCAACTTCGCCAGCAAAAAGCTTGGCATAAATACGCGATTTCCATGTTTCTTTATCTTAATTCAATATCGATTTTCAGTAAGAGACAAGGTAGTATGAAGAAAAACGTGGGGGTTATGATTGGGCATGGAATCTCAAGATGCATTCTACAAAGTATGCCAGCAACGAATTCCCTCTCTTGTCCAACTCACAAAATCCACCTATATCCATCACTTTACCCATGACCGAAACACATCCACCCAAACCACCCAAGCCTCCCAAGCCTCCCAAAGCACCAATTTCTAAGGGGGTGAACGATGAAGATCGCCATCGAGAAGATTCAATACTTCAAGCTTTAACAGCCATTCACGCGGAACTGAAGCAGCTTAACCAAAGTATCAGAGATTTAGAAGCACGAGGGTCGCAAACGGATAGTATCAGAGAAAGCAACGGAACAAGTAGTGAAAATGCCACCAAGAACCGCAAAGCCTATCAGTTTTTGCAAATTAGGGTTCAACTGCTTGGCCGTGGCATGACCAATGAAATCATGAACTTATACGTGAATGGCAAACGCATTAAACCCAAGAAAACCAAAACCCTTCACGAATTTCTGAACGAACTGGGAGCTCAAGGCTTTCGCCTTATTACTAGCGAGTTAGAAACGGAGGGAACCTATACTCATTTCTATACCATGCAGCGGGAAGTCTTTACGCAGGAACTTCCGAAAGAGGATATCTACACAATTCTCAAACGAACGCCAGAAGGAGCTGATTTTGGCGATTCCATACGACAACTTTTTGAATTTAGCCTCGGCGACAATTTCTAAGGAGCGAGCGAGCAGCGACATGCTATGTTTCGTATGAAAGCTAGACAAGCTATCGAAGTTGTTTTACAATGAAGATAATTTCCGACGAACTTAAGCGGAGGCAAAAACCCCGGGGGGTTCGTCGAAAACGCTAGAACCTAGACAAATCAATAGTTTCAGAAGTTTCAGTCAGAGCTTAATTGAGAAAAGGGTGCCTTTATTGCTTCTCAATAAGCCTTTTTATTGAACCTCGTCGGAACGGGGTCTGAAATCCTTTCCTCATCAGCTCTGCGAGTGTCAGCTCTTTCATTTCCTTTAATCCCCGCAAGGGGACTGAAACATAATATTGAAGTAGCATTAAATCACTTAACAAGAATCTTTCATTTCCTTTAATCCCCGCAAGGGGACTGAAACATTATATACAGTGTAGTTACCACATAGGATACAGTCTTTCATTTCCTTTAATCCCCGCAAGGGGACTGAAACAAATTCTGCCGGAACCCCGTCGGTAACAGATATCTTGCAGACTTTCATTTCCTTTAATCCCCGCAAGGGGACTGAAACCAAATCATCAGGGTCTGGTTGATTTTTATAATCTGACTTTCATTTCCTTTAATCCCCGCAAGGGGACTGAAACATATTATGAGAAACCAAAAATACCGAACAGTTCAACTGCCTTTCATTTCCTTTAATCCCCGCAAGGGGACTGAAACACGTAAATAAGCGATCGCAGCAATACTTCCACAATGATGGAAGCGCGACTTTCATTTCCTTTAATCCCGGCAAAGAGACTGAAACGTTTTAACTTAGAAGCAAGCAAAATGGAACATGTTCTTTCATTGCTTAAATACTAATTTTCTAAAAAACAACTGTGACTACCAGGTTTTCACTTGGTAGTTTAATTTTTATCGCCAGCAAATCGTTAAACCTACAAAATCCTTTTTTGCCACCAGACAACAAGCGATCGCCAAGCGTAAAACTCACAGATTGTCAAAATTTCATCAAAATCTGCCGATGAAAAACCTGGAACCAACCTGGAAACGCACCCTTAACTAAATGTGGATCTTCGGTAAAAAGCGGGGTACCATTAGAAAAACGTAAGTTTACATACCAGAACCTACAGGAGGCAGATACAAAAATAGAAAGCGATCGGCAAATAACCACAAGTACAACCAAAAACTATAAAGCCAATTGACTTTGATGAAATGCGGCGCCAACCAAGCGATCGCGAATCGAACCAGGCAAACAGTGGCACCAACTCACCATGAAACGCATGTGATGTGGAATACATAGAAACGAACCGCCATGCAGCTTTGAGGAGAAACCCACCATGAGATTTATAAGAACCATATCAAAATTTTTTTTAAAGCTACTAGCCGGCATTTTGCTATTCCTAGGCATACCGTCATCCATCTTTTGTATTCTGTTGATGGTAAATCCCAACATCAGCACCTCTATGGCAGATCGCTTGATTTGGTTAACTCTGTTATTGGTGGTGTCGGTTCCAATTACAGTTGTTGGGGGTTGGATGGCATGGAACGTCATCCAACAAGATCGCCAAGAAGCATTGGAACGGGAACAAGAAAAGAACCAATACCTGCAAAACGTTTTTTTCGATCTAGTTCGACAAACAGACGGAGAGATTACGCTGTAACGAGAACGTCGGTTTGGAAGACGCGACCCCCTGCCAACCAATCCTACCTTAATAGGATGACTTCTGCTGCCGGCGCCTAGCGTACCGATGCCTCATAGCAAACCAGCCTTCTAGCAGTTTGGCTGGCTAGCTGTTTGTTTTCTAAAAAATTTTTTTTGAACAGTATACGCGATCGCGGCGGCATCCAGTGGCAAAACGCGCCATT
>CAYZHY010000017.1:28630-43337 GCA_964477525.1 uncultured Geitlerinema sp. | reverse complement strand
ATGGTGTATGTTATAAAATTCGTGAAACAGTCTTAAACTTGAAAGAATAACCCCCTATGGTCCCCCTTGGTAAGGGGGACGGTTATTTGTGAGAGATGACTCCGGCGAAGAGTCATAAAGGTTTCCATTAATTCGACTTCCGGAGAAGTCTAAAAGGCTTCGAAGTATACGTAGAGGGTCAGTAGAGGGTCAGTAGAAGTTTCCATTAATTCGACTTCCGGAGAAGTCTAAAAGTTGGATGGCTTGAAGCGCAGCGAATTGTCCGCCGCCCAACGGTTTCCATTAATTCGACTTCCGGAGAAGTCTAAAAGTATTTCTCCTTTGCCCTAAGGAGTCCTCGCGGGGGACATAATGTTTCCATTAATTCGACTTCCGGAGAAGTCTAAAAGGCTTCGAAGTATACGTAGAGGGTCAGTAGAGGGTCAGTAGAAGTTTCCATTAATTCGACTTCCGGAGAAGTCTAAAAGTTGGATGGCTTGAAGCGCAGCGAATTGTCCGCCGCCCAACGGTTTCCATTAATTCGACTTCCGGAGAAGTCTAAAAGGGTCGCCTTCTGGACCCCTTGCTATGACAGCAATTATACACCCCAATTTCGGGGGGTGTCAACGGAAGCTTCATTACTTGATAAGTTTTCTCAACAAAACAGCAGCCAACCCTTCCAAACCTCTCTACTGGCAAGACATTCGCGGGGTTCGACGAAAAAATGGGGGTTTCAGCGTTTATCGGACCCCCACGAAAAATTAAGCAAATCGCTGCAAAAAGAAAAAAAATGGTGCTGTTACCTATAAAAAAAACGCACTATCGGCATTTATCGCTATTTTTGCTCCTTCGCCTTTTCCACCATACCAGAGACAGCAATATATACACCCACTTGCAATTTCCAGGAGGAGATAGAATCAACAAACCGCGATCGCTCATTTTAAAATGTCAAAAAAAACAGGAAAAATCTTTAGAAACCTCATTCCTCCTCGCCAGCCACCTCCCGAAACCGTTGCAATAGATATGCCATGCTTTCCCGCGCCGTATTGCTGCCCACACCGTAACAAGAACGCCGACGCCATCCCAAAACCGGCAAGTGACCGGCAGCCGCACTGAGGCTAAACGTGAGGTCTTCGTAGTACAACCACTGACTCGCAGAACGCCAGCCCACGCGATCGCAAAAAGCCCCGTAATCGCCTCCCACAATTTCCCAAATTTCCTGTTGTACGCGCAAGCCAAAACGACCCTCGCTGTAAGCCTCCCACAACCAATTGATCGTTTGCAAGTCGGTACTGGGGAAATTTTCCATATCTTCGGAGGTTAAAACATCGGAACCATCCTTATCAAACGCTTGCAGCAACAACAGCCAAGTTTGTTCGTCCGCTTGCTGCCAATCCTGGTGGGCAAGCATTTCCTGCAAGGGTTGGTAGTCAACTCCCACTTCTGAAGGTAAGGGATTGTCAGCACCCATTCCTTGGGATATACGATCTAAAGTTTGGTACAATGTTGGTGGGTCCAAACGTTCTAGGTAATACAAAACCCACGCTAGTTGGTTTTGCAAATATTCTCGTTCCGCGCGCGCTTGTTCTAATTCTCCTTGAATTTGTTCGAGTTTTTCTTGCAAGCGTTTGGGAGACGTTCGGCGATCGCGTTTGGGCGTACCCTTTTTGGATTTTTTCGAAAATTGTTTGCGAGATTTGCGTCGTTTGCCCATCAGCCAATTTGAGCGGTTTCGCTGCGATCGCACTGGGATTGCACCCGTTGCACCGTCCATTCAATGGTACGATGGGCGGGAGCATTATTTTCCAACCGTTGAATTTCCCGCAATCCCGTGGGACTGGTCACGTTCACTTCCGTGAGACAACCGCCAATAATATCAATCCCCACAAAATACAAACCATCCTGACGCAAGGTCGGCGTCATTTTTTGGCACATTTCCCGTTCCGCCGCGGTAATTTCTGTTTTGACAACACTGCCCCCCACTGCCATATTGCCGCGATAGTCGTTGGCAGCAGGAACGCGGTTGATGGCACCAATGGGTTCGCCGTCTAGCAGCATAATGCGTTTGTCACCTTCGGAAGCGGCGGATAAAAAGTCTTGTACCATCACTGGTAGCTGTCCTCTGTGGGTACTCAATTCTACCAAAGAATTAAAATTGCGATCGCCCTCTACCAACACCAAAATTCCCTCTCCGGCTTTACCAGCCAGGGGTTTGAGAATAACTTTCCCTTTTTCCGCCAAAAACGCCTGAATTTCTTCTTTATTAGCGGTCACAATGGTTTCCGGCATAAATTCGGGAAACCGCAGCGCATACATCTTCTCGTTAGCAGTGCGCAATCCCGCCGGCGCGTTCACCACCAAGGTTTTGTTCGGATTTATATAATCTAAAATATGGGTAGCGTACAAATAAGGAATGGTCACCGGGGGGTCGGTACGCATAAACACCGCATCCATTTCTTCTAAAAAATGGAAATCGGCAACCCCCAGTTCGTACCAAGGTTGGGGAACTACCCAACGCCCTTGCTGCAACTGTACCGAATGCAACTGTACCGAGGTGAGTTTGGCCCCGGCTTTGCCTTCCTGTACGCTTAGTTGGCTGGCTTGGGTAACCCAAACTTCATGCCCAAGTTCGTAGGCAGCTTCCATAAGCGCCACGCTGGTGTCGTGGGCTGGGTCGAGGTAATGGATTGGGTCGATAATAAATGCGAACTTCACTTATTATATGCCTGTTGGAGATGGTTTCTACGAAACGCACGAGCGCTTTGGCTACGATTGTACCACCAGCGTGGACGCAAATGCTTTAGCTAGTACGGTTAGCTAGCGGCCGATTGCAGGGCTTCGTCTAGTTTGCCTTGAACTTCCAGTTGGTACAGTTCGTCGCAACCGCCTACGTGTTGGTTGTTAATGAAAATTTGCGGCATGGTACGCTTGCCGTTGGCCCGTTCTGCCATGCGGTTGCGAGCTTCTTCATCGCCATCGATGGTATATTCGCTATACTGGACGTTTTTTTCGTCTAGCAGGGCTTTGGCGCGAGCGCAAAAAGGGCAGGTACTCCAGGTGTAGATTTCGACGTTAGCCATGATAAATCACTCAATAACTCTATTGCTATATTTGAATTTTAGCAAACAAATATTACGGGGCTGGCGATCGCGCAGGTTCGGAAACCTTCATACGCAGGTGGTGTAGTGGACCAATTGCCCCAGCTTTTGGCGCAAGGGTTCCAAGCCAATGTTGTCTTGGGCGGAAACAAAAGCCGCTTGCGGGAAATCCGCTTGGGCAGCTTCCAGGGTTTGGGCATCCACGCAATCAATTTTATTGAAAGCCATCAGCATGGGACCCGGTGCCAGGGGCATGTCTTCTAAAATCGTGGAAACGGATTCCACTTGCGATCGCCAGGCGGGATGGGAAAGATCCACCACCTGCAACAAAGCATCGGCTTCCGTTACCTCTTCTAAGGTAGCGCGAAAAGCATCGATTAGAGAAGGTGGTAGTTCGTGAATAAATCCCACGGTATCCGTTAGCACAATCGTTTGCGGTTCGTGGGTAGTGGCGTGGGGAACCACCAAACGCCGCGTGGTGGGGTCTAGCGTGGCAAAAAGTTGGTTGGCGGTGTAAATATGGGCGCTGGTGAGGGCGTTGAGAAGCGTCGATTTGCCGGCGTTGGTATAGCCGACGATAGCCACGGAAGGCACTTCTTGGCTTTGACGGCGGTGGCGCAACCGTTCCCGATGTTCTTGCAGGTGGTTGACTTCCTTCTGCAGGCGGGAAATGCGCTTTTGGATCGCCCGTCGTTCCGTTTCTAGCTTGGTTTCCCCAGGACCGCGGGTACCGATACCGCCGCCCAACCGCGACATGGCTTCCCCACGACCAGTTAGACGGGGCAATAAATATTCCAATTGGGCTAGTTCTACTTGCAATTTACCAGCCCGGGTGCGGGCGCGTTGTGCGAAAATATCTAAAATCAGTTCGGTGCGATCGCATACCCGTACCCCCACGCGAGTTTCCACGTTGCGGACTTGGGCAGGCGACAAATCGCGGTCAAATACCACCAAACTCGCCCCCAAGGTTTGGGCGCTGAGGGCAATTTCGTCCACTTTTCCCGAACCCACAACGGTTTGCTGGTGGGGATGCGATCGCTTTTGCTGTAAAGTATCCAAAACCGTACCACCGGCGCTTTCCACCAATCGCTGCAGTTCGGTGAGTTGGTGCTGGAACTGTTCGTGGGTCATCTCTTGGGTTTCAATCCCCACCACCAATACCCGTTCTTTGTCTTCTTCAACTTCTAGGGCAACGTGTTCCCGTTCGAATTCTTCTTCCAACCCCTCTACCAAATCCAAAAAGTCTTGTTTGGTGAGGATATCGAGGCTTAAAGGGCTGGAAACCTGCCAGTGAGCGGGGCTTTCTTGGGAATCGGTGGCTTCTTGACTGGATTTGGGGGCTAAATGGGCGAGATAGGTGGATTTGATATAACCGGTAGGACCACCGCCACGACGTTCGAACCCCGATCCAGACAAAATGAGAGTAGCCAGGGCATCCCACCGTTGAATCGCCATAGTGGTTAGGGTATCGACGTTGGGGGGATGGGATTTTTCCTGGGTGGTAATGCAGCGAATCCCACACAGGCGGCTAGCGCCGTAACGGGGTAATTCTAAGGGCGGAATTTGGGTTTGGCGCGGCGTTCCTACCCCCACGCGAATTACTTGCCCCCGCCGGTTGATGTAGGTGGAGATGGGTTTGCCAATTTCGGTGCTAATGGCTGCCAGGCGTTGGGCAAATTCGGGGGTCGCGATCGCATCGACGGGGATTTTTTGACGGTAGAGTTTTTGTAACTGTTTGAGTTCGCTGGATTTAAGTCCTTTGAGATTTCCGTGGATGGTCTCGATGGGCGTTTTCCTCCATTACTAGTAGTTTTCTCTTCTATGTAAAAACGACCGACCCAACCAACAGCCAGGTCGGAGATGGGTTTTTGGGGTTGATTTTTTTTGAAATTTATGCTAGCGATCGCGAACTTTGGTGAGAACGCCGTTGAACATCACGGCAAAAGCGCCGACAACCAAGCCAATAGCAACAGCAACAGCAACAGCATCCAACCATGGGGTGTTTTCTATATCCATTTTGATACTCCTGGTTTTGTTAAAAGCGTTAGAAGCGATCGTAAAATCGAGCTAGACCCCCTGTCAATTTTCTAAAAAAACGTAACAATGGAAATAAGATAGCTATCCAATGACGAGTTGGAAGAATTTTTTTATGGCTGACAAAAACTATTCTTGGAAAGGAAGTCCCAATGCTGGTCTGGTTCTCACTATCCTTGCTGGTATGGGAGCCATCCTATTTATTGTCTTAGGATTTACTGCTTAGATTGGCAGCTTTTTTTAGGGGAAGGAGAAATTCCATCCATCCTTCCCTTTCTCTGAAACAATGCAATTAACAATATCAAAAAACGGGCTAACCCGTTTTAGCGGATTAACCCGTTAGCTTCCGAACGCACTATGGACGTCTACTTTTGAGCTACGACCTGAACGTTCGCGTTTTGCAAGCTGCTGTTGTTACGTACTTCAGACAGCGTCTTGTTAACGGCATACTTCTGGTTGATGGCGTTGATTAGCTCGGTTTGGTTGTGCTTTTTAGCAACGCCCCAGAGGTCGGCAATCAGGTCGAAAGTGCCGTCACTATTTTTCGACCAACCTAGGTCATAATCGCCTTCGAGAACGGCGACGATATCAGCACGAACGCGCTGTTGGTTGTAACCACGCACATCGGCATTGCTTTTAACAGTGATGCCTAGATCGCGCAGGGAAGATTTTAGGATTTCAGCGTCGGTGATTTTGGTGCGTAGGGTGCTGAAGTGAGACATAAGAGGAATCCTCCTTAAGTTGGGAAAACTAGAAACGACAACGGTTTTTTAGGGAATAGCCACGTCTTTGTGGCCTTTTGTGGGAACTGCTAGACTGAAAGCCTAGCCTTTGCTCCTGGCTCGCATAACGAGAGGTACGTTCCAGGAGAAAGCCTGTTAGAACTCCAGCCGCTGGTATTCGGCGACGGAGGATGCAGCTGGACGCGCGCGCTGCCTGGCCCAATCCCGCAAGGCCGTTACCTGTTCGGTCATGGTCTTCGATAGAGGCAACGTCGCTTTAATTGCGGCGATAATGTCCAGCTGGGTAAATTCTCGGTCTTGAGCAAATGCCTCGTACATCGCAGCAACGATGGCTTGCTCGATTTCTGCGCCGGAGAAACCTTCGGACACTTTGGCTAGTTGTTCGAGGTCGAAGCGAGAGATATCTCGACGGCGCTTGGATAGGTGAATGTTGAAAATGGCTTGACGTTCTTCCGTCGTTGGCAAATCGACGAAGAAGATTTCATCGAAGCGACCTTTGCGGAGAAATTCCCCTGGCAAGCGTTCTACCCGGTTCGCTGTTGCCATGACAAACACAGGGGAGGTTTTCTCTTGCATCCAAGTAAGGAAGGAACCGAAAATCCGACCGGAAGTACCACCATCGGAGTCGGCGGAACCACCGCTACCGGAGAAGGCTTTATCCAATTCGTCGATGAATAGGATGGCTGGGGAAAGGGATTCGGCTGTCTTCAGGGCGTTGCGCAAGTTGGCTTCGGATTTGCCCACGGTGGAGCCGTCGTAGACGCGCCCCATGTCCAACCTGAGAAGCGGCAAGCCCCAAAGACGAGAGGTGGTTTTCGCAACCAGCGTTTTGCCACATCCGGGAACGCCTAAAATCAACATTCCCTTGGGTTGAGGTAAGCCGTATTCCCGCGCCCTTTCGGTAAAGGCATTGGCACGCTGGCGCAACCATTTTTTCAGCTCTTCCACACCACCAATGGAATCAATGGTGTCATCTTCTTCTAGATAATCCAGAATCCCGTTTCGCCGAATCAGCTGTTTCTTCTCCGATAGCACGATGTCAACTTCTGATTCTGTGAGCTGTCCTTTGGTGACCTGGGCTTTGCGATAAACTTTTTCCGCTTCGTCTTTGGTCAAACCAAGGGCAGATTTCAGAAGTTTTTCCCTAGTATCTGTAGAGATGCGTCGGGTTCGACTCTTTTCCAGCTGCTGGGACAAAACTTCGTTGAGTTCTGACATGTTCGGCAGGGGAAAGTCAATGACAGCTACTTCCTTCTCTAGTTCGGTCGGAATTTGCTGTATTGGTGACATCAAGACAATGGTTTTGTGAGTACCCTTGAAGCTAGCGATTGCATCCCGCAGAGAGCGCGTTACCGGGGGCGAGTCAATGAAGGGATGAAGATCTTTGAAAATGTACAAACCAGGATCTTTTTGTCGCACCACCCATTCTATGGCTGCCTCCGGCGAAACCGTATTGTGTTGGACTGACTGACGTGGGCGATCGCCATACTCTACGATCCCGTGAGTGACCGTCCACAAATACACGCTTCGCTGGGGTTTCTCTTGTTGAGCAATTGTCGCAACCGCCCCCTCGGCACGCTCCTCTTCAGAAGTCACCAAATAAATTAACGGATATTGAGCTTTGACTAGGGTACTTAGCTCTTCTTGCATAATCGACCTCCTAGAGACAGGGCTGACATTGCTCACCCCTGCGAATCATTGTTGGCACTGCGACACATCTACAACTTGGATTTTAAGGTGTTTGAACTAACAGGGAACGAGTTCTTCTTCCCCTTCTTGCCCTTCTTGTTCGTGATTTTGGCGAATTTGGCTGCTCTCTAGAGCGGAAGTAATTTCGCCATCTTCCAAGACTTTGGGCTGGTTTTTGAGGGATACGGCTTCTCCACTTCTGAGGACAAAGTTTCCCTCGCATTCCGGACAGGTATAGACTCGATGGGTCTTCCCTTTGCTTGTTTCTTCTACTTCCGCCACTACCTCAGCGTGTTCGAGGTAAAACTCAATGGCTCGCTGGGCGATCGCCGACATGGGTTCAGCGTCCACGGCTCCTCGAATTTTGAGCTTCCGGTGAAGTTCCGGCGGAATGTACAAAGTTACCTTCTGCTTGTCGTGCATAGAACTAAAGTTTACTTACCCGGGTATTGGTTACCACTTTAGCGGCTTTTTTAGGGGGTGTCAAGACGGAATAATGGTATAACGTCAATTTTGTAATATTGCTTAATATTTTGGGTATGGGAGCGGGATGCTTACCGAGCGTGGGTCGTGGTTGCGTGGGAGCTTGGGGAGTTGGATGTTGGACATCTACAAGTAGTTCGGCTTTGATTGGCGAGCCAAGTCCAATTCGATCGATTCCGAACAATGTTTGTTGGTATTTTCCCTACAATTTCAGAAATCAGATGGCTCGATCGAGTTGAAAAGCGATCGCAAGAGGAAATTTATAGTTAACGTTGTGGAAGATTTTGTTTGGACTGTAGCGGCCGCTTGTCTCGATAACGCTATAAGGCAAAATAGTATTGATGGGAAAGCTAGAGTTCTCCACGAACCAACAATCGGCATCCCACCCAAATACGGGAACTTCCAGGCAATGAGGTTCCACAACATCCACAACATCGATACTCGGTAAGCTCAGTAAGCTCCCCATATCCCCATCCTGCTAACAGAAACATCCTAAATGGGCAACTTCCCAGATTTCACACCAAAAGGTTATCAAGTCATTTGCGAGCTAGGTACGGCGCGAAATGGGGGTCGTAGTACCTATTTGGTTCGACGTATCGATGCCCCTACCGACAAAGAACCAGACCGTGCTGTTATTAAATATTTTCAATTTGATACGCCAACAGCTAAGTGGTCTGGGTTTCGAGCAATCGAACGGGAAGTAGAAGTTCTGCAAAATTTAGACCATCCCGGTATTCCCCGCTATCTCGATGCGTGGGAGTTTTCCCATAGTTTCGCTTTGGTACAAGAATATAAAGATGCCCCGTCCCTAGCAACATCGCGAATTTGGACACCAGAACAAATCAAACAAATCGCGATCGCAGTTTTGGAAATCCTACAATACCTGCAAGAAAGGGTTCCTCCCATTATTCACCGGGATATCAAACCAGAAAATATTCTGATAGACGACTCCTTACAGGCGTATCTGGTAGATTTTGGCATTGCCCAAGTGGGGATGTCGCGATCGCAGCTAGCCAATACCACCGCTGGAACTTTTGGATTCATGGCTCCCGAACAACTGTACAACGATGAACTGAGTACCGCTACCGATTTGTACGGTTTGGGAACCACGTTAATTGCCTTGCTAACCGGCACCCCTTCTCACGACATCGGTCAATTACTTGATTACAAAACCAACCGTTGGCAATTTCGCCATTTGCTCTCCCATCTCAGCTGGCAGTGGTTGGATTGGCTGGATCGAATGGTAGCCCCCAATCCTGGCGATCGTTTTCGGTCAGCAGCGGCAGCCCTCCACGCTTTGCAGCCAATTACCGTTCGCCGTACGCCCATTCTAGAAATTCATAATCTCCCCAATCTTTGGCAAGCCACCATTTTAGGAGAGCAACTGCAACGCCAAATTGCGCTGACCAACGAAGTTCCCGAAACAACATTGCGCGGCTATTGGACCATTGTTGGGCATCCCCACGACCCACCATCGCAAAAGTACCACCCGTGGATTCACATTCAGCCAACTCGATTTGAGGGCAATCAAGTTCGCTGCCAACTTTCTGTCGATACCAGCCAACTCATGGCAAATTCGACTTACGAACGGACCCTCAAACTGCATACCAATGCCGCCGAACCTACTTATACGCTACCTTTACGCATTCGTACAGCACCTATTCCTACAGGCGTTCCCCAACTGCCGTATAAATGGCTTTTGGGATTGTTTGTTTTGGTAGTTGCCACGGTGGGATTGGCAATAGCCAGCGTGGGAACGGTTGGTACGATTGCGCTAGCTGGCGTTGGCGGCGGCGTTGTGGGAACTTGTTTTGGTAGTTTGAGTTTTTTAAATGAAACCTACCAGAAAAATCATAGTATTACCGAAAAAATTTTCCTGCCTATGCCAGCTACGTCTATCTCTGCTGTGGCAGCTGTGTTGAGTAGTTGGTGGGGAACGGTTCTAGGAAATTGGCCAGTTGCCATCTTGTTTGGTGTCGTTAGCGGTAGTTTATCAGGATATTTGGCAGCTAAATGGGGATTTTGGGATTTCCAAGAGCAAAGCTATTCTTCTGTATCGGGGGTGTGGTTTGGTGTTGTTGTTGGTGGTATAGCGGGATTGCTGGCAGGTGTAGCAATTGGTGGCAAACTTTCGCAACTGCAAGCATCAGATACCAGTCTGGGTAGTTTGCTGAGCATTGGTTTGTTGCTAATGATTTTGGGAGGCGCTGTAGGAACGGCTTTGGGAGTTTCTACTCGAATTTGGGGTCAAGCTACGTATCAATATTTGATGCAACGAAAACTCCCCCGATGGATTGCCGTAGCAACGCCAGTGCTGACCATTATGTCGGCGTTGAGTTTGGTAGCTTGTTTGGGAATGCGATCGCTTTTGGGTGTTACGAATTGGTGGCTCTCGATTGTTTTTGCGATCGCGATTGCTTCCGGTGTTTCCCTCGTTGCCCTCATCCTCTATTTTTATCTACGGCGTTTGTGGGTCATTTTCAACTACCGTCGCTACGAACAAAATTTAATTAAACCCTAGATTGTGTTATTGGCCACGTTTTTTCTTGACATTATTTCTGGGAAATTTCGCCGGCGTGGGAGCAGTTTTGTGGATATAAATGAAATGGCGATCGCTGTTACTAATTGGCGTTGGCTGTTGTTCGATCGATGCGATTTCACCACCCAACTCCGCCACCGCTACTTGCAACTGCTGGGTTTGTTTGTCATCCCAACTGCCGCGATACAAAACCGCTACACCCCCCACCTGTAATAAAGGCAAAGCATATTCCGCACAAACAGCACTGTGGGCAACCGCTCGCAACAAAGCAATATGGTATTGTTCTCTACAACTCTGTTGTTGTCCTAATTTTTCCGCGCGATCGCAATAAGATAACACATTTTCCAATTCTAAAGCCCCAGCGATGGTTCGCAAACAGGCAATTTTCTTGGCAATGGAATCCAACAACGTCACCTGCCATTGGGGAAACACAATCGCCGCCGGAAACCCCGGAAATCCACCCCCCGTGCCAATATCAACGACCTGAATTTCTTCAGAACCCCAATCCTGGTTCTCCAGTTGCTGAAAATACGGTAAAATGCCGCGTACCGAATCCCAAATATGCTTTTCCCAAAATTCCTCAGCTTCGGTAATACGCGTTAAATTCACCTGGCGATTCACCTGACAAATTTGCGCGTATAGCCGTTGAAACTTTTCTTGCTGTTTCCCAGTAGGTTGCCACCCAGTCGTCTGCAACCACACCTGTGGCATCAATGGCAGTTGTTCTATCATAGAAGTCGCCGCTCAAATGTAGCATGGGGGCATGGGAGCATGGGAGCATGGGAGAAAAAATTTAATTGTACCCCTCATCCCCCTCATCCCCCTCTTCCCACTCATCTCCCTCTTCCCCCTCTTCAACTATGTTCCAAACCACCCGCCGCCGCCTAGCCATCTGGTACGCTACCGTCACAGCCGTGTTGCTATTGCTGTTTGCTAGTGGCGTATATTGGTATTTTCGCACAACGCTGATCGATCGCGTAGACGATACCCTCAACCACGTTGCAGAAGTGGTGGCGCAATCGCTGGTTATCGAACCGACACCAGACAATCCCAGTGGTTTGCGTTTGAATTTAGAAGCCAGTCTGAATCAGAGAGAACAATCCCTCGACGACGACCGTTTGGATATTGAGTGGTTTAATACCAAAGGCGAACTGCTGTGGTCAACTTGGTGGGAACCGCCAGATATTCCCCTCAATCCTCACTGCGAAAAACAAACGGTTGATTTGGGAGATGGTCAGCTTTTGCGCCAGATTACCAAACCTCTGGTGGTTCACCAGCAAATGCTGGGATACCTGCGGGTCAGCCATCCTTGGTTTGAAGTGACCAAGCCGACGCGCAAGCTGATTGTCGATTTAAGCATTGCTTCGGCAGTGGCGATTGTTTCGGTGGGAACCATTGGTTGGTTTTTGTCGGGATTGGCAATGAAACCAGTGCGCGAATCCTACCAACGTTTGAAACAGTTTACTGCCGATGCTTCCCACGAAATGCGCAATCCCTTGGCAACAATTCAAACCAACGTGCAAGTAGCGCTGGCAGAAGCAGAAGCGGAGAAGTCACCCATTCACCAACAGCTACAGGTGGTGGAACGTTTGACCAGGCGATTGGGTCGTTTGGTGGATGATTTGTTGTTTTTGGCGCGTCAGGATAGCGGCACTGGTATTTTCCAATGGGAAGAGGTGGCTTTGGATGCCTTGCTATTAGAAATTGTAGAAGAACAGAAAGCGATCGCGGCAGAACGCCAAATTTCCCTATCTCTCGATATTCGCGAACCAGAACATTTAAATATAGACCCCGATTGTTGGTTTTTGGTCTTTGGCAATCAAAACCAACTGGCGCGTTTGTTTACCAATTTAATTGGCAATGCAGTTCAATATACGCCTTCCCATCCCCAGGCGCAAGTGACAGTGGAAATTGACTATGGCAAAAACCACGCTAGCCATACCAATGCTGGCAACACAAGTCAAAGCGACCAGGGATGGGTGCAGGTAACGGTTAGCGATAATGGCATTGGTATCCATCCCGATGCTTTACCCCATATTTTCGATCGCTTTTATCGTGTCGATCCTACCAGAACGCAAGGTGTCGAATCTGGATCGGGATTGGGATTATCTATTTGCGCTGCCATTGTTGCTAACCACCACGGCGACATTCATGTAAACAGCGAACCCCAAAAAGGTACAACTGTGCGGGTGGCATTGCCAGCAGTAACCGTGATGCCAGAAAAATCCTAGTTGGGAATTGCTTGCATTCATATCGACAATGGTATAGGTTGCGATACCATAAAAAACGATATTGGTGCAGCCCAAAAAAATCATGACAAGACATATTCTGGTTGTGGAAGATGAAGCCAACTTGGCTCGTCTCTTGGAAACGGAATTAAAATACGAAGGCTACGAAGTGACCGTGGCTTACGAGGGATTGGAAGCTTTGAGTGCGGCGCGGGAGAAGCAACCGGATTTAATTGTGTTAGATTGGATGCTTCCCAATTTGTCGGGATTGGAACTTTGCCGCCGCTTGCGTACCACTGGGGATAAAGTACCGATTATTTTGCTAACGGCGAAAGATGAAGTTAGCGATCGCGTGACTGGTTTGGATGCTGGTGCCGATGATTATATCGTCAAACCTTTCAGCATTGAAGAAATGCTAGCACGAGTTAGAGCCCATTTGCGCCGCAATCAGCCGGAAGACCCGGAAATTCTGCATTTTGAAGATTTAACCCTCAACCGGCGCACCCGGGAAGTGTTTCGCGGCGATCGCGCCATCGAACTTACCCCCAAAGAATTTGACTTGTTAGAATATTTAATGGTTCATCCCCGACAAGTTTTAACTCGCGATCGCATTTTAGAAAAAGTCTGGGGATACGATTTTATGGGCGATTCCAATATTATCGAAGTTTACGTACGCTACCTGCGCCTCAAATTGGAAGCTGAAAGCGAAAAACGGCTCATTAAAACCGTACGTGGTGTTGGCTATACATTGCGCGAATAACCAATACGAGCAAGCTTAATACCTTTTTTAGGTTCCGTTAGCAAGTTTTCTCAGGAAAAATTAATACAGATATAGTCCAATAGAAAACAAAGAACGGCCAAAGATTTGTACAATCGAACAATCTCGACGATCTACTATTTACAGCAGTAAACGCCCTATGAGCTACCTAGAAACCACGGCCCAATTTTACCGCGACGTCGCCGAAACCCCGGAAACCGGGTTATGCTGCGTACAAAACAACCCCCAACAACTCCCCGGGTTGAACATCCCCGCCGTCATGCAAGAAATGAACTACGGCTGCGGCACCACCGTGCAACCCACCGAACTGGTTGGTTCGCCGACAGTTCTCTACATCGGCGTTGGCGGTGGCTTAGAAGCCCTGCAATTTGCCTATTTTTCCCGCAAGCCGGAAGCCATTATTGCCGTGGAACCCGTGGCAGAAATGCGAGAAGCCGCTCAACGCAATTTGGCTCTCGCCGCCGAAAGCAACGATTGGTTCGACCCCAACTACGTCAAAATTGTGGAAGGGGATGCCTTTTCTTTGCCAGTTGCCGATAATTCTGTGGATATCATCGCCCAAAATTGCCTTTTTAACATCTTTGAACCTGACGATTTGCGCAAGGCTTTACAAGAAGCCCATCGAGTTTTAAAACCAGGGGGTCGCCTTTCCATGAGCGATCCAATGGCCACGCGCCCCATTCCCGAACATTTACAAAAAGACGAACGCTTGCGTGCCATGTGTTTGTCGGGGGCATTGCCCTATGAAGAATACGTACAGCATTTGATAGATGCTGGTTTTGGTACGGTAGAAGTGCGCGCACGTCGCCCCTATCGCTTGTTAGAAGCAAAAACCTATAATTTAGATAGGGATTTGTTGTTAGAAAGCCTGGATACCATTTCTTCCAAAGTTCCAGTTCCCGCTGACGGTGCCTGCGTTTTTACCGGCAAAACTGCTATTTATCGCGGTTCTCAAGACAGTTTTGACGATGGCGACGGTCATATTTTACAACCTGGCGTGCCGGCTTCCGTTTGCGATAAAACGGCCAAAAAATTAGCCACGAATTTCCCCGAAGAAATTTTGGTCACCGATTCCACCTGGCATTATTTTGGTGGTGGTTGCTGCTAGCTAAAATTGGGAGAAAATAAATAGAATT
>CAYZHY010000017.1:0-28530 GCA_964477525.1 uncultured Geitlerinema sp. | reverse complement strand
CATTATTTTGGTGGTGGTTGCTGCTAGCTAAAATTGGGAGAAAATAAATAGAATTTTCCAAATAGAATTCTCCCCCCTCTTCCCCAAAGCCACAAAATTTCCAAAAAAATAGGAGAAAACGATGGTCCAAACGACACAAATTACCCCGTTCTCGAAAAAATTAGAGGCACCTTTTAGCAAACATACCATTAACGTTTTGCAAGTGAATTTGGGTAAACGCTGCAACTTAGCTTGCACGCACTGTCACGTAGAAGCTAGCCCCAAACGCACGGAGGAACTTTCTCCCCAAACTTGCGAACAATTGTTAGAAATTATCCGCCGTTTTCCCCAAATTGATACCGTGGATTTGACTGGTGGTGCCCCGGAAATGCTGTATGGATTTAAATCCATTGTCCGGGAAGCGCGCCAACATGGTAAAAATGTTATTGTACGCTCCAATTTAACCATTTATTTTGAACCGGGATACGAGGATATTCCGGAATTTTGCCAGCAGCATCAAACGCAAATTGTGGCTTCTCTACCTTGTTATTTGCAAGATAATGTGGATAAAATGCGCGGTGCTGGGGTTTACGATGCCTCGATTGATGCTTTGCAATGGTTGAATCGTTTGGGATACGGAAAAGACCCGCAGTTAATTTTGGATTTGGTTTACAATCCCCAGCTACCCAAGACTGCTGATGATTTTTCGCTGCCGCCTTCCCAGGAGAAATTAACCCGGGATTACAAGCAGTTTTTGCAGGAGAAATTTGGTATCGTTTTTAACAATCTATATACCATTGCCAATTTGCCTGTGGGTCGCACGAAGGATTATTTGAAAAGACAGAATCTTCACCAGTCTTATTTGGCGTTTTTAGAGGATAATTTTAATGGGGCGACGGTAGAACATCTGATGTGTCGCAACGAACTCTCGGTGGATTATTTGGGCAATGTCTACGATTGCGATTTCCATCAAATGGAGGGGTTGCCTGCGAAAAACAAAATGGGAGACCCGGTGACGTTACAGATGCTGTTGGAGGCAAACAGTTTGGATTTGATTGATGAGATTCAAACGGCTACCTATTGCTACGGCTGCACGGCTGGTTGCGGTTCTAGTTGTGGGGGTGCTTTGCTAGAATAATCCTATTTCTGAAAAATAAATAACGATCGTCTGGAATTTTCCCAATACCCCGTGTAGGGGCGCTTTGTGAAGTGCCCCTACAAATCGCGATCGCGCAACCATAACTCCATAGCCATATTATCCAAAGGTCGTCCCAGCCAATATCCCTGACCGTAGTGACATCCCAAATTTTGCAAGTACTGGAACTGATTTTCCGTTTCTACACCTTCCACTACAACTTGCAATTGCAAGCTAGCTGCCAATCCCATAATGGTACGAATAATAGCCTGATTGTCTGTTCGCGTTTCGACTTCGCTGACAAAAGAGCGATCGATTTTCAAGGTATCGATCGGAAAACTATGCAATCGACTGAGAGAAGAATATCCCGTACCAAAATCATCTACTGACATGGAAATCCCACTTTGTCGCAGTTGATGCAAGCAGTCATTCATTTCGTTACTATTGGCAATTAGTATGTTTTCGGTAACTTCAATGCATAAACTTTTACCGGATAACCCACTAATTTGCAAAATTTGGTGAATGCGATCGATAAAATTGGCTTTGTCAAATTGACGACCGGAGACATTTACGCTGACTATGGCTTCGGTATTTACCAAACCATGGGCTTGCCATTGTTGCATTTGCTGGCAAGCGTTTCGCATCACCCATTCTCCGAGGGATAAAATCAATCCGCTTTCTTCGGCAATGGGAATAAATTTACTGGGAGAGATAATCCCCCACTGGGGATGGTGCCATCGTAACAGAGATTCAAATCCGATTAACCGCCGATCGCCAAGGGAAACAATGGGTTGGTAGTGCAAATACAGTTGTTCTTGTTCTATAGCTTGGCGCAACTCGCTTTCTAGCTGCAACTGCGACACTGTAGAAGCGTAGATGGTGCCATCAAAAATGGCGTAGCTGCCTTTGCCACCATATTTGGCACGATACATGGCAATATCCACATCCCGCATCATATCCTCCGTTTTGGCATAGGGGATTTTTGTGAGGGGATACTGGCTGAGGGTAATGCCAATGCTAGCACTGCTGGAAACGTCGTAGCCACGAACCTGCCATTTCTCATGCAAACAAGTTTGAAGGCGTTCGGCGACGTCAATGGCATCGGCTAGGCTGTCGATATCCCAAAGCAAAATGGCAAATTCATCGCCTCCCAGACGCGCAATGGTATCCTTGCTGCGCAGGCACTGTTTTAGTCTGGTGGCAATTTGGCACAAAAATTCGTCTCCGGCTTGGTGACCCAAACTGTCGTTAATTCGTTTAAAACGATCTAAATCTAGTAAAAGTAAGGCAAAAATAGTTTCCGGCTGCCGTTGAACCCAAGTAAGCGCCCCTTGCAAGCGATCGCGAAATAAAGCACGGTTGGGCAATCCGGTTAAACAATCGTAAAATGCATTGTAGTTGAGCTGGGCTTCGGCTTGCTTGCGATCGCTTATATCAAAGAGAAAACCATCCCACAACCAACGATCGTCTCCTTGCTGTCGGGGAACGGTTATGCCTTCCACCCATTTTATTTTTCCGGAAGGGGTGACAAGGCGCCACTGGTGAGACCATTTTTGTTTTTTGGTAATAGCCGTGCGTAGCGACTGTTGAAATTTGGGCAAATCTTCTGGTTTAATACAAGAACTTATCAAGCGAGGATTGTTTAAAATGGCTTCGGTTTCCAATTCGTATAAGTCAAAAATGCCGGGACTAAGATAAGTAAATCGACCGTCAAGTTGGTTGCCAAAGGTTTGATATTGCAGAATGACCCCCGGAATGTATTCGGCAAGTTGGGATAGTTGAAGGTTGGCGTCTGATTCTGATTTAATGCGAGTAAGTGCAAAAACCAAAAATTGAGGATAGCCTTGGCCATCGCGAATCAAAGAAACAGTTTCCCATAAGTTGATGTAGGTTCCGTTGCTATGTAAATAGCGTTTTTGTTGGCAAAAACTGTTGCTTTCTCCAGTTGCCAGGCGGTTGATTCGATCGAGCGTTTGAGGTAAATCTTGGGAATGGGTGAGGGATTGCCAGGTTCGCTGGTGGATTTGTAGTGGGGAATATCCCAAAATTTGCTGGTATTTGCGATTGGTAAGGAGAAATTGGCCAGTTTTCCAGGAAACTTGCCCTATTCCTACGGCGATGCTATCAAAAAGTTGGGGAAAAGTTTCTGTTGCTGTTTGGTTTTGCTCGCGATCGCGTTTTTGTTGTAAAATCGAGCTACAAAATTGTTGTAGTTTCTCGGCGTCGATCTGTGCTGGTTGCAAATAGCTGGAAGCACCAAATTTGAGGCTATCGATGCCACTTTGTTCGCTGTCTACGATGGCAAGAATAGGTACGGTTGGGTGTTGTTGTTGGATTTTTGATAAAAGTGACAAAAATTGGCGATCGCCTGGCAAAATACGAACAATATAAAGGTCGTATTCTTGTCGGTTGTACTCAGGTGGCTGTAGGTTGAAACCTGTTCTCGTTTGTCGCGAATCCGTAAAGAGGTTTACATTTTGTTGGCTTAGTTCGATTCGCGGCTGTTGTATCTGTTGCAACAATTTCTGAAGGCGAGAACAGATACTATCAGCTCCACCGATCGATAAAATATGGATAACAGTAGTCTTCATATTCGTATAGATACTGTTTGTGAGTTTATTGGCTAATGTCCGATCTCGGTTGCGATGGTTTGACCAGTTTATTCAATTTTGCTTCAGAAGAGGAGCCCAGGCAAACTTACCCCTTTTCCTAATCTATACATAAATGTAATGATATTGTATCTACGTTCGTGGCAAATGGGAAGAAATAATTGAGAATGGTGATTTTGAATATAATTCAATTATAACCAATTTATCGTTTGATTTTCCGATATGACAATCTAGCCTAATGGTACAGTCTTCACGAAATGGAGCAGCAAGGTAGCCAACACCAAATTACTGGCCAGCTGGTGGGTAGCAAGCTGTACGGATGCCAGCTGAAATGTTGTTGGTATGCCAGCGCCATCTATCGATACCTTGATGTAGTTTTGCTAAGGAATTTAGAAGGTATAAATCCCTTAGACACGATCGTTAGCAATAGCTGTACCATCGTTCGTGCTTCCCCAGCTAGATGGTAATCAACGCCAGCCAAACTAGCAACATATTCCTCGCTTCTGTTGCAGCTATCCTAAAGCCAATTTGTTACTTTTTCCGATCTATAGCCATCCCGTGCCAGCAGTAAAATCGATGTTGTTCGTCACCAATCTGCCTATTTCTCTATCCCGCTTCCTCCTATATAATTTATCCTTTATATGGGGGGTTGGTAGGGGCAGGGGAACCCCTACGGAAATTTTCCACGATCGCTGTTGGTTTGAAATTGCTTTCTCTAAATATTGCCCTTTTCCAGAGCTGCTTGAGGACCAGTTTAAACGATAAAATTCGTTTCTTGTCCTTGAGAAGCTTGCCAACTACGGGCGTCGTAATATAAATCTTCTAAAGAAATGTTGTAAAGGGCTTCTTTTAGCTTTTGGTGCAAATGATTCCAAAGGGTAAATGCTACCCAATCTTCTGCTTGCTTGGCATCTTGTTGGTGGTGGGGTAATGGTTCAACAGTTTCCCCAACTGCTTCTAAAATTTGTCCCAGGGAAATTTGCGACGCCTCCCGCGCTAGTTTATAGCCGCCAATGCGACCGCGTACCGCTCGTACCAACCCCGCTCTTCGCAGTTCGATGAATAGTTTCTCTAAATAGGGAGCTGGTAAATTTTGCGATTGCGCGATCGCTTTTACCGAAGCTGGTTTGTTATCTGGTTGCAAAGCCAAAGCCAACATAGCCTTAACGCTATAGTGTCCGCGAGTAGTTAGTTTCATTCCAATAGATCGACCCCCAACAACGCTTTAAAGCTGGTGAAAAATACGCCAAACCGACTCAATAGGAAGGGGGTTGGGAAAGGAAGCTCGGTCAGAGAACCAAAATCGAGGAAACAGAAAATTCTCTTTTCTATACTGTCCATCTTACCCACTTGTCAGAGTTCGTTCGAAACATGTCAAAATCGAAGCACCACCTCTTTGGCAAAGGCGGCAAAAATTAACTCTTTTAGATTAATATAGTTTCACAATTTCGTGCAAAATTTAGGATCGAAATTTGGCGAAAGTCCGCTAAAATATAAAGGACAAGGTAAGTGTTTATCGAGATAGATTGGCATTCATGAGCAAGAAAAAGACGGAACAACCTCTCGTTGGTGAAGCCCTCCTGGAAAAGGTCAAAGAGTTAGGGAATCTGAGTAAAGAAGACAAAGCGATCGCTTGCGGATACTACACCCATACGAAAAACGGTGTCAAACGGGTCAACATGATGAAATTCCTGAATGCTTTAATCGAAGCAGAAGGAATTCAACTAGACCGCAAGCAAGGAAAAAATGGTCGCGGCGGCCGCAGTGCCAGCTATCGAATTACCGTGCAATCAAACGGCAATTTGTTGATTGGTGCTGCCTACACCAAGCAAATGAATCTCCAACCTGGGGATGAATTTGAAATCACCTTGGGACGCAAACATATTCGTCTAAACAAAATCGACCATTCCGACGACGAAGGTGAAGACGAAGATGCGTTAGACACCGAAGGCTAAGCATTATCTATCCCCTTCCGTCCCCTTTCCAGCTTGACCCAGTCATGGTTCTATTTCCCAATGTTTTGCCTGTCTTGGATGGTCCGCGATCGCATCTGCAAACCTTACTTGCGGATGCCTTGGGAAAATACAGTTGAAGCATTGTTTTTAGGAGGAAAACCCAACTGCAAAGGTGGGGAGATGGCCTTGTTCCTCCTAGAACAATGCTTGCCATTTGTCGTTGGTCGTACTCAAAAACATCTTGTCGGAATAAAGAAACCAGCCTGCCTCGTTGGCAAAGCAACGGCTAACCTGTCTCATGGCTGGGTAAAATGAAATATTGAAAGCGCCAATCTAGATCGGCTATTTAGAAAGCATTGCCTCAATTTCCTTGGTCGTTTGGCAGCCATCCCCATAGCTATCTGCCACCAAATTCTTATCCAAGCTCTTTTTAAGAAAAACTGCCATCAAACCCTGCTGCCACCGCTGAGGAACTTTGGTTGGCAAGCGGATATTGCTACCCCTAGGTTCGGTTGCTGCGAATGTTCAAATTGACGGCTGACCTATATCTTAGTAATAAAGATAACGCTATCTATAATGACCGATAATTAAAAACAGTTAACATCTCCTTCTATTGCATTACGAGGAATCTTCGCACTCAAGTGTAGGAGGTGGCAAGCAAATTCAACCGACCTAGGGGGGAAGCTATCGTGGCACAACGGTTTTTACCCACAATTAGCGAGATCGTGGCCACCGAACAAGACCACGATTGCACTCAAATAGTAACCGATGGAAATTCATCGGCATCCCATCTCAATGCCAACCAAGCACAAAAGCAATGGATAGCCGCGATCGCAGCGTGGCACGATTTGCTACGCACCCAACTTACCCCATCTCAAAACAACAATAGCACCAATGGCAACCATGCCCAGCTAACCGCACCCTCGGTAGATTCTCACTTTCCTATGGGGGTCGTCTTATCGGGGCCAACGCCAGTCCTTAGCGATCGCATTTTGAGTACGTTTTTGGCTACTTGTACCTTCACCAATACAGATTCCAATCATAGCTGGCCGGCAGCTTTGCTACCAGTATCCCACCAAAATCGGGATACCGTAGAAGAGTACAGCCAAACGATTTCTCTGTTTTCGGAAGATTCCCTAGCCAAAGAACAATTTTGTTTGGTATTAACCGCAGAATTTTCTCTAGTAATGGCGTTGGGAGAAAATACCAATGGCGAGTTAGCCTTTCAGTTTTCCTTTGACCCCCAAGTAGTCAAACAAGCGTGGCAAAACTTGCGCTTGCGACTGCTGGTTTCCGGTTATTCCCAACGCCTGCAACAATTCGACCGTTGGCACGATCGGTTTCCACCACGTTCTCCCCACTACAAAACCGTTTCTGCATTTACCTATCACCTACTGCAACACCTCAGTGGCATGGCCGCGACTACCCATCGCCAAAACAGCAATGCCACCGCAGAAATCCCCAGCAACCCGCCCACAGATTTGGCATTCCACCGCCACCATTCCCCAGCGGCAGAACGCCATACAGAAACCAGCGATCGCCATTCCCGTCAAGAAAATACCAATCCCCCAGCAGATGTAGAATTATTACAGGCGATCGCGCACGAAATAAAAACCCCCCTCGCCACCATCCGTACCCTGACCAGGTTGCTAATGAAACGCAAAGACCTGGCACCAGAAATATTCAAACGCTTGCAAAGCATCGATTTAGAGTGTACCGAACAAATCGATCGCATGGATTTAATCTTTTATGCCGTAGAACTAGAACGTTCCGCCACCAAACCACCATCGCCGCAGCCATATCAAGCCACTTCCCTAGAAAGCGTTCTGGAAAGTTGCATTCCTCGCTGGCAAAAACAACTCAAACGACGCAACTTGAAACTGGATGTACTGTCACCGCCAAAAACACCGCCTGTGGTTAGCGACCCGCAAATGCTAGAAAGAGTGCTAACCGGCATTATCGAAAATTTTACCAGTACCCTCCCCTCCGGCAGTCACATTCAAGTGCAAGTTATGCTAGCGGGTAGCCAACTCAAACTGCAACTCAATACCAGCTGCCAACCTCCAGCAAACAACTACCAAGAATCCAACCTCAAATCTTTGGGACAGTTGCTTATGTTCCAACCAGAAACCGGCAACCTCAGCCTCAACCTCAGCGCCACCAAAAATCTAATCCAAAACATCGGTGGTAAGCTGATCGTACGCCATCGTTCTCGCGAAGGACAAGTTTTGACTATTTTCTTGCCTTCCAAAATGACGGCGGAAGCTTCTACCCACCAATAGCAGCATCTACGAGGGAGAATGGAACCCCACAAAAAATAAGATCCGGATCGCAATTCATGTTATTGTGATTGTTTGGTGCGGCCCACATGACCACTTGCCAAACGCAGCTAACAACTGGTCGCGGCTGCCACTTGTTTGTTGGGAAAGGAAAACATCAATGCCTTGGTTTGCTAAAATCGAAAACGGAATTGTCGATAAGAAAATTTTCGACCAGCACGTTCCCGCACATATTGCCTACGTAAAAGATCTCATTGCCCAAGGGTACGAAGCCAAAAGCGGCTATTGGAAGCGAGGCGGCGGCGGGATGCTACTTTTTACTGCCGAATCTTGGGAAGAAGCCGAAAAAATCGTACAAGCTGACCCGCTGGTGAAAAACGGCTGCGTTACCTACCAACTCTACGAATGGTGTGTGGTTGTGGAATGATTGGTTCGCGATTTTGTATTTTGGGTGGAAATTTTTTCCACAGTTTGGCGAGATTTGTGATAGGATAATAAATGACCCGGACCCACGCGGTCGCAACGCCCAAACCTTGTCAGGACCGGAAGGTAGCAGCAATACGGGATGCTTGCGATAGGCGTGGACTCCGGGTCACCTTTTTTTGGATGGAACGGCGAAAGCTTGCTGCCAAATCCGCACCGGAACTCGCTGCAATTTGAACCGGTGGACAGAATTCCCTCTTCCCTTCCGGGAAAACAGTAATTGCTATTGCTACCAACCCGATTTCCTTTCATTGTTGGTGTTGTTATGTGAATTGTGTACGGGTGATGGACAAAGCGCAAAGTTTATCGTTTGTGGCGCATTTTCTATTTATATTTGACCTAAAATTGTGTCATCGCCCTCGCGGCAATTCTCGATTGCGGTCAATCCCAGCCAACCAACTCGATCCAGCCAATTTTTATCGTTTTTCAGCCAAAATAAGTCAAAATAAAAATAGTAGGAGAATTGACTGAAATCTAGTAGGCATTTCGCTACTTGGCAATTTATCCTGGTATCAAGGTAAAGAGAAAAGTTGGTTGAAGGAGTTTACTTCTATGAATAACTTCTCAGATTTGGTACAGAAAGCCTTTTATATGGGGGTAGGATTGGTTTCCTACGCCAACGAAAGAGCTGGTAGCAAAATTGCGGAATTGCAGCAAAACGCGCAAAAATTGGCAGACGAATTGGTAGAACGGGGGGAAATGACCACCGAGGAAGCCAAACAGTTTGTTGAAGATATTGTCAATCGCGCGCAGCAGGAACAAGCCAAAGAAGAGGCTGAAAAACAAACCCGTTCCGAACCCCGTCGGATTGAAATTCTCGACGATGAAGACCAACAAACCAGTTCTCAATCGCAAGAAGAACCGGAAGAAGTCGACCATTTGCGTCAAGAAGTCGAACGCTTGCAAGAAGAACTTCGTCATCTGAAGCAGGAGTAGAACGGGTGTAGAACCAAGTTATGCACAATTGGATTAAAGAGTTTTGGGATTTTATCGAAAGTACAAGCAAGGAAACCGACCGCTGGTTTCAAGAAACTTCCCAACAAATGGAGGAAGTGGTGGATGCGATCGCGCAAATGAGCGACGAGGTTTCTTTGCAAATCCAAGAAGCGATCGCAACAGAAATCGATCGTACCATTGACGAATTTTTAGAACCGCTTGAAGAATCCTTGGACAGTTTTGAAGATATAGATGTATCGTCGCCAGCCGACAGCTACGAATCCCTCGGTAGCTTTCATTCCCTAAGTACCTTGGATTCTCTTCCCCACTACCTTCCTCCCACACCCAACCGCAATCCAGCCTGCATCGGCTGCCGTCACTACCATGGATACGTCTATCAAGGAACGATGGTGGTTTGTGGTATGCATCCCTATGGCTGGGATACGGAAAATTGTCCCGATTGGGAAGCGAAATAACCCCACCATTGTTGCTACTTAGTGGCGTGAAAGGGAGAGGGGTTGGTAGCGATCGCTGGAAACCAACTCTTTTACGGTTGGCTTGGTGTGGAAAAGTCTCCCTACCTCCCCAAGTCGGGAAACCAGACCTGACGAGTGAGGGTTGCCATAAGAAAAACCCCATCAAAAAATTCTACAATAAAAACTACAAGATAATACAAGCTTCTCCCAAGATATGAGAAGTTCTTAGGCACGGTCGCAGAAAAAAAATTAGAAAAACAATTTCTAATTTTACTTACAAATTTGGAGATACGTGCCAGAGAAGGAGGGAAATTCTATGCAACCCACCAATCCCAATCAATTTACAGAAAAAGCCTGGGAGGCACTTTCAACAACACCAGACATCGCGCGTCAAAACCAGCAACAACAAATCGAAAGCGAACATTTAATGAAATCCCTCCTAGAACAAGAGGGATTGGCTAGTAGTGTTTTCAATCGCGCTGAAGTTAACGTCCAAAAGATTCGCGATCGCACGGAAGAATTCATTTCCAAACAACCGAAAGTTTCGGGAAATAGTTCTTCCTCCATTTATCTAGGACGTAGTTTGGATAGCTTGCTAGATAAAGCCGACGAACATCGCCAATCCTACGGCGACGATTATATCTCAGTAGAACACATTCTACTAGCATTTGCTACAGACGATCGATTTGGAAAAAACCTGTACCAAGAATTTGGTCTGAGCGAAGCCAAACTGAAGGAGATTATTCAACAAGTGCGTGGCAACCAGAAAGTAACCGATCAAAACCCCGAAGACAAATACGAAGCTCTGGAAAAATACGGCCGCGATTTAACCAAGCTAGCACGTCAGGGCAAACTTGACCCAGTCATCGGTCGCGACGATGAAATTCGGCGTACCGTACAAATCCTCTCGCGGCGTACCAAAAACAATCCCGTATTAATTGGCGAACCCGGTGTCGGCAAAACCGCTATTGTGGAAGGATTGGCCCAACGTATTGTCAGCCGCGACGTACCGGAATCCCTGCAAGACCGACGCTTGATTACCCTAGATATGGGTGCGTTGGTGGCGGGTGCGAAGTATCGCGGTGAATTTGAAGAACGCTTGAAAGCCGTTCTTAAAGAGGTCACCGACTCCGAAGGTCAAATCGTCATGTTCATTGACGAAATCCATACCGTAGTGGGTGCTGGTGCCACCCAAGGGTCCATGGATGCCGGCAACTTGCTCAAGCCCATGCTAGCACGTGGGGAACTGCGTTGCATCGGTGCCACCACTCTGGACGAATACCGCAAACACATTGAGAAAGATGCGGCCTTGGAACGCCGTTTCCAACCCGTATACGTCGGCGAACCCAGCTTAATAGATACCATTTCCATTCTGCGGGGTCTTAAAGAGCGCTACGAAGTCCACCACGGGGTCAAAATCGCCGATGGTGCCTTGGTAGCTGCCGCTTCCCTATCCAACCGCTATCTCAGCGATCGCTACCTCCCCGACAAAGCCATTGACTTGGTAGACGAAGCCGCTGCCAAGCTCAAAATGGAAATCACCTCCAAACCCGAGGAAATCGACGAAATCGATCGCAAGATTTTACAGCTAGAAATGGAACGGCTTTCCTTGCAAAAAGAAGCCGATAGCGCTTCTCAGGAACGTTTGGAAAGCCTCGACAAAGAACTAGCCAACTTAAAAGAGTCGCAATCGCAACTCAACGCGCAGTGGCAGTCAGAAAAAGAAATTATCGATCGCTTGCAGTCGGTTAAAGAAGAAATCGACCGCGTAAACATTGAAATTCAAGAAGCCGAACGCAACTACGACCTCAACCGCGCCGCCGAACTTCGGTATGGCAAACTTACCGAACTGCAACAGCAACTGCAAGAAGCAGAAAATCAAATTACCGAAAGCCAACAAAGCGGTAGCAACCTACTGCGGGAAGAAGTAACCGATACCGACATTGCCGAAGTTATCGCTAAATGGACCGGGATTCCCCTCAGCAAGCTGGTGGAATCCGAACGCGAAAAACTGCTGTATCTGGAAGCACAGTTACACGAACGCATTGTCGGTCAGGAAGAAGCCGTACAAGCGGTGGCCGAAGCCATTCAACGTTCCCGCGCCGGTCTATCCGACCCCAACCGACCCATTGCTAGTTTCTTTTTCCTCGGACCGACGGGAGTCGGGAAAACCGAACTGGCCAAGGCACTGGCTGCCAATCTGTTCGATACCGAATCCGCCTTGGTTCGCATCGACATGTCCGAGTATATGGAAAAACACTCCGTCTCCCGCTTGGTAGGTGCGCCACCGGGATATGTCGGCTACGATGAAGGCGGTCAGCTGACGGAAGTGGTGCGCCGCCGTCCTTACTCGGTCATCTTGTTCGACGAGGTGGAAAAAGCCCATCCTGATGTGTTCAACTTGATGTTGCAACTGTTGGACGACGGTCGCCTCACCGATGGTCACGGTCATACGGTGGATTTCCGCAACACCATCATTATCATGACCAGTAACATTGGTTCCCAGTACATTCTGGATCTGGCGGCTGACGATACCCAGTACGAACAAATGCGCGATCGGGTTATGGAAGCCATGCGATCGCACTTCCGTCCGGAATTTCTCAACCGCATTGACGAAACTATTATCTTCCGCAGCCTCCGCACCGACCAACTGCGAGAAGTGGTCAAAATCCAGCTACAAGAGTTGGAAGAACGCCTCAAAGAACGCAAGATGTCTTTGAAAATGTCCGACGAGGCCTTGGATTTGTTGGCGGAAGTGGGATACGACCCAGTCTACGGTGCCAGGCCCTTGCGCCGGGCCATCGGTCGCTATCTGGAAACTGCGATCGCCAAGGCACTCCTGCGCAACGAATTCAGCGAAGGAGATACCATCTTCGTGGATGTGGAAGAAGAACGCCTCACCTTGAAGCGGTTATCTCCTGATATGGTCACCGCATAAGCGATCGAAAACGGTAGGGTGGGTCCTGCCCACCCTACAAGAATCTTAAAAACAGCGCTAAGAACCATTTCCTTCCGTCTTTTTAAACGGTAGTTCTTCGTTAATCAGATCGATTTCCCGGCGTTCCATTTCGTTGTATTCTTGGATGTAGGGATGGAGAATTTTGGTCAAACGCTGGTTGTAAAAACGGTGCAGGCTGTGGTTGGCTTGAGCGGGGAATCCCCGTCGTTTTTTATGGCGACCGCCAGCGCCAGGGTCGAAGCTTTGGATATTGTGTTCGATACCCCATTGAATTGGCATGTAGTAGCAAGCTTCAAAGTGCAAAGAATCGATATCGCGATCGCTTCCCCAGTAGCGTCCGTATAAGTTATTACCTTTGGCAACGCAAAACGACATGGCTATGGGGTCGCGGGGGTCGTTTTCGTCGTAAGCGGCAACGAACAAAACCCGATGGCGGTAGTTGTGGTAGAGGTTTTCAAAAAAGGAACGGGTTAAATATTTGCTGCCAAAAAAGCCAAAGCGATCGCAGTGGTCGCTATAAAATCGATACATACGTCCAAACATAGTATGGGGAATCTCATCGCCATTGTAAGTTTCCATGCGAATTCCCGCCTTCGTCACTGCCTTGCGTTCCCGTTTGATATTGCGGCGTTGGTTGGCATTAAAAGCTTTCAAATAATCGTCAAACGTCTGAAATCCGTGATTTTGCCAAACGTAGCTGTGGTGCATCCAACTGATAAACCCTTGGCGTTCTAAAATCGGTCGCCAGTTGGGGTCTACGTAGAGAAAGTGACAGCCGCTAATATTGTTGCGATCGCAAAATTTATCGATTTCGTTGACCATCAACCCTGTCAGTTCTTCCTCATCCTCTTCCGGCGCAATTAAAAAACGATATCCCGTAGCGGGAGTAAACGGACTCATTCCCAACAATTTGGGATAGTATTCAATCCCCAAGCGATACGCCAAATCGGCAAACTGGTGGTCGAAGACAAATTCACCGTAGCTGTGACCTTTTAAATACAAAGGCGCTGCTGCCACCAATTTTTCGTGGCGACGTACCAACAAATGGTTGGGTAACCACCCCGTATTGGCGGTAGTACTGCCAGACGCTTCAATATCGTGCAACCATTCCCATTCCAAAAACGGCGTTTCCAATGGCAAAGCCAGTTCGTTCCACTCAGCTTCGGAAACGTCGTCGATGCGATTGGTCCAACGAACGGAGTAGTTCGACTGGTTCGAAGTTCGCTGTTTTAGCATGGCTTCTACAAATAAAATGTCCAGATGGCCGGTTCTAGGTTTTCTTTTTACAATGTAAAAGCTTGTTGGCGATCGCGGCGATTAACGAACCACCCGATAGTGTAAAAATACCTCTTGCTGGTGGGGTTGGGCTTCCAACAACTGCAAGCGCGGTGCCACATCCGCTGCAAATCCCATACCATCAACGGGCGTTGGCGATTGAGTGCCACCCAAAATCACCGGACAAACCGTCAACCAAAGTTCGTCAATGCCATCGACAGCGAACAACGAAGCCACCAATTCTCCCCCTCCCAAAACTGCTAGGCGTTCGATGCCTAAATCCGCTATGTTTGCAAGAGCCTCGTTCCAATTCGTTTTGCTATCTTCTGTGCTGCTGACCAAGATATGCTCAAATTCGCTTCGACCTTCCCATAAGGTAGCGCCTCCAGATGTAGTTAGCAACCAACGGGGAATTGGCTGGCGAAAAAATGGCAGCGCCGGATCGATGGCAGCAGAAGCCGAAGCCAAAATTTGCACCGGTTGTTCGGGTTGGCCTTGGGCTTGTCGCTGTTGCATTAACGCGGTATCTTGGATTCGCATCGCCGTACCGCCGGCACGTAGGGTACTGGCACCCATTAACACGCCGTCAACAGCTGCTACTTGGGTTTCTAAATGTTGCAAATCCGCTGCCGAACCAAAGCCGGGATGCGTACGCTGGTAGTCGGCAATCTTGCCATCGGCACTCATAGCGAGTACGACTGTGGTATAAGGTCTGTTGGTCATTTTCTTCAATGTATTTGTCGGTATTGCTCAACGTATCTATGTTTAGCATTTCGAACAACTGGTATGCTCGTTACGAGTGCCTTGAGAAGTCCGCATGCTAGCCAAACCCAGTATCCAAAAATATCCGGAAATTTTCTTAAATTGTTTACAATAAACAACAAAATCTGCCTGCAAATACAGTTGTTGTTTCTGGAAATTTGGGATTTTGGTGCTTCTGAGGCTGCACTTTTAATGAAAACCTACAAACTCCATGGCAAATCAGAAACATCTTACGCTACTACAGCGTGAGCTCAAAGCCTGGAATCGATGGCGGGAAGACCATCCTCAAAATCTCCCAGATCTGAGCGGTGCATCCCTACGACGGCGAAACCTGCGCGAATGCGACTTGAGTCAAAGCAACCTTTCTCGAGTAGATTTGCGCCAGGCAGATTTGTGTTTGGCAAGTTTAGAAGCCGCCAATTTGGTGGGAGCAGATCTAACCGAAGCACTCCTATATACGACCGACCTGCGCCGCGCCAATCTTCGAGAAGCCAATCTAACAGGTGCCGATTTGAGCGAAGCCAGCCTCGAAGCTGTGGATTTATCTCTCGCCAATCTCAACCATGCCAATTTATCCCGCGCCGATTTAACAGAAGCGGTTTTATATACAGCCAATTTACGGGAGGCTATCTTGGTGGATACCGAGTTAATTCGCACGGATTTGCGGGAAGTGGATTTTAGTATGGCCAATCTCAAAGGTGCGGATTTGCGCAATGGCAACCTTAGCTGTGCTATTTTTTCGCTGACCAACTTGGTTGGTGCTACGCTTACGGGAGCTAAGCTAACGCAAGCCAATTTGAGTTTAGCCAATTTATGCATGGCTAATGTAATGGGTGCCGATTTGCGGGAGGCTAAAATTATCGGTGCTAATTTGATTGGGGCTAATTTTTATACAGCTAATTTATCCGAAGCCGATATTCGCGAAGCCGATTTACGAGAAGCGGCTCTCAGCAAGGCTAATCTCTCTAAAGCTAATTTACAACATGCCGATTTGAGCATGGCTAACTTGCGGGAAGCTAATTTGGATGGTGCTTTTTTAGAGGGAGCCAATCTTCACAAAGCGAATTTATGGAAGTCTTCGCTAGAAGGAGCAAGGTTACAGGGAGCTATTATGCCAGATGGCAGTCGCCATGATTGAAAACGAAACGGTTTTGTATCGAGATAGGTGATTTTTTCTGAGTAGTCTTTCGCAAAGCGATCGCTTTTGTTATAATACCGTTTCTAGGGTTGCAACGCGCGATCGCCCTTACAAAAAAATAATATGATTGGGGGCAGACTTCGGACTTCAAAAAGCGTTTTATGAAGAAATCCATCTTGATGCGATCGCTTTTTTCTGGGACTACAAGTCAATATTTACATGTCTTTATCTTTCGTAGCTACTGTATAGATAAAGAATAATATCACTATAGATAGCTTTTCCTGATGGTGGAAGCAGTACGTACGTGAATTCTAAGTGTTATGTATAAGTACTATATCCCAAAACCTATTGGTTGATTTTAGAAAAAAGTCGCTACTGTCCGTACATATATAGGAAACAATGAAAAAACCGTATTTGCTAGGAACTTGTCAAAGGATGTCCATATTGTTAAGATAGATTAAAATAGATTAAGCAGTAGGAAAGGCCTACCCGTTTGATTCCTTGGAAAGGATGTTGTTTGGTGGTCTCTCTTTGCAAATCCTGCAAAGAATTTTCCCACTACATTTTACCATTTCTTTAAACTCCTGCAAGAGACAATCGGGCGCTTTTGTAGGGGAATCACGCGTTGCGCCCTTACCGAGTCATTGGAGAAATGCAAGACGATTGTGGTTTCTAGAAATGGTATGATGTCCCTGTAGCATTTAGAAGAGGATTCTGCCAGTATCTCTGGCTCGGTGGCAAGTTTCTACCTACAACCGATTTGCTAAGTACTTGTCAAAGGATGTCCGTATTGTTAAGATGGATTAAGCTATATTAAGTAGTAGGAAAGGCCTACCCGTTCGAATACCTGGAAAGGATGTTGCTTGATGGTCTCTATTTGCAAATGCTGCAAAATAGTTTCCCACTATATGATGTCCCTGTAGCATTTAGGAGAAGGTTCTGCCAGCATCTCTGGCTCGGTGGCAAGTTTCTACAGCCGATCGGTATTCACTGTTACAGAATCTATTCAAACAAAAGGATTGGATAGCAAAGTAATTGCAATTCACTAGCAAAAGCAGACTAAGTTTTCAGGAGTCCACCAGTTATGTCTAACCGTATCGATCGCAGACAAAGTGATGTCGATCGCAGCATCCCTTCTAATTCAAAAGGTACACTCAATTTAGTTGACTTGGAAACCGATTTGCGTAGAGCCATTGCCCAAAACGAACTACAACTATATTACCAGCCGCAAATAGAGACTAATAGCAATCGAGTAACTTGCGTGGAAGCATTGGTACGCTGGCAACATCCGCAAAAGGGAATCGTTTCTCCTGGCCAGTTTATTCCTTTTGCAGAAGCTAGTGGCTTCATTGTTAATATTGATGAATGGGTTTTACATACGGCTTGCAAGCAAGCTGCCATTTGGCAAAAGCAAGGATACGACATTTCTGTTGCTGTTAATCTTTCCGGAGTCCATTTTACGAGTACAGGAATTAGTAGTAAAGTGCTAAAAATATTGGCTGAAACTGGGTTACCTCCACAAAGCTTGGAGATAGAACTGACAGAAAGTGCCGTCGTTAAAAATATGAGTGAAGCGATCGCTGCCATGAAAAAACTAAAACAGGCAGGCGTACAGCTTTGTCTGGATGACTTTGGTACCGGCTATTCTTCGCTGCTTTACTTGCAGAAGTTTCCGTTCGATCGCTTGAAGATTGACCGCGGCTTCCTCAACCAACTTAAGGAACGCTCGAAAACAGCAACCATTGTCGCTGCCATCATTCAACTAGCACACGATTTAAATTTGGAAGTGGTAGCTGAAGGTGTAGAAACTGGCGAACAAGAACGGTTCGTGTACCAGCATGAATGCGAATCTTGGCAGGGATATTGGTATTCTCCTCCCATAGATAGATTTGCAATAGAAACCATGCTACCCAAAATCAAGTTAGCTGCGTCTCAATACAAAACAGCCACATTCGTGGCTTAGCATACCAACTGCGATCGTGATGGCAAAATTCCCTAGTTGAATAGTTTGCGCTTTCACCATTATTCTGAATAACACACTGCTACCACCCACTCGTTTTTTAAACCGAATCGTAGGTTCGTGGTAGTCTTACTTTAAAAACTTGACCTGTTGGCGTAATTCCAAGCATATAAAAACTGTATAAATAGGATGTGTAGAAGTTAAAGAGAAATTACATGTTCTATCGACTCACGCTAAGAAATGTTAAAAATCTTGGAAGCAACTCGGTTGGCCTGTTGCTACAAGCGCAACGTACAACCATAAAGTACCATCAAATCTAGGGAATCAAGCACGTCAAATGTACCAACTTTGATTCGCATCTTTACCTCATTTAGCATTTTCCATCGTTTTTGTACCTTATTCCGCTTGAAGCCATGCAAACCACCAATTTCGCAAGCAACCAAATGGCACCAACCATGAATTCTCAAGAGCAGGCTATCCAAAAACTTCCCTGGCAATTAGAAAAATGTGCAAGTAACGGGTTTACCGGCAAGTTAGATGCCGTTTCTAACAATGTAAGCTGGAGCCTTCTATTTTGCCTAGGTCGTTTGGTTTGGGCAGTAGGTGGCCAACATCCCAATCGCCGTTTTCGTCGTATTTGGCATCAAACCTGTCCCCAAGTAGCGCTTTCCGATTTTTCCCAGCTAGAGGCTGAAAGCTCCGATCTACCACGCTACCAAATTCTTAGAGCTGCTTCCCGTCAAAACAAAATTAGTCAAGAACAAATTAAATTATTAGTTGCCCGCAACTGTCAAGAAGTTCTTTTCGATATCTTGCAGCAAGAAGCTTCCCAAGCCGTTATCTATAAACCTTCGTCGGAAGGAGCTCTCGATAAAGTAGCGACCCTGATGTCGGGATTGATTTTACCCAAGCAAGTACTTCCTGCCAGCGAAAAGATGCAACAAGCTTGGCAGAGTGCTGGATTGAACTCTATTTGTCCCGATAGCGCTCCCGTTATCGTGCAAGCAGAGAAGTTGCAGCAAGCAACGCCACCTACCACCTATCAAGTATTGGTGAAAGCAATCGACGGTCAACGCTCTTTTCGAGACTTAGCCGTAGCCACTCAGAAAGAGTTGTGGCGTTTGGGGAAATCTCTGCTGCCCTTGATTCAAAAAGGTATTATTAAAGTCACGGAGGTAGCCGATTTACCCAGTGCTACGACTCCCCTTAAACCCAAAGCCAGCCAAAAAGCCAAACCCAAACCGCTGATTGCTTGTATTGATGATACCCCCGATATTCTCAAACAGATGGAGCAAATTGTTACCAAAGCAGGGGGTCGTTTTATGGGGATTCAAGATTCCGTACAAGCTTTGCCTAGCCTGTTGGAAAACAAACCTGACTTAATTTTCCTGGATTTGGTCATGCCAGTTGCCAACGGATATGAAGTTTGCTCGCAAATTCGACGGGTGGAAGCTCTCAAAAACATACCTGTGGTCATTCTGACCGGCAGAGACGGTATGGTGGATCGGGTTCGCGCTCGTATGGTAGGTGCTAATGACTTTATGAGCAAACCAGTAAAGCTTGATAAGGTGATTTCCTGCATGAAAACCAATCTTAAGGCTAACAAGGCAGGGAGTTAGAGGGAGCTGCAAGCAAGGTTTGTTCGCTTGGCAGACATTCTTAAGGACTTGCGAACGAACCAATAGTACTTGACGCTTTCCTGTTTGAAAGTAGTGGATCTCGCTGGGAGCGGGAAAATTCAGCACTGTACCCACTCTTTCTCCTCGGTGAGCTTGGTTCCCACCCCTTCCTAACCTAGAGCTGTTTCATTCTCGACCCTAAAAATATTTCTAGGGTTCTGAAAGTTCCTCAAAGTCGGTATATAAATATGAACTGTAGAAGCAATTCGCGATCGCTCCTACAACCATATCGTTCATTATCCCAATAAAATAATTTTTCCAGATCGTTATAGTCTGGTATTTTCCTAATTTCGCCTTAATAGATTTCTATATTTTGCCGGAATTTACAACAATGGGATGAGCCTTAAAACGCAATTGGAGCCAATTTGGGCTTTTTTCACCATAAATTTTTTTCATGTGGATTCGCAAACTTCTATATAAATAAGACCACAATTTTATTTGTTTAAATCCTAAATAAAAAGAATATTTTGCTAAAAAATTGTGGGATTTATAAAACGGATTTTTTGTAACCAAATCAAACCGTTGTATGGTTTCAGCCTTCATCGCAACCGCAAGGAAAAATGGAGTTGCAAGCTGTACAAATATCTAATTGTTGCTATGTTGGTGGCAGCAAATTTACGTATGTTCCCCTAGAAAACGATCTTCGTTAAGAATCTTAAAACAAAAACCGCTCGTTTTGTTGACATTCGTTTTTGCTTGTGTTGATATTGAGGCATAATCACCTTCAGTTTGGCATATTTGCGTTAGTTCTATGCAGCAACAGTTTTTCCTACACGCATTTCGGTGGGGACTTACACTGAGTTTTTCTCTAGCAGCACTTCTAGTCACTTGGATAGCAGGTGGAGAGGCTGCCTACGCTCACCGTCCCCATGATGTTGTTTCCCAGGTAGTGGTTTCTCCCACTTACAGCCAAGACCAAACCGTTTATATTTTGGTTCGCCACAGCCTTTTCCGTTCTCAAGACGGCGGCGAGACGTGGCAACGCTTGTCCAACGGTCTTGACAACCATAACAACTTAAATAGTTTAACCGCCTCCGCCGCCAACGATCGCGTTCTCTACACGGCAGCAGCTGGTGACGGAGTTTATCGCTCTAGCAATGGGGGAGACGCCTGGCGTTCTGTGAATACCGGTATGGACGATCGCGAAATTGCCTGGGTGGTCTCTTCTCCAGCCGATGCCAATTTGGTATTTGCTCAAACCAAAACCGGCCAACTCTACAGAAGCGAAAATGGTGGCGAAGGTTGGGAACTGGTTCGCGAAGACTTGCCAGCCACGGCAATAGCGATCGCATCTGACGGTTCCAACTCAGCTTTTTTAGGAGACGAAAACGGTCAAATCTGGCGTTCTGAAGATCGGGGAGAAAGCTGGACCCAACTAACCACCCTCTCCGATGTGGGTTCGGTCAATCAAATTGCGATCGCAGATGACTTTGCCAACACTCAAACCTTCGTCGTCGCCACTGGAGAAGCAGGGGTTTATCGCACCACCGATGGCGGACAATCCTTTTCTCCCATGAATGAAGGACTTTCGGATAAGCGCGTACAAGACGTACAGTTGCTAGCAGACGGAACTTTGTTAGCTTCTACGTGGGACCAAGGATACTGGCAGTGGCAAACGGACGAACAAACTTGGGTCAATCTTGATAAAGGACTGGAACAAGACCAGCAAGCCGAGGAGATGGAAAAGCCCCATTTTTCCGATTTGGAGCTTTCTAACAATTTCTCCCAAGACGGCATCGTGTTTCTAGGCGGCTTTGATGGACTTTTTCAAAGTAAAAATGGCGGTCAGCAATGGCAACAGTTGGAAACCCTATCTCTGGGAACGGTCATTGATATGGCTGTTTCTCCCACATATACAGAAGATAAAACAATTGCCGTAGCCACATATGTAGGCGAAGTTTATATTAGCCACGATGGTGGCGACACTTGGCAAGCCATCAATGAAAACCTTTACTTGCCTTTGTTTACGCGTAAGTTCCAACCGCTCGACCCCGAAGATCAAGACCCCCGTCGCTTCTTCGACATCGAGGTATCGCCAACCTACAACCAGGATGAAACCCTCCTTGCTTCTATCCTGTATACCAAGATTATTCGCTCTACCAACGGCGGCAAGAACTGGTCCTTAGAACAGTTGGAAAAATCGGTACGGGGGGTTAGTTTAGCCTTTTCCCCCACATTCGAGCAAGATGGAACCGTTTTCAGTACAAACCAAGCAGGATTGGTTTTTCGCTCTACCAATGGCGGCGAGTCTTTTGAATTGTTGGCGGAAACAGCACCGCAATCAGGCAACGATTCCCCTTCCACGGTTTTGTCTCCCAACTTTGCCGAAGATCGAACGCTATTTTCGACGGGAGAACAGGGAATATACAAAAGTGAAGATGCCGGTCAAAATTGGGAACTTTTAACCGCAGACACGCCTTTAGAAAACGCTGGTGGCTTGCTGTTAGCTATTTCTCCTGAATTTCCGCAAGATAGCACCCTCTGGGTGGGTTCGCGAAAGGGTCTGTATCGCACCACCGATGGCGGTCAAAGTTGGACGGCTATTACTGGTTCGGATTACGGAAAAAATGCCTATGTAGAAGCGATCGCAGTTTCTCCCAACTACGGTCAAGATGGAACTGTCATGGCCAGCATACGCGGGAAAGGCTTGTTCAAAAGTACCGATAGCGGCAGCAGCTTTCGCAAAATTGACAAGGGCAAGCTAACATTTGCGCGTTTGAACAACGTTCCTTCAGCTGGCAAAGCTTTGCAATTTTCTCCCAACTATGCCCAAGACAATACCATTTTTGGTTTTGGATCGGCTCGTACGGAAATTTATCGCTCTACCGACGGCGGCGACACTTGGGAAGTGTTGCCTATTGAAAGAAAAACTGTAGAAACGATTGGCAAACCCGGGCTTCTAGCGAAAACTGGTTTGTTGCTCGATATCCATAGTGGAAAAATCAAAAAACTTTTTGGTTTGTTGGTGGCTATGGTAGTTGCCTATTTGATTTTCCGATGGATGCGCCGTCAAAAAGTATTTGGTTAATTTTTGGATACCCCATTGACTGCTGTTTGAATTCAATCGAGCCTAACGATTTTTGTAACTATGTTTTTCCTTCTATTTAGTTTGCTTCCCATTGCAGCTTTGGCGCTCATCTTTTTGGTCATCAAACAAGTGCAAATGGATGGGCGGAAATCCTTGCTGGATGCTTGCTTGGTTTGGGGCGTTTTCCTAACCATAATTACTGAGGTTCTCAGTATTGTTAAGGGGTTTGGGTTTGGTGCTTTAGCGTTTTTATGGCTGTTGGTCGATGTTTTCTTAATTGCGCTCTACATTCGAGGACGTTCTCAGGCTAAATACAATCCTTTTGAACTTCCCAGAAAAATTTCCCAGTCCGTTCGACAGCAGCTATCTGTTACTTGCAACCTTCAAATTCTCGGGATTCTTTTAACAGTTTTGGGGATTGGCACCGTTGCGTTTGTCGCTGCACCCAATCATTCTGACTCCATGGAGTATCATTTACCTCGGGTGGTCCATTGGATTCAAAATAACAGCATTGCTCACTATCCGACTCATGAAATATTCCAGCTATATCAAAACCCTTGGTCGGAATTTGCGATCGCTCATTTTCAGATATTAACCCAAAGCGATCGCTTGGCTGCTTCGATCCAATGGTTCGCTATGCTAGGCTCCATCCTGGGAGTTTCTTTAATTGCCAAAGAACTCGGTGCCAATTGGCAAGGACAGATTCTTTCAGCTGTTTTTTGTGCCACCATTCCCATGGGAATTTTGCAGGGATCGAGCACAAATAACGACCTTGTTGTTGCTTTCTGGATGGTCTGCCTGGCTTATTTTACACTCCTAACTTTGCGTCAGGGGGCCCATTCTCTCAATATAGCTAGATTGGGAGCTAGTTTGGGGCTGGCAATTTTAACCAAAGGAACGGCCTATATTTATGCTTTTCCCTTTTGTCTTTGGTTGGCGTTGTGGGGAATCAATCGCTACCGATTGAAGGTTTGGCAACCCCTTGTTTCTGTATCGGCGATCGCTATCCTACTAAATTTCGGACACTATTTTCGCAACTTTTTAGTATTTGGTTCTCCTCTAGGCGTTCCTGGAGAAGAAACGATCGATACCTTTGGTCCGAAATTTTTAATTTCTAACGTTCTCAAACAACTGGCCTTGCATGCAGATTTTATTCGATATTTGCAGCTCGATGGCTTCATTACCCCCATGACAGGTATGGCGGAAAAAGTTATTCGGATTATTCATAATGTTTTGGGGGTAGATATTAACAACCCTGCTTTAATGAGTTCTAGCTATTCCAATTTCTTTGTTCCTGGTATTTCCTTTAATGAAGATACCGCTGGCAATCCCGTTCATTTAATTATAATATTTTTAGCTTTGGGATTAATGGCGATTAATTTTCGATTGCCAAAACGTCCCCTACTGTTCGCATATGCACTTGTCGTTACCGGGTGTTTCTTACTGTTTTGCGCGCTTTTAACCTGGTCTTTGCCGCGATGTCGGCTGCATTTGCCGATATTTATACTCTATGCTGGGTTCGTGGGTTCGGTCTTATCGCAATCCTTGAACCGAAGAGTTGCCAATATTGCCGCCATTTTATTGATTGCCTTTTCCTCTCCCTGGATCGTTCACAATTCGGTCAGACCAATATGGGGAGAAAATAGTATTTTTGAGGTGTCGAGAGCCGAACAGTATTTTAGAACGCAAACGGATCGCATGGAACTTTATATGGACTCTGCCGATATTGTTCGCTCTTCTGCTTGCCAACAGGTAGGTTTGGATTTTAAAAATACCTCGTTTGAGTATCCTTTTTGGGTGTTAATAAATGCCAACCAAAGTTCTAAGATTATCAGGCATGTGAATGTTCAAAACGAATCAGAGTTTTTATCGCAAAGGTCGCCGTTTAAAGAATTTCAACCTTGCAAAATTGTGTATTTTTCTTCTCAAAGTGCTGAAGAATCTTTAGAAACAACGAAAAGGATTGAAGAGGTTTCTTACGAGCAAGATTGGTCTCAGTCTAAAGTTCAAGAAAACAAAAAAGAATCCGTACAAATCTTTGTACGAAAAACTGAAACAACCGAATAACTCTCATTCGAGTAAATAAGCATGCCCCTACAAAAACCGTTTTTGCTTGATTTGAGGGCATGTTTTATACCATTTCTGAAAAAAAATGATTTTTTGGGATTTCCCGATTTCCCTGGTAGGGGCGCAACGCGCGAGCGTACCTAACAAATGCCCCTGTTATTTATTGCAGACTATTCAGGAAATGGTATATAAATGGGAGACGAACAATTAACTGGAAATTCTTTGATAAACAAGCACCTGGGAAGTATGTCTTGCCAAAGCGTTTTCAATTGCTATGGAAATGTTCTAGCCGCGATCGCTTGGTGTGAGATATAGGATCTCGCAGGTCATAACAAATCCAACATGGGAAAACTACATTTTCCAGAGAAAGAGGGGGGAAGAAAACGACAAGAAGTTCTGAAGTGTTTTTTTCGGGTCTGGTCAGTGCGGATAACCGATCGGATTTCCCGAATGGAAAGGATTTGGTGGAAAGCCACAAACCAAGCAGTTGGTGCAGAGCGTGCCAGAAGCTAGGAAAACTGTTAGAAAGGATAGAATAGGGAAAAGACAACCCATGATTATCTGCAAAGAACTGTTTTCTATGGCATGGATGGACCTCGATCGCTTGCTAATTCTCTCAAAAAGGGCGATCCTACCGGAAAATCCAGACGAAATTCGTAATAGCTTGCAGAATAATCTTGTGGTTGCTGCTCGTTCTCTTTATAATTTCTGTTTAGCCGTAAGTTCGGTTAGGGATAACGTACATGGTTTTAGGATTGCACGCATTTTCGGCTTTCGATGGTTTTTCCTTGACGGCAAACGAATTTGAACCGCTGTTGGCGGGATTTTTCTCCGGTTTGCCCCTCGATAGCCTGTTTTCTACCCAGGGCATAATGGTCATGTTGCTGGTTGCCTATGCCGGTGCCATGTGGATGTTTTTAACCAGTGCCCCTAAAGTTCATACTGTTATGGTATCGGATTTGGAAACTGCCCGCCAGTTTTACGAGAACATGCTGGAACTACCCCCGGCAGACGTGCCTTTACACTATTACTACAACTACGAACAAACCGTAGGTGCTGCTGGTGTCGATCCGCTCTATCTATCGGCAACAGATTTTGGTGGTGCCAGTACCCGCAATCTCGATACCCCCGACGGTCTTTGGTACCAGTTGAAAAAAAATACGCAACTCCACGTGATTTCCGGTGCCAATTTTGGGAAAAAGAACCGCCACCGCCACGTGTGTTTCGATCGCGAGTGTTTGGAAAAAATCTTAATGGAAGTACAATTGCGCGGGGTGAAATATAAGATTCGCTCCGACGAACCCTTAAATTTTCTGGTGAAAGATGCCCAAGAACGAATTATTGAAATGAACGAGGTATCGAAATAGGGCATTGCTATTGCTTTTCCAACGTTTCCCGTATTAGGCACGCCATCTGTTCGCCACTGTCAGAAACCGATAGTTTGGTTATGTTATCTGTCATGGTTTGCAAACGCTCTGGCACCTGCAACAGTTCCAACACTTTGCCTTGCATGGTTTGAGCTGTTAGTTCTCCCTGGCGCAGCACAATCGCTGCCCCCACGCCGGCGAAGATAGCGGCATTGTAGGCTTGGTGGTCTTCCGCAGCGTAGGGATAGGGAATTAAAATAGATGGCGTACGCGCGATCGCTAATTCCGCCAAAGTACCGGCACCAGCGCGGCTAATGGCTAAATCGGCACGCTGTAACAAGGCAGCCATGTCATCGTAAAAAGGCATGGATATATATTGAGGATGCTGCAAGCTATCGGCTTTGGTATCGTTGTTGCCGGTTAAATGCACGATCCAAGCACCCGCTTGAAACCAGGCTGGGGCGCACTGACGCACCAGTTCGTTGACCGACACCGCACCTTGGGAACCCCCCATCACCACAATCAGGGGAACATCGTCGGGAATATCTAATTCTAAAGGTTGGGAAACGCTAAATTCCGGGCGTACTGGCGTTCCCACCAACGTGGTTTTGGCGCGGGGAATATACTGCGCCGCCGTATCAAATCCCAAACCTACCACGCTGCACCAAGGGCTGAGCCAACGGGTTACTTTTCCGGGCAAAGCGTTGGATTCGTGTAAAATAGCTGGTATCCCTATAGACCGGGCAGCGATAATGGTAGGGGCGGCGATATAGCCTCCGGTGGTGAATACTCCTTGAAATCCCCCTTTTCTCAATAGTCGGCGACAGGTGCCAATGGCTGACACGAACCGAGCAAACGTACCAACGGCTGCCAATTTTGAACCGCCTTGAAATCCGGTCACATTGATGGTATGCAACGGATAGTGGGGAGCGATTAGTTTGGTTTCTAAGCGATCGCGAACGCCCAACCATTCGATATGATAGTTTTGAAGTTGTTTGGCTACCGCTAGGGCAGGAAATAGATGTCCTCCCGTACCGCTAGCCGCAATTAGCAAGCGAGTCGTTTGTGTCATCGAAAGGTCCAATCGCTGATATTGACTTAGTGGTTTTTGTCTGGGGGGAGTTTTCACCAGTTGTGGTTGTTCTCCTAGTAATAGCAATTTTATAGGAATTGGGTGCGTTTCGCGAACCAAACATCCAAAGATGGGGCAAAAACAACCTACCAGGATTTCCCATCCCGAACTTTCCAGTCACTCTACTCGTTTACATATGATTCTTAAATTATCCATGATGCACGTCCTACAAACCATTTTCCAAAATTCTGTTTCCCGAGTTTCCCAATTGTTCCGCCAGTCTTCCCGGGTGGGATTGACAGTAGGTGCCTTCACTGCTTTAGCTACTATTTCTTTACCAGTGAAAGCAGCACCACCAGAACAAGCGCCAAATCGATTAAAAGAACTCATTCAGGAAGTTGAAACTGCTGCCAATGAGGGCAATTTAGACGCACTCATGCAATATTACAGCAGCGATTTTAGCCATGAAGATGGATTCGATCGCGCTCAATTTCAAAATAAACTCAACCAGCTGTGGCAGCAATACTCAAACTTAAACTACGAAACCGAACTCACCTCCTGGGAAGAAAGCGAGCAAGGATTGGTTGCCACCACTAGAACCCATCTCACCGGCGTTAACCAAAAAGAAAATCGCACCATCCAGTTGGATGCCACCGTGGTTTCCCGCCAAGTTTACCAAGATGGAAAAATCACCCATCAAGAAATATTATCGGAAAAAACCCATTTGCAATCTGGGGAAAATCCGCCAAAAGTAACGGTTAACGTTCCCGATTCATCACCTGTTGGTCGTTCTTACCATTTTGATGTCATTGTTCAAAAACCTTTGGGAGACGAAAAACTAGCTGGGGCAGCATTTGACGAATCAGTACTAGCCGATAAATACCTACAACCCACAAACTTCGATTTAGAATTGCTCTCGGCCGGAGGATTGTATAAGGTTGGACGTGCAAGTGTCGTAGAAAATTCGTACTGGGTTTCCGGTGTAATCGTACGTGGTGATGGTTTAACGATGGTTAACCATCGGATTCAATTTCAGAAACCTTAGTAGAGTATACGAAGCCTATTTCCGGACGTCTCTCCTGTTATACCGGAGTTGAAAGTTACCCGTCATCCGGCTTTTGGGAACGGGTCCTGTGGTTAAGGTAGGATTGATGGGGAGTTTTCTGGTAGTTCCTTACCTCCTGAGTTTTTGCCCCTTTGAGGTCAATGACTTCGCATACGACCCTCACCATTTGTCATTTACAGGGCTATTTATCTGAAAGCTTACCCATTTCACCGTCCGAGGTAAGCAGATTCTCAGCATTACCTAAGACATTAGCTTGTTCGGACATCCTTCCCTGTTGAGGACTCTACCGTTAGGTCGACTTCTCA
>CAYZHY010000016.1:25613-44923 GCA_964477525.1 uncultured Geitlerinema sp. | reverse complement strand
CCATTGAGTTGAGGGACGCACACCACTCAAACTCGTGCCTGAGTTGGGTGTTGTAGCGCATCAACTCTTTCTTGCCTACGCCTCGATTATCCATCCAGTACCGAAGTGATTTGTTGCGGACAAACTGAGCCGTCCGAATCATCTCGTCGATAACTCGAAACTGTTCGCCTCGTCCGTATAGTTTGGCTTCGATAACGTACATGGTGTTTATCGCACTTTCTGATACTATTTAACACGGAACTTAAAAGCTCCGACGCTACATCCCACGCTTAAAAGACGTGGGCTTTGCTCCCTTTTCTGTAAAGTTGCTACTTCCACCACCCTTTGTAGGGGAACCGGCAAAAAACACATTTTAATTCCTGCCGGAATGGGTTCGGCAGCCAAACGAGGTAAAATTGCTGCCCCCAGTCCCTGAGACACCATGCTTAAAATTGTAGAATCTTCGCGAATTTCGTAGGCAATTTTTAGAGGAACTTCCGAACGCCGCAGGTAAGGTCGAAAGACGGTGGCACAGCATTTGGTGGTAGAAATAATCAGTGGATAGGTTCCAGTTCCTGCCAAGTAAGCTGTTTGTTTTCCCAGGGGGCATGGGGCGGCAGCAAAACTATATATTCGTCTCGTAGCAGTTCAAACGTTTCTAAATCTTTGCGAGAAGGAGATTGCACAAAACCAATATTCGCTTTTTTTTGACGTAGGGCTTGTTCGATTTCTGGTTTTTTCGTACTCTTGTAAGATAATCTTAATATTGGGAAAATAGGTTTGAAAACGAAAAGGAAAGCGCTTTGCAGAGAAATAGCGCCTACCACAAGCCGTTCCTCGCTGCCCCATCAGCCCCGATCGACTTATTGTAGACTAGAAGTTGCCTAACTGGGGAATTGAGTTGGCAATCAATCGTTTGTATTTGCAGGTAGCGGCGAATCGATGGAATTGGAAGAAGGTAGCAATTCTGATTCGTCAGGTTCGGGAGGATTAAGCAAATTCTGCCAACGCTCGATGTTTTCCTGGGCTTTTTGATGGGCTGGCGTATAGCCGGGAATGCGTTCGGCTAGATCGATGGCATTGCGGATATCGTATTCCGATAGGTCTTGTGCCATCCCCAATACTTGACGACTCCACTGAGCGATCGCAGTTTCCGCTTGAGAACGCCACGGGCTACTATTGGAGACGCGGTTGGCTCGTTCGATCGCTTTCAGGAGAGCATCGGGGCTGGAACGACGTGCCAATTCGTAAGCTTCTTGTAAGTTTTGTCGGTCTTGAATTTCTTGCCGCCAACCATTAATCAAAGATTGCGCTCGCGAGTACAAGACACGCCCCGGTTGCACTTGCTTGGCAATATCGATAGCATTTTCTAAATCGCCTTGGTTGGCATAGCGTTTGGCTTCTTCAATGTAAGGTCGGTCCTCCAAACGTTCCACTTGAACTTGCCATCGCTCAACTTTGGCTTGGGCTTCATCGTACAAAGCGCGATTGGGCGAAATCAAGTTCGCCTGGCGAATGGCTTTTTGCAAAGAATCAATATCTCCAGCTTGGGCGTATTCATTGGCTTTTTGCAAAATCGGCCGGTCTTGCTTGCGTTGGATGTTTGCCCGCCATTGGTCAATGCGTTCTTGGGCTTTTTCCCAAAGGGGATTTCCCGGGGGAATTTCGCTAGCTTGGGAAATGGCTGCTTGCCAATTGCTAATGTTGTTGCCCTGGGCAAGTTGTTCGGCACGTTCTAACACCAGCAGATCGTCAATATTTAAACGCCAACGACGAATCAACCGTTGGGCTTCGCTGTACATGGGGCGTTCGATGCCAATTTTTTGAGCTTGCGCGATCGCATCTTCCAAACGAACCACGCTTTGCTGCCAAGCCGAAGACCGAGCTTTGGCCAGGGTCGTAAAGTCTTCTACTCTAGCTTCCAAATCGGCACTTGGGGGAATCTTGCGGGCAACGCTCAGAGCTTCTGATAGGTTTCGATTTTCCAGTTCTGCTTCGGCAATATCCAAAAGTTGGTGCCCAATTTCTTGAATTTCGCTTTTGGCCTCTTCGTGAACGGCACTATCCTCGCCAATTTTCTCCAACAGGCGAATGGCAGATACCAACTTGGATACAGAACCGCCTTTGGCCATTTTACGAGCTTGAGACAAGCGTTTTCCGTCTTTGCGGGCAGCCTGAATTTTTTGTTCGAGTTCTTTGTATTTGGTTTTTTTCCAATATTGATTGTCGACCGACAGCAAGCCCAGGGATTCTTGAAACGCTTCCTGCCACTGTTCGCGACTCAAATGAGCTTGGGTTTGCTTGTAAATTTTTTCGGCTTTGTTCCAGCTAGATTGCCATTTGTCAATGCGATCGCGTACCATTTGCTGAAGTTCGCCATCAGCCGGTTGAAATTGGTCGAGTGGAATTCGACGTGCTGTCGCGATCGCTTCTTTAAGCTTGCCTTTTTGAAAAGATTGCTCTGCCAACGCCAAAATTCCCAGATACCAATTTTTCAGGTGGCGATTGATTTCCTTACGCATGGGATGGTCGGAATCGAGTTCCCGTACCATCTTAATGGCTTGTAAATATCCAGAAACCGTTTCTTTATCTGCTTCTACTTGAGCGCAATACAAACGCATGGAAGCTGAAGCTGCTGGCCAAAATACATTGGAACAATCCTTTTCGGAAGGCAGCTTCAACAGCATCGACATAGAAAAGAAACCCACACCGCCAAAAAGTAGGGCGGTTACTACAAGTACAAACTGCCAGCCAAAAATGCCATTGCGTTTCTTCCTTTGTTTTTTTCTTCTACCTATGGGTGGGGTATCTGATGTTGCGAAGTTTGACATTGGCTTTAGGGATGCGACAGTACCCAAGTTCTTGAAAATTTATTGATTTGCCAGGGAAAGAACAGTCCATGATTTCTCGGTTGGATGGTTTTGATGTAGAAATGTAGCCGTGGGGATGTTGCTTTCACCAGGTTGCCATAGCCAAACACGAGCTATCGGACGACTCTGACAAAACATGGGGTAGATCTTTTTTGTTATTGTTATGGGTTGCAACACATACGTCAATCCTCTAGCTTTTGCTGTTTTCCCTACCTTACTGCTTCTCGCTCCTTATCAATGTATCTGGAATACAAGATTTAAAATTTTTTGATGGGGCCTAGGGGCGAAGGATGTTCGCCCCTACAATCAAGGTTATGATAGGGCTATGGTTGTCTGGGACAAACTGGTGAGATGGTGCCAACAAATCCTCTACCTACCGAAATTTTATTCACCTTCGGTACGGTTTTAAGAACCTGAGGATTGGCGATCGCTTTTTTCTTGCTTTAATTTCTCCATAACGTTTTGCAAATCTTGTTGGCTAGCGTGGTAGACGCTGCCACAAAAATGGCAAGTAGCTTCGGCTCCCTTATCTACTTCAATCATATCTTGAAGTTCTGCTTCTCCCAATAGTTTCAAACTATTAAGAAAACGATCGAACGTACAGCCACAGTGAAATTGTACCATTTGTACTTCAGGAAAGATTTGCAGCCCCATACCAGACAGAACTTCTTCAAAAATTTCTGGCAACCCCTTACCAGAACGCATCAACGGCGTAAAACCATTGAATTGGCTGACTCGAGATTCTAAAGTTTGCACCAACTCTTCATCGGTAGCAGCTTTGGGCAGAACTTGCAGCAACATACCACCGGCAGCTTGTACGCCGCTGGCATCTACAAAAACTCCCAACACCAATGCCGAAGGGGTTTGTTCGGAAGTGACTAGGTAGTTGCTAATATCTTCACCAATTTCTCCAGAAACCAAATTGACAGTACTGGAGTAGGGATAACCGTACCCCATATCCCGCACCACGTACAGGTAACCGTCTTGACCGACAGCTCCGCCAACGTCGAGTTTGCCATTGCTTTTGGGAGGGAGTTCTACTTGGGGATTGTCGGCATATCCCCGCACCGTTCCATCTAAACCAGCATCAACTAAAATTCCTCCCAGGGGTCCGTTGCCTTTAATACGGATATTGACCCGCGAGGAAGGACGTTTCATATTGGAGGCTAGCAAAAGTCCCGCTGACATACTTCTACCTACAGCAGCAGTGGCTACGTAGGAGAGATTGTGTCGGCGACGAGCTTCCTCGGTAAGACTTGTGGTAATCGTACCAACAGCTCGGATGCCTCCATCAGCTGCAGTTGCTCGGATTAATTGGTCTGCCATGAAGCCCCTAACATTTCTTTACATTAGAATTTCCTCTATTTTAATTCTCTAGAGGATTTGCAGGAAAATGTATTCGAGTGGAGAGGGGGGAATTTTCAAGATACTTTTGCTATGCTGCTGGTTGGGGATGGTTCAAAAACGTTTGTTCGTTTTTTGTTAACGTGATACTGCCTAATCGAGGAATTTTGTTTTTATGCTGGGTACTTTTCAACAGAGCCATTTACGCATTGAACTGGAAGCGTCAAAAGATGCGATCGCGGAGTGTTTGCTCGATCCAAAACGGCTGCAAAGTTGGTACAACGGGGTTATCGATACCTCGGGATTGCCCCAACGATTGGAAGCTGGTGCGACCTTCAAAAGTTGGGTGGGTCCAATTTCTATCTCCCACTACGTAGAAAGTGCCCGTTCCGACTATCTGCGGGTCATTCTCAGCGGCGGCGTAGACGGTTTCCACGAATGGTATTGGGGCGACGGTTGGATCCAATCCAAGCTCGAAGGCGTATCGCTTTTGCCGTTAAAATTGGGCCAAACTCTGGGATTGTTGCGTTTGCGAGCAACGCTGGCTGCCGAGTCTCAACTGACCCCTTCTGCGAACTAGGTACCAATTTCATGCTATCAATGAATATTTAATAGCTCGTTTGTCGAATTCATTCTCCAACTGTTTTGCCAAGATTTAAAAACAAGCAAATTTATCCAAATCTTGTGGTTTCTCCTGAATGGCTTGACAAGCAACTCTACGGGAAACCAAATGACCCATCCTCAGCGAAACCGGTGGTGGTCGATTGCCGTTTTTCCCTCGCCGATCCCCAATGGGGATACCAGCAATACCTACAAGAACACATTTCGGGGGCATTTTATCTGGATTTAAACCAAGATTTATCCAGCAAACCACAAAAACACGGCGGTCGCCATCCCTTACCCGATACCGACCAACTCGCCCAAAAATTAACTGCCATGGGCATTACCTCTGGGCAAACCATGGTCGTAGCCTACGACGATTCTAAATTTGCCTTTGCCTCGCGGCTTTGGTGGTTGCTGCGGTATATGGGTCACTATCAAGTTGCGGTTTTAAATGGCGGGTTTGCTGGTTGGCAAGCGGCTGGCTATCCCACCAGTTCGGAAATTCCGCAAAAACCCTATACTGGTAATTTTGTTCGGCAGTTGCAACCAGAAATGTTGGTGGATGCCGATTACGTTCGCCAAGTTCAAGATTCGCCGGATAAAATTCTGGTGGATTCGCGATCGCGCGATCGCTATCTGGGCAAAATCGAACCCATCGACCCAGTGGCTGGAACGATCCCCAATTCTTTCAATTATTTCTGGAAAGAAGTCACCAACGACAACGGGGAAATGCTACCTGTAGAAAAGCAACAAAAACGCTGGCAGGATATCCGTTCGGCGGATGAAATTATTGTTTATTGCGGTTCTGGGGTTACCGCTTGCGTCAATTTGCTTTCCATGGAAGCGGCTGGCCTTCGCAATAGCAAGCTATACGTTGGTGGCTGGAGCGATTGGTGTTCTTATTTTGACGAGTAGGGCAACCATTCCAGCCTACGAAAGCTTTAAAAACTTTGTCTTACAGTGGGGGTTCTCGCACTAGTCATGAACTTACCCCTTGGGATTACCCTTTCCCGACTTCTGGGCGTTCCCTTTCTTTTATATCTGCTATCCGACCCCACAACGATCCAACGTTGGTGGAGTTTGGGAATTTTCTTACTGGCAGCAACAACAGATTGGCTAGATGGTTATTTGGCGCGTCGTCGCAATGAAGTCACTGATTTGGGGAAATTTCTCGATCCTTTGGTAGACAAACTCTTGATCTTCGCGCCGTTGCTTTGTTTGGTGGGTTTGGGAAGCATTCCCGCTTGGGGCGTATTTTTGATTGTAGCCCGGGAATTGGGCATTGCTGGTTGGCGCGTCAACCAAGTAGAAATTCGGGGAGCCAATCTTTTGGGCAAACTCAAAACAGTCATACAAGTGGCTGCTGTTGCCCTTTTGGTTGCTCCCCTATCGGAAACTTGGCGTTTTCCAAGTTTGGTTATGTTTTGGATCGCGGTTTTGCTAACGGTAATCTCGGGAATTGTCTATGTTTTTCCGCGAAAATCGGCAGGTAAAGCCCAAACCAGCTAACCCACGGCTTGCAAAATTGTCTCGTCCATGGAAAAGTCTACTTCTGCTTTATGTTTTTCTTGGGGAAGGTAATCGTTTTTAAAGGAGTCTTGCAAGCCAGAAATTAGGTCAAATTCCGGTTCCCAAACCAATTGCTTTTTGGCTTTGTAAGTATCGGTAAAGAAATGTTGTACGCGCAAAGGAAAGGCTTTGCGTTTGCCAAAGTCAAATTGTTTGGGATCGTAATGCACAATTTTCACGTCATCGGGTGATTTGCCCGCTGCGATCGCACAAGCGCGCGCCAACCCATCAAACGTAACGTAGCGATCGCCGGAAATGTTGTAAGTTTGCCCCACAGCTTTGGGATTGCCTAAAGCACAAACCATGGCCCTAGCCAAATCTCGAACGTGACCTAGTTGCGTAATGTGCATGCCGTTTCCAGGGATGGGAACTTGGCGATCGCGAACGATGCGGTCAAAAAACCAGCTTTCTACAGGATTGTAATTTTTGGGACCATAAATATAAACCGGTCGAACGGCAGTAAAGGGAATATTTTGTTCGGCTAGGTACGATTCGGTGTCGAATTTGCCTTTGTGGCGGCTGTTGGGGTCTACCGGGTCTTGTTCTTTATGGGGCATTTGGTCGGATTTTTGATAAACCCCGGCAGAACTGACGTAGACAAAATGCTGAATTTGACCGTTAAATAAATCGGCGAGGGGTTGGGTATCTTCCATTTTGCGACCGTTGTTGTCGAAAATGGCATCAAACCGTTCGGAGGCTAGCTTTTCTTTGAGGTCATTGGCATCGCTGCGATCGCCGTGAATTTCTCGAACACCTTCTACCGGAGAGGGTTTGTTGCCCCGGTTGAACAGAACCACTTCATGACCTTCTTGGACCAAAATTTGGGTTAGATAAACGCCGATGAAGCGGGTTCCACCCATAACCAGTACGCGCATGGTTCGTTTTTACCTCGTTATGCAAACGACAATTATGTATGTCCCCATTGTCTATAAATTAGGAGTCTTTTGCTATCCTTGCAGCCAGCAGTTTTTCAATGGCATCCCTGGGCATGGGTTTGTAGAACAAATATCCCTGACCGTAGCGGCATTGTAATTGTTGCAGTTGGCGTACCTGCGATCGCGATTCGATGCCCTCCGCAATCGCTTGCATCTGCAAACTGTGGGTCAAACTGACAATAGCGGGTAAAATTTTGGCATCCTGGCTATTGGTGTCAATGGCGGCAACAAAGGAACGATCGATTTTGACCACATCAAAGGGAAAGCGATGCAGGTAGTTTAAAGAACAGTATCCCGTGCCAAAATCGTCAATAGACAAGGAAATTTGACGTTGTTTGAGTTCGTTGAGAATCGCGATCGCCCGTTCGACATCAGCCATCAACGCGGTTTCGGTGATTTCTAATTTCAAATTTTTGCCGGCAATGGCCGTGGCGTGTAAAATTTCATCGACACAATCCACCACATCTGGCACCAGTTGCTTGCTTGATAAATTGACGCTCATGGTCAAAGAGGCATCGTACTGCTGCCATTGATATAATTGTTGGCAAGCCTCGTGCAAAACCCACTCTCCCAAAGACTCGATGAGTCCCATTTCTTCGGCAACTGGGACAAACTCTGCTGGGGAAATCCATTCTTGTTGTAAATTTTGCCAGCGTAGCAGCGCTTCAAATCCCACAATGCGATTGCTATTTAATTCCACAATGGGTTGGTAGTATAGTTGAAATTCTTCGTTGGCCAAAGCCCGCCGCAAGTCATTCTCTAGTTGCAAGCGTCTCATGGCTGCTACCTGCATGGTTTCGGTAAAAACCGCATACTTGTTTTTTCCCTTATTTTTGGCATAGTAAAGGGCGGTATCGGCTTCCCGCAGAAAGTCTTCTGGTTGGCAACCCAGCGAACAAGTTTTGCCGACGGTACAAGTGATGCCAATACTGGCTCGCGCAAATACTTCGTGCCCTTCAATTGTAAAAGGATGGTTTAAAGTATCTTGAATGCAAATAGCGATCGCGATGGCTTGGCGCAGGTCGTAAATTTCTGTCGCTACAATCGTAAACTCGTCACCGCCAAACCGTGCTAAAGTATCGTTTTCCCCGACGCAATCTCGCAGTCGATGGGCGAGTTCTTGCAGCAAGCGATCGCCTATATAATGTCCCAAACTATCGTTAACATATTTAAAACGGTCTAAATCTAAAAATAAAACAGCCAAACCTGGGGATTCTTCCGCTTGAAAAGCCTTTATAGCTTCGTCGAGTTTTTCCATAAAGCGATCGCTGTTGACCAATCCGGTCAGAGAATCGTGGCAGGCATGGTAGCGCAGTTGTTCTTCGCTGCGTTTGCGTTGGGTAATATCAATAACCGAACCTTCATAATAAATTAATTTCCCAGTGGCATCCCGTACGCCCCGGGCAAACTCAGAAATCCAAATAATACTACCGTCGCGGCGGTAAATTTGGGATTCAAAGTCGGATACCACATTATTGATTTCCAGCAAATGCATAAACTCTTGCCGGCGTTGGGGATTGACGTACAGTTGTTGGCTGATATCTGTTAGCTCCGATTTTAACTGTTCTGGGGAATCATATCCGTAAATAGCTGCTAGAGAAGGATTGGCGCAAATATAACGTCCCTCGATGGTGGTTTGAAAAATCCCTTCTACAGCATTTTCAAAGATATGGCGGTAGTTGGCTTCTGCTTGCTGGCGTTGGAAAACTCCCCCCAACTGCAAGGCTACGGATGAAATGAGTTTCAGCAGTCGTTGGTCTTCCTGTTGGTCGAAAACGGTGAAAAACACCAAAACTGCCAGAACTTGACCGTTTTCTAGGACGGGAACGCCAAAACTTGCTTTAAAATTGCATTGAGATGCGATCGCTTGTCGGTGAAATACTTGCGGCGAAGCAGCGGATACGTTGCGAATCCACTCTGGTTGTTGCGAGGACCAGACCCGACCTGGCAATCCCTGCTCTGGCAAAAAGCAAAATTTGCAGCTGACTCGATAAAAATTGGCTAGATTTTCCCACATTTGAGCATCGTGTGGTGTGGTAGAGGCTTTTTTATGGCCTCCGTACCAAGCGGTGGCATACTCTAGGTTTTGACCGTTGCGAGCGGGCAACCAAGCTTCGCCAAAATCCCAGCCGGTAAACTCACAAATGAACCGTAAAGATACTTCTAACGTTTCGTACCAGTTATTGCTGGTACTGGCTTGTCGGATAATTTTTTGTAAAAGATGAACTTCATCTTCAGCGCGTTCTTTTTCGGTAATATCAATACCAATGCCAAAAAAGTACGGAATTTGTTGGCTTTGGGGGTCGTAGATGGGTTTCCCATGCCATTGAACCAATAATTCTTGACCGTTTTTGGTGAGAAGGTGATTGCAATTTAAGGTGGTTTCTCGTTCTTGGGTTAACTTTTGGAAAATCTTGGCTAAAGCTTCTCGGTCTTGTTCGGGCACGAAGTTAGATAAGTAATCTCTCCCTATAACCTCTTGGCGGGAATATCCTAGTTTTTGCAACATGGTGTCGTTCATGGCTAGGACTTTTCCCGAGTTATCAATCGCTGCTAAAAATGCGGGATTGTTATTGAATAAAGGATGCTGAAAATCTTCTACAGATACGTTATTGTCCGCAAACCAAGTTTGCCATAATGTATGCCAGTGTTGGTTGGGCTGCTTATCAATCGCTTTCAACCAAGGAAAACAGGGGGTTTTCTTCCATTTCATGGAACGGGAAAAAAGTTTGGTGACGAGGAAACGAAAATTACTGTTGGCAGCAGTTGGGAGACTTCTGCCCAGCGATCGCAATTTGAGTTTGAGTGCTTTTTTCCAGTACCTGCTCACTTCTTTTTGGCGTAAAATTCGTTTCTTTCTTAAAAACATTGTGTTAGGTGGTTTGCGTACATAATATTGCCACAACCGAAAAATTTTTTGCCACCAAATTTGCATAAAATGTATACCTCTTTACGAAAAACAAGCCGACCATGCTATAAATAACGAACTGTGGTCATATTGTCTGGTTGTTTTGTGGTTTGGACCAACTGTTTTCCATACAGGTAGTCGACGATCTTGACTAGCTGGGTAAGCAAAAACATAGGAACGCGATCGCGGCGGTTGACTTGATTGACCAATTTTTTGCAGAAAGTAGGTGGAGAAACACGACTTGCAATAGCTAGCTAAGATAAAAAATATCTATTTTCCAGAACAGATGGTATCGCAAACGTCTAAAACTAGTTAGGCTGATTTGTTCCCATCGATGGCATCCCTAATTTCCCCTACGTAGTCCTTTTTTACAATATAATAATTTCCTTGAAAGTATGCAAGAAATAATCTGGTATTTTTGGAGGGGCACTTTGCGACCCCCCTAACAGGGCAATTGGGGGATTTCACAAAATCATTTTTTTTAGAAGTGGTATAACGTATGTTGGGTAAGTAATTTCTGTGTAACAGAAACAACAAATAGACCATTGTAAGTAAAATCCACTTGGGTATTGGTATTATATCTATTTTAGTGGCATTTTTGGTGGTTGCATTTTTTGGCAGTTCCATCGATTCGATCGCTAAAAAATTTTTGCGTGCGAAGCCTTCCCCCACCAGAGATATAAATTTTTTTCACTTATTTCGATTTCTCCGCTTGGGGATATCGTTGGCGAACAAAAGCGATCGCGGCTTTCCTTTGTTCTTCTTCATTGCCAGCATCAGCAAACACACCATCGACGGTGGCTGCAAACACATCCTCTAAAATATCTCGGAAAATCGGTCCCGGTTTGTATCCCAGTTCTTTTAAATCGCGACCGTTGAGTAAGGATTTTACTTGCGACCAATCGGTCAAATATTGCCAAATTTGGCGGCGAATCCAACGAGAACTTTGGACGGCCACCAACAGTAGCGTTTGCGTCTCGAAGCAAGAAAGCGATCGCACCACTTCACTGGGACGTTGGCACTGGGGCAAGCTTTCCGTAATGGTTTTTTGGTTTTTATCTAAATTAGACAAGCGTTGCGTGCTTTGACTGCTTAACTGCAACTTACGCGCAACCGCCACCCGGTCTTTACTCTCTAGCTGCGACAGCAATACTTCCAACAGCAGCAACCAAAGTTCGACCTTGCCCGAGGACGACCGTTCGATGCCTGGCGACCGACCGGTAATGTAACGCCACGAACGTTGCAGGTAGCGTATTTGATACCACAAGCGATCGCTCAATACCAACTGGGGATGGATACAGCGCAGCGCCCCCAAATCGCCCAACACCTTCAACGCCCAAGATCCGTAAGGCGCTTGCAGAATATATTTCAGCTCCATTTTCAAGCGCGTTTCCAAAGCCGGGGCGCGGGAATTTTGCATAACGGTACGTTCGTACACACCACTGTCGATGGCATAGCGAACGTAGCGGATGGTTTGTTCTTCCAGTTCAAAGCCCAAACGAACTGCAAAACGTACAGCCCGATAAATCCGCGTCGGGTCTTCAATGAAACTGTTGGGGTGAAGAACCCGGATTTTCCCTTCCTGCAAGTCTTCCAAACCACCAAAGAAATCAATCAACTGCCCCGACCTAGGTGGTGTCAAGCAGACAGCCAAAGCATTGATAGTAAAATCCCGGCGATAGAGGTCTTGGCGGATGGAACTTGACTCCACTTCCGGGTTAGCAGCGGGATAGGGATAAAATTCCGTACGCGCAGTGGCAATATCCAACCACAACGAATCCATCACCGGGTCTTGATGCCACAACAGGGCAGCAGTTTCAAATTGCCCGTGAATGTCCAATCGGGCTTGGGGATACATTTTTTGCAAGGCTTTGGCCAGTTCCACCCCGGCTTTGGGCGTTACTGCCCGGTGAAATCCATCAACGACTAGGTCAATGTCGGTAATCTGTGGTAACTGGCGTTGGGAGAAATCCTCGGTTGATGTTTCTGCTTTCGATTGCAATAGCAAAACATCGCGAACCGCACCTCCCACCACATACAAATGCCAGCCCTTGTCAGCAGCAAATTGAGCGGCTGTGGAGAGCAATTCCCAAACTTGCGGCGACAAGCGATCGCGCAAATAGGTTTGCATGGTAGTGGGCATCGGGCAAACCGACTGGGAAGGATCGGCATCTGTTTGGCTACCAGTGGTGATTTGGGTGCTACCGTGCAGCTGTCGCAAAACGTCGGTACGGGTAACGATCCCCAAAAGCTCTCCATCTTCCATCACTGGCAAGCGTCCTACATCGTAGCGTACCATCAAGTTTTCAATTTCGGGCAGGGGAGTATCTGGAGATATGGTTTTGAGATGGGTACTCATGTAGCCCTTGACTGGGGCATGGCCGAAACCGTGGTGCAGCGCCAAATCAATGTCGCGGCGGGAAATGACACCGCACAGGCGATCGCTGTCATCGACAACGCACAGTCCGGAATGTCCGTACCGTAGCAAAATTCGTTGGGTTTGTTGCACGGTGGTGTGGGGTCGAATGGTACGTACTGGCGAAGACATCAAATCTCGCGCTGCCAATGGCGGTGGAATTTGGTCTTTAAACTGTTGTAGGAATTCTTCGGTAGCGGCTTGTGGGTTCTGGCAGCGCATGGTTACCGAAGCAGCTTGGCTGTGACCGCCTCCTCCCCAAGCACCGAGCAACTGATTCAAATCGGTTCCTTCAATGCGCGACCGGGCAATGAAGGTGGTCCGCAGATTGTCGCCATCATCGCTGGCAGCGTAAACGTTGACCAAAAGCAAAGCATCTACTTCCGTAAGTTCCAGCAATCGCGATGTGAGGCTGGACAACCCCGGTACGTAATCGTCGGTTTCCAACAGAACCCAAGCAATTTCGTAGCTGTAGACTGTTTCGGTTTGTAGCTTCTCTAGGGCCATTTTGAGCAGTTGTTGCAATCTGCCCGACAATCCTGGATCCACGTAATCCGCGATCGCACCAATATTTGCTCCTTGTTCTAGCAGCCAAGCCAAAGCCCTGGCATCTCTAGAAGTGGTACCATCAAACGTCAGCGATCCCGTATCCACGTGAATTCCCAGTGCCATCACTGTGGCTTCTGCTGGCGTTAGGGAACAGCCACTGGCTTGCAACTGTTCGGCTATCAACGTGGTAGCTGCACCCACAGGTTCTATATAGGTGTGGGTAGCCCCCAAATCGTTGTGGTTTTGTTGGTGGTGGTCGTAGAGGGTAATCTCAATATTTGGTAAATCCAGCCAAGAGGCAGCTTTGCCCAAGCGATGTCGCCGTTGCGTATCCACCACCCAAATATGGCGCACTTGTTTGAGATTAACGGCCCGCCGTTCGATGAGGGGATATTCATCTCGATGCAGGGCCAGAAAGTCTCGTACGCCGGGATGGCACCCCCCTGTTAGTACCACCTTGCCTCCCGGAACCAAACATGTTAAACCGACCGCTGCGCCCAAAGCGTCAAAATCAGCGGTGGTATGGCAAAGAATAATGTCTTTGGTCATGGTGGGGGATTGCTTGGCAATTGGTTCAGTCTTCCTCCTGTTGTTCCGTCAATCCCATGAATTTTTTCATGGATGCCAACCCTTTTTTGACACGACGGGATACTGTTACCACACTAACACCCAAGCACTCCGCCGCTTCTTTTTGGGTTAAATCGTACAAAAAGACAAATTCTACCGTTTTGCGGGTCATGTCTTCTAAATGGGCTAGCGATTGTTGTAGGCGAATTCTATCTTCTTGGGCTAGCTGAAAACTGCGATAGTTTCCATCGGGAACCAAACTCCCCAAAGAGGTGTTTTCCTCTTCTTCATCGGTAACGGGGGCATCCAGACTCAACGGCGAACGGTTTTGACAGGCTAATTTAGCATCTTGCCACTCGCTCACGGATACGCCCAACTCCGCAGCAATTTCTGTATCGGTGGGGAAGCGATTCAACTGTTCCTGCAATTTTTGTCGCACTGTGGTGGCTTTTCTTTGCAGGTTTAGCCACTGACGGGGAATGCGTACGGAAGAACTTTGATCGCGCAAGTAATGTTGGATTTCGCCGCGAATGTAGGGAATGGCAAAAGAACTAAACGCATTGCCTTTGGAGACATCAAAACGCTCGATTGCCCGAATTAAGCCCAGGCAACCCACTTGCAAAAGGTCATCGTAGGTTTCGGTACACTGCTGCATCCAGTGATGCACTTCCTTGCGTACCAGCCCAATATTGCGCTGTACGATTTGATTTCGCAGTTCGGTAGAAGGACTGTGTTGGTATTGTCGCAGCAGTTCTAAATTTTCTCCCTTGAAGCAACTTTGCATTTTTGTAGTCATGGGAAACCCTTCTTGGTAGAGCAATTGCCTGTAAATGGTAACAATATGAGATGGCTATTTTTTCTGTTTGCCGATGCACCCACTTTTTTTGGTTTCGTTGGCTTCTCGCAGTTTTGGGAAATTCCTAGGCGATTGTGGATAGATATACTGGCAGGAGTGACTGGGAGAAGGTTTGGGAAACTTTGGTTTTATCTACTGCGTCTTAGCATGGCAGCGATCGCGATTTATCCATTTGGTTGGTAGCTTGATATCGTTGCCGTCTTGAATTAGAATAAAGCACTTTTGGTAACTACCTAGCAGCAATCTTTTCCCTCCAACAATCCCCAATCTCTAATTTAGCCTGTAAATGGTTGGTCGAGAATGGGGTTTCTACGTAATTTTGCCCTTACAAAGTTTAATTTTTTTTATACCCGTAGATATACGAGGAATGAATCTCAAAAAACCGGCGAAGAAAAACCACTGGTTTGCGGAGTTCCTTCGCCGATTGGTTTGATGGCTGTTACCGAGATGTAGATAGCATTACACCCTTGGAGACATATCAATAGATCCTAGGTATTGCTATCTTAGGATTCAAAGGCCTCTTCTACGCGAGCGTAAAATTTACCGCGAATTTTAACATCTTTGGGTTCGTATCCTTCTTCCTCGGTGTTGGAAGGTTGGATACTTTCAAAAATGCCAGACATTTCCCCGGTAGTGGGATCTACATTCGATACTTGCATGGAAATGTTGCCACTGCGTATCGAAGTTCGCTTGGCATTGAATCGTTCTACTTCTTCATCCGGATCCAAGGCCACCAGTCCAGCCGTATAATCGTAACCGCTGGCAGCACCACGTCCTCTGGGGTCTTGATAGTCAGGACTGCGGTAAGAAGGTACTTGAAATTGCCCTTCAAAATCTGTAGAGGTGTTGATGCTTTGCAAAGCTTCGGTGGTTTTGGCTACTAGGTTTTTGACACTGAACAGCATCGCTACCTCTTCACCACCGGGTAGCAAGACGGTGATGGGTTGGAAATCAATACCATCTTCTTCTACAAATTGTAGTTTGCCGTCTTCATCTGCTTTTAAATCGCCCTGGATTTGCGCTAATGATGTCGTTTTCTGAGTTAGAAGTTTTCCAGGTACGAACTCTGCTTCTTTACGCCGGTTGGCTGATTCTTCCTTAACGTAAAATTGTTGGGGTTGAATGCACAAATCCCTTAGCTTGTAAGAGGCATCGGATTTTAACTCGATGGAACCTCTGGAATTTTCTGCCAAGGTGGGACAAGTATTGGCAAGACCAGTTCCTTTAATATCTTCGTAAGTATAGTTTCCTTGGTTAACGTCGGCACTGTCTCCACAAGCTGTTAGGAAGCTTAAACAGAGTACCAAGAACGAAACAATAACTGCACGATATCTCATGGTTGTTTTGACCTCATCCTTTCTAAAAAGGCCACGGCATGGCGATACCGCCGCTAGCAAGCAGCCAAGACCAACAGCAAGGGGGGAAGGCTGTTCTAATATTTAGTAGCTGTTTGCTTTGGGTGGTTGCCGTAGACCGGTGGTTTTCCCGATATTGGAAGCTAAGCTGATTTTGCCAGCTCTCCCTGTCTGTGACTACCCCCTAGCCTACAGATGAAAGCTGACTGCCCTCTACACAGCCTAGTATAAAAAGATACGTTCCTTAATATCTGTTTTTATATTTTCTTATATTTTGGTTCAATTTTAAGATTTTCCCGTAGGTTTTTTCTAAAAAACAATCTAGGAACGACTGGGAATGGGACCATGGGAGTATTGTAGGGGCAAGCAAGCCCCAGTGCTTCCCTGGCAGCGACCGAATGACCGAACGCAAACTGGTGAGAAACGCTCTCCCATATCCCTATGTTCCTAACACGAGAATAGTCGGGAGCTTTTCCACCCCGCTCTAAAGAAACGAGGCGGAAAAGCGACTCGTGCAGCTGAAGCCACCGTTGCGATGGTATAGTTGACCTACCTTTAAGACCCGTGCAATAGGCTTAACATTCCGTGAGGGCAAACGTACGTACCCAGACGCAGGCGCACCAAATGTCGATAGCAAAGTGGTTCCATCCCTTCGACAAAGTTCGGGGCAAGCGGCGAAAGATACAAGGTAAATGAAAACGTCCAGGGAAGCCTTCGGGCCATCCATAGGAGCGACTTGACTGTGCCCGTGAGAGCCATTTGGCTTATTCCCGAATCTCCGTCGCTTTAGCACCCAGAGCGTCAACAGTTCTAGCTGAGTTTCTGGTACGCTTGCAAAATCATTTCTTCTGTTTCTTCCCAACCAAGACAGGGGTCGGTGATGGAAACGCCATATTTTAGATCTTCTTGATTTTCTGGGATGGATTGCTTCCCTTCGTACAGGTTGGATTCTACCATCATACCAACAATCGCGCGATCGCCAGCGGCCATGCTATCTACCACTTCTGAGAGGATTTGCGGTTGCCGGCGATGGTCTTTGTTGGAGTTGCCGTGACTGCAATCGATGACAATCTTTTGAGGTAAATTCAACTGTTTTAGTTTGGATTCTAGCCAACGAATCACGTCGGTATCAAAATTGGGCTTGCCACCACCACCGCGTAAAATGATATGTCCGTGGGGATTTCCTTCGGTCTTAAATACGCTAACCTGCCCCATACCGTTCAGTCCGAGGAAATGGTGGGGATTTCGCGATGCCTGCAATGCGTCAATCGCTACTTGAATGTTCCCGTCGGTGCCATTTTTTAGCCCCACTGGCATGGACAAACCGCTGGCCATTTCCCGGTGGGTTTGCGATTCAATGGTTCGAGCGCCAATAGCAGACCAACTCACTAATTCGGAAAGATATTGTGGTGTGATTGGATCTAAAGCTTCGGTACCGGCTGGCAATCCTAATTCTGCAATGTCTAAAAGTAGCTTGCGGGCCGTTAGCAATCCTTTTTCAATATGGAAGGAACCATCTAGGTCGGGGTCGTTGATTAAACCTTTCCACCCTACCGTGGTGCGCGGTTTCTCAAAGTAGACCCGCATGACAATCATAATTTTATCCCGTACCCGGTCGGCTAATTCTTTGAGCTTCCTTGCGTAGTCCAAAGCCGCTTCCGGGTCGTGAATGGAACAAGGACCAACAACAATAAATTTGCGCGTATCGTGACCGTCTAGAATATGCTCGATTTGCCACCGACCTCTCAAGACGGTTTTTGCTGCCTGTTCGCTAAGAGGAATCTTTTCCTCTATATCCAGAGGCGTTAGCAAAACTTGGGAGGATTTTATGTGGGTATCGAGAAGCTTCTTGATGTCCATATCCCCTTAGAAAATACTTACCAGTCCTGTGTTGATAGTACTGTTTTGTGAAGGATTTTGCGAAGGATTTTGCCTAAATTTTCTCTTGATTTCCTGGCTATAGGGGGTTCGTTGAATTTTTGAATGTTTCCCAAGGCAACCAACGGTGGACCCTGCACCTAGATGTTCGCGTTTGATGGGAAAATTCTAGAGATTCTCGGTAACGATTTCCTTTTGCTATGCAAAGCCAACTAGGGGGTCAACCTTTTGATGGAACGTTACGCAAAATTTTTTTCTGAGAAATTATTTTTCCTATCTCTGGTTTCCCGCCAAATGAGGCTTGGAGGTAAAGTTAATTTATATTACTTAAGGGTTGTCCATCGCAAAAGCTTACCATAAGATAGTTTGAAACAAACATTTAGATAGATATATCTACCTATTGCTAAGCTTGGAAATCTTCAATAATAAGTACGATCGGGGGATCGCTGGGAAGTTGGGGCAACTTGCTCTAGTTACTTAAGGAACGCGATCGCACTGGTTTTGGCGTGGGGAAGCAACGATCGCGATCGTTATGTTGCCTAGTATACAGTCACACATTTTCTGTGACCAATCCACAGATTCTCTATGCGTGCGATCGCTGAATATGTGCTATCCAGACAATATACTACCTAGTAAGCTTTAAATCGGTCTCGTTTATGTTTTCCCTTCTAAAAACCATCGTAGCTGAGATTGTAGGGGGATTTGGAATCTGTATGGTTAAGCTTTTCATATGAATCATGAAAGAATTTAAAGGTTCTGTAAAATATTCTGTTAAGTAAATAAATTTACAGACGGTAGCCAATAAGGAGGAATATGCTAGAGAAAAACAGCATATGTACTCGCTAGAAAAACAGCATATGTACTCACTAGAAAACACGTTTGGTAGCAACTAGGCATTTTTCCGAAAAAATCTTAAAACTGTTTCTCAACCGGAAAGACCATGAAATACTAATAAAAGAACTTGGCATGGAGGCAGACTACCAAAGGAAAAGCTTTTTCAATAGAATTTTCTAGCCCTCAAAGCTCCTGTAGCATAGCTAACATATATAACTACTAGTGGAGGTGGTACGAACAACATCAACGGAAAAACTCAATCTTGAGCGTTGCTACAACCAGGTAAAGACCGCAAAATCAATTCGAGCTTTTGTTGCCGTCCTTTGGTGTAGGAGTTAAGATCGTTTCAAACCAGCATTTTCTCAATCGAGCGACCGCAAAATTGTAATGGTTGCGACTATTTTGATTCCTTGTGTAAATTCGATCGCATATCTAAATGTAATTTAGCTTACACAGGTAGATAGTTGCCGTTCGTCTTGTAAACAGAAACTAGTGGACAGGTTTGCCAGAAATCTAAGGCTCTGAAATATTCCCAGTCAAACCTCACAAAACCATAATATTTGTACGAGGGTTCGGTTTTTGAGTACGGCAGCCAACAAACGCAGCAATTCCACAACCGCATAGAACATCCACAACCACATAGAACA
>CAYZHY010000016.1:15459-25513 GCA_964477525.1 uncultured Geitlerinema sp. | reverse complement strand
CATAGAACATCCACAACCACATAGAACACCAACTGTAAATTTAGTGGCAGGAAAAACCATGATTTCGCCTCAAAAGAAAAACAATTCCAGCCATGTCACCTTCCTACCTCTTTTACGACAGCGGTCATGGCAATCCCATATTCACCATTCTCCCTCGCCAGAAGCACCGCTGCAAAACAACAATCGTCTCCTAGAGTCGATTGTCGAACATTTGCCAGGTTCGGTTTATCGATGTCGTTTTTCCCAACAACGAGTCATGCTGGCACTAGATGGGAAAATTGAAAACATCACTGGCTATCCGGCTTCTCACTTTTTGTACAATTGCATGCCAAATTGGGAAAGCATTATCCATCCCGATGATTTTGACGCCACCCAACAGCAGTTGCAAGCTAGCTTACAACAGAACTGTTCCTACCAGCTAACCTATCGGATACAAAATTGCCAAGGAAATTACCAATGGATTGCAGATATCGGTTGTGGAACCTTCGATACTCAAGGAAAATTGCTGTGGCTAGATGGTTTCATTTTTCCCATCAACAGCGATGGGTTTCAAACCGAAAAGCAAGCCAACAATAACGAGTGCCAACTTCACCTTTACCAAGAGCAAACCGAAAAACACCGCCTGCTACAAGCCATTCCCGATGCAATTTTCTGTCTGGATAGCCAAGGAACCTTACTAGAATATTTCCCCGCTGAAAACGATCCCAATGCTTTAGAACCGGAAGCCGTTCTTGGCAAAACGATTGCCGATGTATTTTCTCCCGACCTCGCCGATTGGTTTGAATACCACTGCCAACAAACCTCGAACACCGGTGAAATTCAACACGGCGAGTACAACCTATCGGTAAACGGCAGTTGGCGGCAGTACGAAGCTCGTTTCGTTCCCAATGGTAACGAAACGGGTAAAGTTTTGGTTATTGTTCGCGACATCAGCGATCGCAAACGCATGGAAGCCGACTTGCGCATGGCGCAAGTTGCCGAACGCCAAAAAGCCAAACAACTGCAAGAAACGTTAGAAAAACTACAACAGGCACAGACACAACTTGTACAATCGGAAAAAATGTCAGCCTTGGGGTCTATGGTAGCTGGCATTGCTCACGAAATCAACAACCCAGTTAATTTTATCTCTGGTAACATCGAATACGCTCTTGAATATACCAACAGCCTGTTTGAATTGCTGCAATTGTACGAAAAATATTTACCGGAAACACCAGCAGAAATTCAAGAGTATATTGAAGAGGTCGAACTGGATTTTATTAAGCAGGATTTTCCCCAACTGCTTCATGGCATGAGAACTGGGGTGCGACGCATCGGCGAAATCGTGCGATCGCTGCGTAACTTTTCCCGCCTCGACGAAGCCGAAAAGAAAATAGTCGATATTCACAAAGGTTTGGAAAGTACCCTGGCAATTTTACGACATCGCCTCAAGGGAAAAAATATTTCTACCCCCATTGAAATCGTGAAAAACTATGGTCGGATCGATAAAATCGAATGCCATCCCGGATTGCTCAATCAAGTTTTTATGAACATTTTAAGCAATGCCGTGGATGCTTTGGAGACCTACGTTGAAGAACAAAAACAAGCAGAAAAACCAAGCATTGCCCCCAAAATTTCCATCACGACTGAAGACATAAACGCTCGTATTACCATTCGGATTCGCGATAATGGTCCGGGCATTCCCGAATCAATGACTCAACGTATTTTTGAACCTTTTTTTACCACCAAACCTGTGGGAAAAGGAACCGGATTGGGCTTGTCTATATCTTATTCAGTCGTAACGAAAAAACATGGAGGTCGACTCTATTGTATTTCCCAGCCAGCAGCAGGAACAGAGTTTGTTATCGAGATCCCCAAGCAAACAAATACAAAATTGGAGGCTTGAGTTATGTTGTCAATGAGCTTGGAACATGCTTTCAAAGAAAACCAATTTTTGGTTCACTACCAACCCCAGGTCAATATCAAAACCGAAAAAATTGTTGGTGTTGAAGCGTTGGTTCGCTGGCAACATCCGCACTGGGGGTATATACCGCCAAAAGATTTTATTCCCATTGCGGAAGAAACAGGTTGGATTTGGCCGATTGACGAGTGGGTTTTAAAAACGGCTTGCCAACAAGTTCGTGCTTGGCATTTGGAAGGATATTTTTTGAAATTAGCTGTGAATTTATCTGCCAAGGATTTTCAAAATCCGCATTTGGTAGATATTGTAGAATCAATTTTGGTACAAACCCAACTCGATCCGCGCTATTTAGAAATCGAGCTGACAGAAACTTTATTTCTCAACGATTTTACCAAAGCCTTGGCAACTATGCAGGGATTGCGTAATTTGGGGATAAGGCTTTCTTTAGATGATTTTGGTACGGGATGTTCTTCGTTGCTATATCTCAAAAAGTTTCCCTTTCAATGCCTCAAAATTGACCGTGGCTTTGTTAGAGATTTGCTCCCCGTTTCTAAAACTTCCACTATTGTGGAATCGATTATTCAGCTGGCCCATCAACTCCATTTGGAAGTCATTGGCGAGGGGATTGAAAACGAACAACAGTTACAATTTTTACGCCAGCATCATTGCGATGTTTGGCAGGGATATTTGTTTAGTCCTTCCCTGGAAGCTTTGTCTTTTACCAAACAATTTTTAACCAACCACCAAGAAAAGTCTTGCTCTTGGTTCGACCCGGCGATCGCGAATTCTGCATAATCCAGTTGTAGTTTTTGTAACTTTTTGGTAACCAAAAACAAGTAACAATTGGGAATCGTAGTCTCAATTCGATAAAAAAATAGAAATGATGGTAGACCCTCATTATTTCTCGGGTTATTTTCATTGTAGAACCATAACCAGTATCGTAACTCAGTACTGCAATGATGCTTGCAACAAGGCTAAGAATCAACTCCAGCATGTAACCTAGGTATAGAAACTCTATACAAAATAACTCAACTAGGCTGGATTCTAAAATTTGCACCAGTTTCTCTATTGTTTTTTCTGGAATTTGGCAAGTTTAAACAAAAATTCCCCTCGCCCAAATCCCTCAATACCAGTATTTGTCTTGATTTAGGAGCTTTTTTTGAATTATGACAGCAACGAATATTCCAGAACCAAATACTGCTTACCTAAGCCAACAACTTGAAAAGTATGCCCAACAAGGATTTACTGGAAGGCTGGATATTGCTGCCGTGGATAGAAGCTGGAATTTGTTTTTCTGCCTGGGTCGTTTGGTTTGGGCAACAGATAGCTGCTATCCCCATCGCCGCTTTCGCCGAGTATGGCAGCAAACCTGCCCTCAAGTTCTTCCAGGAGAATCTAGCGAAAGCCTTCGTAGCAAGCAAAAAAACGCCATTTGCACCAACTACGAGCTTTTCCGAATTATTGCCAAACAAGGGCAGCTGAATCAAGAATCGATTCAAGCCATGGTACGGCGCAACTGCCACGAAGTATTTTTCGATATTTTACAGCAAGAATGGGTAGAAACCCTTTCTTACCAAGCATCGCCAGATGGCGGTTTGGAAAAGGTCTCCACCCTCATGTCAGGGTTGCTGTGGCCGCGCCAAATTTTTCCCGATGCATATCAAGAATGGATGGATTGGCAAGCGGCGGGATTGCAGGAAATTTCCCCCCATGAAGTTCCTCGTATCGCGCAACCGGAAAAACTCCAACAAATGACCGCTGCCACCACCTATCAAGTTTTGAAAAAAGCTATTGATGGTCGGCGTTCTTTACGGGATTTGGCCATCGCAACCAACAAACAACTGTGGCGCTTGGGCAAATCGTTGCTTCCTTACTTCCGTCAAGGGGTCATCGCACTGACGACCGTTTCTGATTTAAGCAGTGCGATCGCATCCCCAAGCATTCCTACAACTGCTAAAATTTCCCAGCAATTTCAGCAACAGCCCTACCTATCCCAAACGTCTCACCAATCCCAGCCAGAATGCCGCATTGCTTGTATTGACGATAGCGCTCATATTCACAAGCAAATGCAGCACATAGCTTCTCAAGCTGGTTGGCAATTTATAGAAATTCAAGACTCGATTAAAGCACTACCTAGCTTGTTGGAATCCCTTCCCCATCTCATTTTTTTGGATTTGGTTATGCCCATTGCCAACGGATACGAAGTTTGCGCTCAAATTCGTCGCGTTCGCGCTTTACAATCCATTCCCGTGGTCATTTTAACCAGCCAAGATGGTACAATCGATCGCATGCGGGCTCGTTTCGTTGGTGCCAATGCTTTTCTTACGAAGCCCATCCAACCCGAACGAGTCTTGGCGATCGCTCAAAAGCATATTCAATCTTAATTGTAATATTTCTTTGTTTGCAAAAATACAAACAATTTTTTACCCAAAACGACAATAAATCTGTTGGTTTTCCATACTCCCATGCTCTCACGATCGATACATTCCCAATTAGCTACTTAAAAAATTCCCGGAGAAATTTGGGCATGTTCGACGCGGAAAACATTGGCATAGAGATGGGCAACAATTTGCTTGCCTTCTTGAGTAACTTCTAAATAATTCAAAGCTGGCTTAATGTAGGGATAAACATTATTCCAATAAAACTTGGGATAGTTATCGCGCAAATCGTCAGGATTGTCATACCCCAACGCTTTGTTCACGCCTGTTTCTTCAAACTCGTAGTACAAAGCGCTAATTTTCTGCAAATAACGCGGATCGCTCAACTGACCGATTAAATCGGCAGCACGCACCAACCCCGGACAATGTATTATATCTTGATGGTCGGAATCGGCCGGAATGGGAAAACGGGTGAGTTCGATGTTGCTTTTGATAATATCGACTTGAATTAAATTATGACCGCTGAAACGTTCGTCAATAAACAATTTGCCCCGGTCTACATGGTAAGGCGTTAAGCTAGCATCGGTACTGCCGTGGGGGAGATATACTTTCAAATCGTCAATGCCAGTGGCATACAAACGTTCGGCGGCCGTATCTTGGCGACAGACCCCCTTGACGTAACCAATATCGTGGCACAATAGGGAAATGGTAAAATGTAGCCAATCTTCGCTAGAAATTCCACCTTCGCGAATGTGCTTCCCTCGCAGAATTTCCTGCCCCACCAGACTTACCAAAATGGTGTGTTCTACATTATGATAGAGGGCATCGCTATTGGCAATATTTTCTAAAGCCATGCAACCAGCCCAAGCTAGAATTTCAGAGTATTCCTGCTTGTAGCCACCGTACATGCGATGGTAGCCTGCTTGTAGCTGTTTGACGAAATTTCTGATAAAAATTTCTGTAGAGTTGAACATTTTGAGCGGGGCTTCCATCTAAAAACGTAATCGTAGGTTAAGAATTCCTTCTGGAATGGGGTTCGCCAACAGTAAAATGTAGCAATTTCCAACAAAATATGAAAATCGAACTTCGGTGTAGGGACGAACCGCTGTTTGTTCTTTCCCCACAACATTGACAATATTCCATACAACTCTAGAAAAGGAACGCGAGTGCGATCGCGGAAAATTCTCGATTGAATATCTTTTATTGTAGCATTTGCGTCCCTATGTATTGCTAGCGAGCGCATTTTCTACCGGCAAAAAGCTCCGAAGTTTCCCACCCATCCATAGGTTCGGCCAAATCGCACTTAAAACCACACCTTATCGCGATGGTAGCTAAGAGAATGTGATGGTTGATATCGAGATTGGGAGTGAATATACGTTACAGTATCAGTGCTGTTACGTTTTTTGAGCGAAAGCGAGGAACCGTGCTGGAATTATATCAATTTGAACTCTCCCAATTTTCAGAAAAAGTTCGGCTGATTCTGGACTACAAAGGATTGGAATACCGCAAAATCGAAGTCACTCCTGGTATCGGTCAGGTAGATGTCTTTCGACTCTCCGGACAGCGAAAAGTTCCAGTTCTCAAGGATGGGGAACAGGTGATTGCCGATTCTACCGCAATCGCGCGCTATCTAGAAGAACAATATCCCCAAAATCCCATTCTCCCCGCCGACCCCAAACAAAAAGGGTTGTGTTTGATGATGGAAGAATGGGCCGACCAATCCTTAGGCATCAACAGCCGCAAAATTTTGCTCAAAGCTGTCGGTCAAAGTCAAGAATACCGTAATTCCTGGCTGCCAGAAGAGACCCCCGACCCCCTTCGGGATTTGGTTTCTGCCATCCCCAGCGATTTGGTAAATTTGCTCGGTATGGGAATTGGCGTTGGTCCTGATGTTCTTAAAGAAGCAGAAGGGGAAATCGACCAGGATTTGGAATCTCTCTGCTTGCTGCTGGGAGAAGGAAATTCCTACTTGGTTAGCGATCGCCCCACCTTGGCCGATTTAACTGTAGCGGCGTTGAGCATTCTGTTAAAATTCCCAGAAGGTTCCTATTTAGATTTGCCCGCTTCCCTGCAAGGAAAAGGCGTTCCTGGTATTGCCGACAATCCCGATTATGCCAATTTCTTCATGTGGCGCGATCGCATTTACCGACAGTTTCGCCAACCCCTCGACGGTTCCCAATCGTCAGGCACCGGCAGTAGCGACTCGTCACCCACACGCATTGAAATAGAATAAATTTCCAAACAGAAACGGGAGTTTGGGGAACCCAACCGCCAACTATGGCATCGTAGAAAATTCACCCGTTGGTTCCCCATTCCCACCTTCCCATCGTCGATTTTCAGCATTCTTATTTACGGTAGTATGGCATCGGAAAAACCGCTCGGGTCTGTTATTCAAGGTTCTCTCAGTGAAGGTTTGGAAGTCCGCCTGCATCCAGACGTTTCGGTAGAAGAGATGCGGGTGGGTAAATTTTTGGTGGTACGCGGCAAGCGATCGCACTTTTTCTGCTTGCTGACGGACGTAGCTTTGGGAGCAGCCAGCCAGCGAATTCTTGCCAATCCCCCACAACCGGAAGATGATTTTTTACAAGACGTTCTTTCCGGCGGCGGTACCTACGCCACTATCGACCTCACTCCCATGCTAATGCTCACTTTGACAGACACCGACGGATCCCAGCAAGATGCCAACCTCGAAACCAGTCAACCCCAAACCAGCCAAAAAGATACTTCCCTTGCTTCCTTTGACGCGCAAACCAGTGCCCATTTAGAGCTGCAACCGGTCAAAACCATTCCCTCTCACTTTTCCCAAGTTTACGATGCCACCGAGTCCGATTTTCGTCATGTCTTCGGTTGGGAAGACGATCCCCACCGCAAAAACTTTTCCATCGGCAAGCCGTTGGATATGGATGTACCGGTTTGTTTGGATTTAGAGCGCTTTGCCGAACGTAGCAATGGTGTTTTTGGGAAGTCTGGAACTGGAAAATCATTTTTAACGCGGTTGCTGCTAGCGGGAACCATTCGCAAGCAAGCGGCGGTGAATTTAATTTTCGACATGCACTCGGAATACGGTTGGGAAGCACCTTGTGAAGGGAAACAGCTGACCACGGTTAAAGGATTGCGCCAGCTATTTCCCGATCGCGTAAAAATTTATACCCTCGACCCGGTTTCTACCCGCCGCCGTGGCATTCGCGACGCACAAGAACTTCGCCTCAGCTACGACCAAATCGAAATTGAGGATATTTCCCTGCTGCGTAATGAGTTAAATCTTTCCGAAGCTAGTTTGGAAAATGCCCAAATTCTCTACAATGAGTTTAGCTGGGCTTGGATTGTGGAACTGCTCAGTATGGAAAACGACGAAATTGAGGAGTTTTGCGAGAACCGCCGGGGCAACAAAGCGTCGATTATGGCGCTGCAACGCAAGCTGATGCGTTTGGACCAGCTGAAATATATGCGCAATGCTTCGGCCCATAATTATGTCAATCAGATTTTAGAGGATTTGGAATCGGGCAAGCATGTGGTGATTGAGTTTGGTTCCCAATCGGATATGCTTTCTTATATGCTAGCCACGAATGTGATTGCGCGCCGCATTCACAAGGCTTATGTGGAAAAAACAGAACGGTTCTTGCAATCGAAGGATCCAAGCGATCGCCCGCGTCAATTAATGATTACCATTGAAGAGGCGCACCGTTTTCTCGACCCCAGTACGGTTCGTCAAACCATTTTTGGCATTATTGCCCGGGAGATGCGCAAATATTTTGTGACTTTGTTGGTGGTTGACCAACGCCCCTCCGGAATTGACAGTGAAGTGATGTCGCAAGTGGGGACTCGGATTACAGCTTTGCTGAACGATGAGAAAGATATTGAAGCAATTTTTACTGGCGTTTCTGGAGGGCAAAATTTGCGATCGGTTTTGGCCAAACTCGATTCCAAACAGCAAGCTTTGATTTTGGGTCATGCGGTTCCCATGCCGGTAGTGGTTCAAACACGTCCCTACGATAGTCAATTTTACGAAGAAATTGGCGATACGGAGTGGGAAGAAGAAGATACCGAAACCCTGTTGCAAGCTGCTGATGCTGCCAAAGCCGATTTGGGATTTTAGCGATCGAAGGTCTGTAAGGGTTGACTCTGTAGTACTTGTGTAGTATAGTAAAAAGAACAGAGACGAGTATTTTTACGCTTTGGAAGTGCTGTTGGGTTTTAGCTGGCATTGGTATTTTAACGATTGGCCCCCAAAAGGAAAAGGCGGAAAGTTGGATAGCGGGTAGGCGATCGCGTAAGTAAAATGGCTCGTAGCTATTTTCGATCGCTGTTTGTCAAGCGCTGCCGGTGTTTTCCGTTTTTACCTGTGGTTCGCCAATCAGATCGTGTATAAATGCTTTCTGGCCATGGCGCTTATCCTGAAACCCCAACAAGTTGGTGGGGAAAACTAGGGAAGGAACCCTCTTTTCATCGACTCGTCTGGAAATGCCATAATAGATTGTAGTAGCAAACTCGTAATGAATTCAAGTTCTCAAATAGCAAGTGCGGGGAGCCTGGATGAGTTGTATGGGAAGCAAATTGGGAACCCTAAAGTAGGAAAGCTTAATTTGTCTTTTCACTCTTTCCCATAACGATGGCAGCACTAGTGGCTTGAGCGTGCGGTGAGAGACCCTGATTACCAATTTTTTGACGGAGTCCACATCAAAGATTATGCCGAACAATAATCCCCAAACTGAAAAAAATAATGCTAGGTTTACGGCCGATACGGTGCGTGCCTATTTGCATGAAATTGGTCGAGTTCCCTTGCTAACCCACGAACAAGAAATCATCTATGGGAAGCAAGTACAAGAAATGGTACGCTTGCGTTCTATAAAAGAGGAATTGCAAGAAAAATTGCAGCGAGAACCTACTGACGAAGAGTGGGCAGAAGCTGCCAATCTAGGGAAAACCGATCTCAAGCAAGCAATGCAGCGCGGTGCGCGGGCGAAAAAGCGCATGATCGAAGCCAACCTGCGTTTGGTGGTAGCGATCGCCAAGAAATACCAAAAGCGTAACATGGAATTCTTGGATTTGATCCAAGAAGGTACTTTGGGATTGGAACGAGGCGTAGAAAAATTCGACCCAACGCGGGGGTATAAGTTCTCGACCTATGCCTACTGGTGGATTCGTCAAGCGATTACCCGGGCGATCGCCCAACAGGCGCGTACCGTACGCTTGCCCATCCACATTACCGAAAAACTAAACAAAATCAAGAAAGTTCAGCGAGAATTGGCACAGCGCTTGGGACGGCATCCCAATGCTAACGAATTAGCTGAGGAACTAGAGTTAGACCCATCGCAAATTCGGGATTACCTCACCTTAGCCCGGCAACCCGTTTCTTTGGACATGCAAGTAGGGGACAACCAAGATACGGAATTGCAAGAACTTCTAGAAGACGAAAGCGCTTCTCCTGAAGATTACACCACTCAAACCTTGCTGCGTCAAGACCTAGAAACCATGATGTCCAACTTGACACCCCAGCAACGGGATGTCATTGCCTTGCGCTTCGGTTTGCACGACGGCAGAAAGCTATCTTTAGCCAAAGTGGGAGAACAGCTTGGTTTGAGTCGCGAACGGGTTCGCCAGCTAGAAAACCAGGCTTTAACCCAACTGCGCCGGCGCCGGGCTACGGTTAAAGAGTATCTGGCTAGCTAGAGCTTAGAGAATCTACCTTGATGTCGCTGACATGAGGGGAACAACCGGTAATCAAATCAACACTAGGGAGGGGAATGCCGACGCTAGCGCTTTCCTCTCCATTATTTTT
>CAYZHY010000016.1:4143-15359 GCA_964477525.1 uncultured Geitlerinema sp. | reverse complement strand
AATCAACACTAGGGAGGGGAATGCCGACGCTAGCGCTTTCCTCTCCATTATTTTTAACGGTTGGCATTTGACGAGCAAACTTATTGGGGCGGTTGCGCCTCACAATAAGCTCGTGCTGAGTCTGTCGAACATAGGCAGCGAGAAGAGTTTGCCAAGAGGTTGGCACTCCGTGTTATCCAATCTAACGATTTGGTCGCCTACGAAAATTTAAGGATTCGCAACTTAGTCAACAACCATTGCCTGGTGAAATCGATAAAGGATGCTGCTTGGTACAAGTGCCGAATCTGGCTAAAACAGTTTGGTAGTAAAGTTTGGCAGGATAACTGTTGCTGTCAATCTAGCTGGTAGACCCAAGAGTGTTCCTGCTGCAGTGCAATGGTTCGCAAGTCGCTTTCCACTCGTACCCATATTTGTTAGTGTGGGTGTCGGTTGGATAGAGATGAAAATGCGGCACGCAATATTTTGGAACTTGCTTTAAGTACAGTGGGGTACAGCGAAACTTCTGTCCATGAGGCAGGAAACGCTTCTGGAGATTGGTCCGCTACGGTAGCTGGTGAAAGCCTGTTTCCGCAAGACGAATCGTTGAAGGAAGAATCCATGTCTCTTTAGAGCGCGGAGTGTCAAAATTTTTTAACAGATCTGATGGAACGACCAAGGATTGCCCAGACAGTTAGGTATTTTAACCTATGATTCCGGGTTAAATTTCGGTTAAACTGAAAAATAGAAAGACAGCCCACCTGACTTTTAGCGTATCCTAGGAGTCTAAAAAAAACTCAACCAATATCGGAGGTAGCCTGTCACTGTCAAATATCAACCAAAAGTATAAACCAAAAGCAACTTACCTTACCTTTTAACCCAATCTCCCCGAGGTGATTAACTATGGAACAAGATTTGCAAGATTTCCTCTATCCTCGCCGTCGCTATGATGGTTCCTTCAGCCTAGAAAACTTAGCGTTTGATGCCAATTTGCAGGAGTTTGCCCAACGAGTAAACTACATCTGCAACTTGGAAAACGGCGGAAAACTATCTCCCCACGAAGCTTACGAGGAAATTAAAGTCCTTTGGAAGCAGCTGAAATCTTCCAAGAAAAAATTGAACATTGGTCCCTCCGATTCTTCTGAAGGAAGCAATGGAGGGCAGTAGCCTCTAGACCATTGATGGTTCGATTTTGTTTGTTCGCCAGACGTTGTCTACAGTATGAATTGTCCTGACAAGATTTTGTTTTTGATATTGTAGACCTTCTGGCAGGAAAGTCAAGAGTTTTGGCTGCATCGATCGCGAGAAATTGGGATTTTCCTACTAAGTTGGTGCCGCTATGGACGGAGTCGCCATTCGCTATGCTGCTGTAGCGGCTAGCCTAGCAAAGAAGCCAGTTTGACGAATCGCACGCACTGAAAACCTACTCGTTTTGTCTCCTTACCAATCTAGTTACGGGGTTGTCCAATTCCCATTAGCACCGAATTGGGAAAAACCGGGAAATGGTTGCCCGTTCCTACCAACAGACATCTAGCAAGCATTTCCCTTGCCATCGGACCTCAAGTTTTTTCGACAAGCTTCAGAAATTCCGCAAGATTCGGTTTGGGTTGATGGTGGATTATCCCGGCGGTAGTTTATAGCGATCGCTGCTACCATGGCTCTAGCTAGCCGTTAGTTTGGCCAAAGCCTTGTCCACAGCTTTTACAGCTTGGTCTACTTCTGCCTCGCTGACAATCAACGGCGGGACAAAACGCACCACCTTCGGTCCTGCCGGAACCAGCAACAACCCTTCTTCCATGGCAGCTTTCACCACATCCAGGGCTTTGAGGTCCGTTTCGGCAGTTAGTTCCATCCCATCAATTAAGCCCCAGCCGCGTACTTGGGTCACAAGGTGGGGATAGTTGTCAGCAATTCCTTGCAAACCGGCACGCAACTGTTGGCCGCGCGCGCTGACTTGCGCCAAAAAACCCTCTCCTTGCAAAACCTGCGCCACACATAGAGCTGCCGCACAAGCAAATGGATTTCCACCAAACGTACTGGCATGATCGCCCGATTGTAGCACATTACAAAATTCTTTACACAACATCGCCCCAATGGGAATACCACCACCCAATCCTTTGGCAGAAGTAAATACATCCGGTTCGATGCCCAAATTTTCGTATCCCCACAGCTTGCCCGTGCGGCCCATACCAGCTTGGACCTCGTCTAAAATTAATAAAATTCCTTTTTCGTCGCAAATTTGGCGCACTGCTTGAAAATAGTCCATATCGCCCGGACGAACGCCCCCTTCTCCCTGTAGCGGTTCTAGGAGAATAGCAGCACAGGTGCGTTTTTTCGCATCCAAATCTGCGATCGCTTGTTGGATGGCTTCCAGATCGTTGAAAGGCACATAGGTAAATCCCGGTACCAGGGGATGGAAATCCTTTTGATATTTCGGCTGTCCGGTTGCCGTAATCGTAGCTAGGGTACGTCCGTGGAAACTCGATTGCGCTGTAATAATCGCCGGTTCCTCAATTTCCAAAACCGTACGTGCGTACTTGCGTGCCAGTTTGATGGCTGCCTCATTGGCTTCCGCACCGGAATTGCAGAAAAAAACGCGTGCGGCACAGGAATTTTGCACCAGCCAGGCTGCCAGCTGCCCTTGTTCGGGAATGTAGTAGAGATTGGAGACGTGATGGAGCTTTTGAATTTGCTGGGTCATCGCCTCCACCAAAGCTGGATGGGCGTGACCGAGGGCGCAGGTAGCAATGCCAGCCACAAAGTCTAAATAGGAGCGTCCGCTGGTATCGCTGACAACGCAACCTTGACCCCGTTCTAAGGTCAAGTTAAAACGCCCGTAGGTTTTCATGACATAAGCATCAAAGCCTTCCGGCGTTGCCGCTAGCTCTGCTAAGTTCTCAGATGGGGTAAGACCTTGGGAAACCAAAATTTGCTCCTTGAAATTCCAGCACGTCTACGGCAATTTTCCTGAAATTCTCGATCGTTGGCAAGTGCCTGGGAATATTTGGCCATCGGTTGTTAACAACCGCAGCGGTTTATATTAGAATCGATGGCCACCGAACCTGATTCGCTACGCTATGGGGAATTGTTCGGGGAACCGCCTGTGGTTGTTTCCCATGCTGGGTTGCCCCAGCACACCAGTTACGATAGCTTCAGGGCGCTCACCGGTACCTCATCCCAGGAACTCACCGTACGTAAATTGACCTGCCACCCGGCTTGCTTTTGTTCTTCGTTTAAATCGTTGAGAAACGATTGGTAGCATTCTTGGGCTTTTTGTTCGTCGCAACAGGCGATACAAGCGTATACTAAACCAGAAGGATCGATTTGTTCGTTGACCCAGATTGTCATTATGTCGCCTCTGTTCTTTGTCTGCCACAGGATAAAGGAGTATAAAGGAACTTTCCGTCCAGACGCTGGGGGTCAGCGATCCGGAAAGCATCAATAAATGGAACAAGGATAACCTAGCAAAGGTTTTGGGACAATGGCTAGCGGATTTTCTCTTTCCTCTCGTAGCGAGATAGCAAAAACAATGAGTGCCCGGTCGCGTCGTGCGATCGTCATGATGCTGGTAATTACCGGGATGATGGGGATCTACGTAGCGCGTTTGGCCCAACTGCAACTGGTCAACGGGCCGCAATACCGCGAACAAGCCGACGAAAATCGCATTCGTTTGGTTCCCTTACCGGCTGCTCGGGGGAATATCCTCGATCGCAACGGCAATATTTTAGCTTCCAACCATTTAACGCGATCGGTTTATCTGTGGCCGCGAGAACAATCCCCCGAACAGTGGAAAGCCACCGCTGCCAAACTGAGTACCATTTTAGATGTTTCCCAAGCTGAGATTGTGAAAAAAATAAAACGCACTGGATACGACTCTGCCAAGCCAGTGCGGATCGTACGCATGCTGGATTTGGAAACATTTGTGGAACTAGCGGAACGTTCCCAGGAGTTTTCTGGTTTGGAAGTACGTGGCGAGTCTAGCCGTTTTTATCCCCATGGAGATTTGGCCTCTCATGTTCTGGGATATGTCGGCGAAGCAACAGAAGAAGATCTCCAAAACCATCCCGATTATCCCTTGGGCGTGATTATCGGGAAGTTGGGCATCGAACGTAGCAGCAACGAAACCTTGCTCGGCACATGGGGACAACTGCTGGTGGAAATTAATTCTGCTGGCGAAGAGTTGCGCCAAATGGGCAAGAACCCTCCTAGCAGCGGCCATGCCGTACGGTTAACTCTCGATCGAGAACTCCAACAACAAGCAGAAAATCTATTGGGTAAAAATCGAGGGGCAGCGGTAGTGCTGGATGTGGATACTGGTGCCGTTCTGGCTATGGCGAGTTCTCCCAGCTTCGATCCCAATATTTTTGCAAGTCAAGTAAAACCTACGCAGTGGCAGCAGCAGTTACAAGCAGAGGGGACATTTGTCAATAGAGCTTTGCAGGGCTATCCCCCAGGAAGTACGTTTAAAATTGTTACGGCTACGGCGGGTTTGGAGTCGGACCAGTATTCTCCAGCTTCGGTGCTGTATACGTCCAATTACGTTTCTGTAGGTGGCATGAGATTTTACGAACACAGCGGCAGTTACGGTTATATTGGTTTTCGAGAAGCTTTGGCTTTTAGCAGCAATACCTTTTTTTATAAAGTGGGAACGGCTGTGGGAGCGCCAAAGATTGCTAAATGGGGTCGCAAGTTGGGAATTGGTGGCAGCATTAACTTGGATTTGTTAGGACTGAACGGCGGTACGGATGGATTTTTGCCAACGCCGCAATCGGTACAAAAAGAGTATGGCAAACCTTGGTATGCCGGGGATACGGTAACGACAGCTATTGGACAGGGATTGGTTATGGCAACGCCTTTGGAGTTGGCGGTGATGGTCTCGACCATTGCGAATGGTGGTTCTCGGGTGCAACCTCATTTGCTGGCCCGTCAAACCAATACAGCCCAAACCAAACCCGTACCAACTGGCATAGCACCATCGACGATTTCTACAATTCGCCAGGGATTGGTGTCGGTGGTGAAAGAGGGAACTGCGAGGCGGCTGAACAACGATTCCATTCCGCTAACGGGTGGCAAAACTGGTACGGCTGAGGTGGAAGGGAAAAAATCCCACGGTCTTTACGTGGCTTACGGTCCGGCGAAAAATCCTGAAATTGCGATCGCGGTCGTAGTGGAAAACGGTGGCTATGGCAGTGTTGCTGCGGCCCCGATTGCTGGCGAACTATTTAAAACCTATTTTGCGGATCGTTCCTCTCAATCTCAGAAACAAGAAGAAAGGTCAAGATAATACTGTTTGAAAGGGGAGGGAAAAGAGGTGGAAATTTTCCCAACCTATTCCCCTTGATTTCATGGGCGAGAAAGTTATCATATTTGGCATCGTATTGTTGCCCATTGCTGTTTCGATCGCTTAGACAATTTATTATGAAAGCTGAAGTTCAATTTGAAGTTATTCAACCGACAGATGTGTTGAACGGTCCCAACACAGATACCCTGCGCAAACAAGTACAAGATTGTTTGGAAAAAGGCGTAAAGCTGATTTTGATTGACTTGCAAGATGTTACTTTTATGGATAGCGCCGGGTTGGGGTCCTTGGTGACGATCCTCAAATCCGTGCGTTCTGCCCAAGGCAATTTATATTTGTGTTCGGTAAACGCACAAATTCGCATGTTGTTCGAACTGACCGGTATGGATAAGGTGTTTCAAGTGTACAGCGATCGCGAGGAATTCAACCAAAACGTTCTTTCCCAAGGATGAAGCTAGATAGAGACCCGGAATTGCTAGTTCCCACACCATTAAAAATCTACCATCCATTCTGAGGCTCGTTCTCCTAATTCAATGGGAATGCTCACAGCTTTGCCGGTTCGCGGACGCTTTCGGGTAGCTTCGATCGCTTTCACGGTATGTTCGATGGCTCCCCATGCTTGTAAGTATTGAGCCACGGCATTGAGATGTTCCATATATTCCTGTTCGCTTTTGGGAAAAGAGGCCTGTCCTAGATATTTCCACATAATTTGTAAAACAACTTTGCCTTGGGTTTTGCGCAAGCGAACATCGTAAGCACAACCCCATTTTTTGACTAAAAGTTCCCGTAACTGTTGTCCAGTCATCTCGATTGCCTTTGAATATTTTTACAAATTGTCCGGGATTGTTTTACATATCTTTACATTAGGAGTGGCTTCTAGAAAATGCCATCAAATGTCATAATATTTCACGAACTCCTATAAAGTTGGATGGCAACAAAACCGAAATCAGACTTCTTAGCTAGAAACGTTGCGCTGGCTTCGCTTCTAGAAAGGTTGTCTGAGCAACCTATCCTGGATAGGGGGTACGCAATCGTACTACCTAGCCGCCAACGAATACGCGGCAGAAGCAAGCTAAAACGTAGCCATCAACAGATTTTTGGCGGTCCGTCCAACCGTGTCAGCCTGTGGACTAGACGGTGCCGACACCGCTAGGTAGAAGCAGGAAAGGTTTATTAGCAAATGTTAATAAATCTAGGACGGAAGATAGCACAAAATTGTTAAAACGGCAGCTAGAGATACGCAATCATGACACAAGTTTCGGGAAATTCCGATGTCCCCGGCATGGGACGTCGCCAGTTTATGAACTTTTTGACATTTGGAGCGGTAACTGGAACCGCTTTGGGTGCTTTGTATCCATTGGTGAAAGCTTTCGTTCCCCCCCAAAGTGGTGGTCTAGGTGCTGGTACCACAGCCAAAGACGAACTAGGCAAAGACGTGGCAGCTAGCGAGTTCCTCAACAACCATCAACCAAACGAACGGGTTCTCGTTCAAGGGTTGAAGGGAGACCCCACGTATTTGGTCGTCGATAAGGACGAAACGCTGAAAAACTACGGGTTGAACGCTGTTTGTACCCACTTGGGTTGCGTTGTTCCCTGGGAAGCAGCTCAGGAGAAATTTATCTGTCCTTGCCACGGTTCTCAGTACGACCGAGAAGGAAAAGTGATTCGCGGTCCCGCACCTTTATCTCTAGCTTTGGTTGAGGTAGATGTCAATCAAGACGATAAAGTCGTTTTGCGGGATTGGGAAGATACAGATTTTCGCACTGGAAAACAACCCTGGTGGACCTAAACCATTATGGGAAAAGGGGCGATCGCTGATAGGACATCCACCATCTAGCGATCGAACCTCTATTCCAATTTTTGTTGGTTTTTGAAGAAAAACACCAAGGTTTTCCAAGCTTGAATTGGTATTCCCAACCATTCATTGGGAAATTTGGCCAAGATTCCGGCTATTTCCTCACTAGATACCAATTTTCTGTCGAATTCGCCGTTTAAACTGACAATACTGATGAAAAAAGTTTCCATGTCTGGGAATCTATCCTGGGATGCGATCGCCAAACGCTTGGCACTCGCTGTTGCCGTTGTTGCTTCCTTGTTCGTAGCGGATGTAGCAGCTTGCGCACCAGCATCCGCCTATCCCTTTTGGGCCCAACAAGATTACGATGTGCCTAGGGAACCCACTGGACGCATTGTTTGTGCCAACTGCCACCTAGCAGAAGCTCCCGCGAAAGTAGAAGTTCCACAATCGGTGAAGCCGGATACGGTGTTTGAAGCGGTTGTGGAAATTCCCTACGAAGAAGGAGCCCAACAAATTCTAGGCGATGGCAGCAAAGGTCCTTTGAACGTTGGGGCCGTTTTGATGTTGCCAGAAGGGTTCCAAATTGCTCCTAGCGAACGTCTCTCCGAGGAACTGGAAGAAAAAGTTGAAGGCATCTACTTCCAACCCTATAGTGAGGACCAGCAAAATATTGTCTTAGTGGGTCCAATTCCAGGAGAAGATCATCGTGAAATTACCTTCCCGGTTTTATCTCCAGACCCCAATGCTGAAAGAGACATTTATTTCGGTAAATATCCCGTTTACTTAGGAGCCAATCGCGGACGCGGTCAGCTTTATCCTGGCGGTGCTAAAAGCAATAATAATGTATTCAAAGCGTCTGCTGCTGGTACCATTACCACGATTGACGAACCGGAATATGGCGGTTACGAAGTAACCATCGAAACCGCTGATGGCGATACCGTGGTCGATACCATTCCTGCGGGTCCGGAGTTGATTGTTTCCGAAGGCCAACAAGTGGAATCTGAAGAAGCTTTGACCAACAATCCCAACGTCGGTGGCTTCGGTCAAATGGACACAGAAATCGTTTTGCAAAGTCCAGCTCGCATTAAAGGTATGTTGGCTTTCTTTGCCATTGTGGTGGTGGCACAAATTCTACTGATTTTGAAGAAGAAACAGATAGAAAAAGTGCAAATGGCAGAAATGAACTTCTAAGTTTTTGCTAAAAAAAATACATTCCATTTTTATACCCAACCAGGGAGGTTTTTAACCTCCTTTTTTTTACCTAATCGTTGGTTTTTGGGAAGTCCAATCATGGCTATTGAAGAAAAAACGATTGAAGCGGGCGGACATACGTGGTTTTATCGGGAAGTCCATCCCATCCCCAGCAACCAAAAATCTCCGGTTTTGTTGTTACATGGGTTGCTCTCCCAAAGTTATACTTGGACCGAAGTTTTGCCAGAATTAGAGCAGCAGCGATTTCATGCGATCGCTCCCGATTGGCTGGGTTGTGGCAACTCGGACAAACCCTCCCGTCAAGATTTTGCTTATACCCCAGATGCTTTTGTGGATGCCTTATCAGCTTTCGTCGATGCCTTAGAACTAGAAACCATTTCAGTGGTCGTGCAAGGTTTTTTGGCTTCGGCGGGATTGCAATATGCACTGCGAAACCCAGACCGCATCGAATCTGTCGCTCTTTTTAACACCCCCATTGCCACTACCAACAAACTGCCTTGGAAAATCCAACAATTGGGATTTCCTTTGGTAGGTGAAATGCTAACCCAAAGTCCTTTAGTGGTAGACCGAGTTCTGGAAAAGGGAAGTGGCTATGTGGTTCCAGATGGGGATTTAGATGTTTACCGCCGTCCCTTTTTGACAAGTTCCGATGCCGGACGTTCTCTATTTGCTATTGTACGCAATTTACAGCTCAAGAAGGCACTGCCAGAAATTGTTCAAGGATTCTCCCATTGGGAAAAACCAACCCTAATCGGTTGGGGAGAGAACGACCCCTGGTTACCCATGGAACAGGCAGAAGCTTTGAGTAAAAAGATGAGTTCCGCATTTTTGGTAAAATTAGACTCAGCTGGTCACTATCCCCAAGAACACTGGTCTGGCCAAGTCAATCAGGTATTGCTGCCTTTTTTAGTACGCAAAGAAATTTAAATGTGGCAGCGATGGTTTTACAATACAGTTGGCAACATACTGTCTAACCAAAGGCTGCAGAAATACTGGTTTGTTGGCTAGTTCTTGCAAACAATTGCAATTCGCATTTCAAGGCAATGATGAATATTCATTATCGTTCTATCCTATCGAGCGTTTTAGCTTTGCTGACGGTCTTTCTAGTAAGCTGTGGCAATTCTGCCAACACAGCAGAACCTCCCCAATATAGCAAAGCAGACATTGAAAACTTGCAGGTTTTGGCTGGTGAAGTCGCCGATTTTCGCGATGGCATGGAAAACCGCCTGCAAACTGCCATCGACAAAAAGCAGTGGTCGGAAGTAGATGGTTTTCTTCGCGGTCCTCTGGGGTCTTTGCGTCCGCAAATGAGCTATATGACCCGGCAACTACTGCCAAGGGACCAACAACAAGCCCAACCCATCGTCAAAGATTTGTTTCGACATTTAGAAGCGATCGATGTAGCCGACGAAACTGGCAACTACCGCCAGGCAAAAGAAAACTATCAGGCTGCTTTGGAGGATATTAATGAGTTTCTCCAGTTAATTCCCCAACAAGAAGGAGGCGCGGCAGATTCTCAATCCGCCAAGGCTTCTTCTTAAATTTTTCATTTTTTGTTGCCTGCTGTCTGTTGCTTTGGCCGTACAGTAGGCAACCTTTTTCTTTTTTGTTGGTTGGTTTTTAATAGTAATTGCTTGTATGTCTCGCGTTACGATTGTCGGTTGCGGCGTTGTTGGTGCCGCGATCGCGTACGAACTCAGCAAAATTTCCCAACTTTCCGTCACCGTTATCGACCCCAAGCCACCAGCTCAAGCAGCTACAGGAGCGGCCTTGGGAGTGCTAATGGCAGCCATCAGTCACAAAACCAAAGGCAAAGCTTGGCAGCGTCGCTGGGCGAGTATGGAACGTTACGAAACGCTGATTCCAGAACTCGAATCCCAGACAGGACAGCATATTCCCTACAACCGCCAAGGTCTGCTCAAAATTTATTTTACTCCCGAAGAACGCGAAAATTGGGAATCCCTAGCCACCGTTCGCCAATCCCAAAATATTCCTCTAGAACTTCTATCTCCCAGCGATTTAGACAGTCGATATCCACAGCTCAATACCAACGCGATCGCAGGAGCTGTTTTTTCCCCTAGCGATCGACAGATCGACCCCACTCGCCTCACCCAAGTTTTGATAGAAGCTGCCAAGCAAAATGGCGTTACCTGCTACTTTGGCGTTGCCGCAGAAAACTTTGAGTGTACGACCAACCAACACGACAGCAAAACCTGCACCAAAATTCACACATCTGATGGAACCCTCAAAGAAATTCCCACAGATTGGCTGGTCATCGCCGCCGGGTTGGGCTCCACACCTTTAACCACCCATCTCGCCGCCAATACGGAAATTCAACCCGTTCTCGGACAAGCCATGCACCTGCGTTTGTCCAATTCTGAAAGTTTAAGTCAGGGTCAGCCAGAACCCGTCATTACCGGCGATGACATGCACATTGTCCCTTTAGGTTCTGGAGAATATTGGGTAGGAGCAACCGTCGAATTTCCCGATGCTGAAGGCACGCCCCCAGAAAAAGATACGCAAAAACTGCAACCAATATTCCAACAAGCTGTTCGCTTGTGTCCGGAACTTGCCAACGCTACTATTATCAACACTTGGTCCGGATTGCGTCCCCGTCCAGAAGGACGTCCGGCTCCCATTATTAAACCACTATCGGGATACGACAATGTTATCCTAGCCACCGGCCATTACCGCAACGGCATTTTGCTGGCTCCAGCCACGGCTTTAGAAGTACGGGAATTATTAGTGGGAGAATGAGGAGCGTGGGAGTTTGCGGTTCGACTACGCTCACAGCAACGGGTGCGTGGGTGCCTGGGAGATTTAGAAAATAAATTTATTTTTTGCCCCGATGCCCCGATATTCCCACCAAAAAACTTCCAACTCCCAAACAACTATCCACCACTACCGACCGTTCCTTTACCAAAAAACTTC
>CAYZHY010000016.1:0-4043 GCA_964477525.1 uncultured Geitlerinema sp. | reverse complement strand
CCAACTCCCAAACAACTATCCACCACTACCGACCGTTCCTTTACCAAAAAACTTCGGGGGTTCTTTGAGAGTGTAGACCGTGGTTTCCGCTGCGATCGCTTGGCGAATGTGTAAGGGGATTTGCAACATTCCCAACAAAGTCACCCCATCCAACATCCGAAATCCACCTTTGGTTTGTTTTTGTAGCAGTTGGTCGGTAGCTTCTGGGTCTGGACGATCGGGGATATCAAGAGACGATCCTAAAATAAATCCCCAAGGTGCTGCATAGGTAGGAATGTGGCTGCTGTAGTTACGGACGTTATCAAATACCGCTTTCACTGTATTGGTCAAACGACAGTGTAGCTTCAATTCTCCTGGAGAAACCGGACCCCCTTGAATGACAAAATAGCCTTCCGGATGTAAAGCTCGCCGTACTTTTTCAAAATACTCTTTGGTAAACAATTGAAAAGAAGGCCCTTCTTCAATGGGATCGGACAGGTCGGAAACAATCAGATCCCACTGCTGTTCGGTATTATCTAAATAGTTTAAAGCGTCGCCAATGACCAACTCGCAGCGGGGGTCGTCGAAAGCACCTTGGTGCATTTCGCTTAAATGTTGGCGACAAGCTTCCACCACTTCGCCGTCAATATCTATCATGACGACTCTTTCTACGGTATTCCACCGCAAAATTTCCCGAATGGTGGCTCCTTCTCCCCCCCCTAAAACCAAAACGTTGCGGGGAGAACCGTGAAAAATAGCGGCCGGATGAACGAGAGGTTCGTGGTAAAGATATTCATCCCCCGTACAGGACTGCCATTTCCCATCCAAGACCAAGGCTTTGCCGTATACGCCGGTTTCGACAACGTACATGTCTTGGTATTGGGTTTTTTTGTAAGCCAAAACGCGAGAAATCCCGTGGGTGTATATGTCCCACGGGGTAATATATTCGTTAATCCACAGATCGGCTGCTACTTCGCTACCTGCCATCCAACACCCTCCTCGTCACGGATACGATGCGTACGCACAACCTTCCTAGCATAGCATATCTGAGCTGGATGGAGAAGAGGGGGAAAGTGGAAAGACAAATTTATGGAATTGTGGAGAATAATGGTTCAACTTCTCTTATGTCGCGATCGCGAAGCGTCTGTTGAACATCGCTGTACCTAAAACATAGAGCCAGAGTGGCTACTACCAGCCCAAAAAAAAGAAAAAACGCCCAGAAACTGGGCGCTGCCATCAGGGTGCATCTACTATTAGGTACTATAACAATGAGGGGTTAGACCCTGCAAGTGGTTTTACAATTTTTTACATTTTGGATTGGTTTCGTTTGCCTGTCATATACAGCTAAGTATGGGGAAAATGGAAAAAGTAGTTTTTTAGCAATTGGGTATGAAATACAACCAACTAGGATCCAGCAATCTCCAGGTATCGGAAATTTGCCTGGGAACCATGACCTTTGGCGAACAAAATACAGTCGAAGAGGCACACCAGCAGTTGGATTTGGCTGTGGATGCGGGAATTAATTTTATTGATGCTGCGGAAATGTATCCAGTCCCCGCCAAAGCCGAAACCCAAGGACGTACGGAGTCCTATATTGGAAAATGGCTGTCCAAGCAACAACGCGCGAACTTGATTGTCGCCACCAAGGCTTCCGGACCAACAGCGAGGCTTCCCTGGATTCGCGGTAAAGACAGGAGGATCGATCGCCGCAATATCAAACAAGCGGTGGATGACAGCCTGCAACGGTTGCAAACAGATTATATTGACCTATATCAAATTCACTGGCCGGATCGGTACGTTCCCAAATTTGGACGTATCGAGTTTGACCCCAAACAAGACTGGGAAACCGTACCCATTGCCGAACAGTTAGAAGTTTTTGCCGATTTGGTGCAAGCTGGCAAAATTCGCTACGTCGGCTTGAGCAATGAAAGTGCCTGGGGAATTTGTCAGTTTTCCCATCTGGCCTCGCGCTTGAACTTACCGAAAATTGTTTCCATTCAAAATGCCTACAGTTTGGTCAATCGCGTTTTTGATGGTGCTTTGGCGGAGGCTTGCTACCATGAAAACGTCCAACTGCTGGCATACAGTCCCCTAGCTTTTGGTCATTTAACAGGTAAATATTTGCAAGAAACCCCTGCCAACTCTCGCATTGGCAAGTTTCCGGAATTTGGCGGTCGCTACCAACATCCCAACCTGTCAAAGGCGGTGTCGGAATATGTAGAGCTAGCTAAAAAATATAATGTTTCGCCGGCGGTTCTGGCTCTGGCTTTTGTGCGATCGCGCTGGTTTGTGGCTAGTACAATTATCGGTGCTACCACATTAGAACAGCTTCGGGAGAATTTATCGAGTTTGGATGTGGAGATAACCCCCGAAATGCTGGAAGATATTAACGACATTCACAACCGCTATCCCAATCCAGCTCCCTAGTTCAGCAAAAACAGCGATAGCCGGACTGCGGCCAAACCTAAAAAAAAACGCCCAGGATCTTCTGGGCGCTGCCATCAGGGTGCATCTATATTCCAATCTACCCTAGTGTGGGGTTAAACCCATCAGGCAGTTTAAAAAAATTTACAAAATGGCAGCAGCACAGGCCACATCCCAGTCAAGATTTTGGTTTTGGTATGGAAAAACAGCCGGCAGCGATCGCTGTGTTGCTCTCATAACTACAAAAAAGCTATGATGCATGACATGCTAGCCTGGAACTACCTACCCCTCAGTGTAAAACCGAATCTCTAGGGGCGGATAGCACGACAGGCGATTTGTAACAACCCTTTTTAATATATCGTTACAATATAGAAGAAAAGAAGAGGAAAGCCATAAAAAAGTGCTTTATTTTAGTGCTTGAATGCAATTTACTGGCTTGTGCCTCTTGCCATTTATTAAAGATAAAGGAGGCCAAGAGTTTATGAACGGAAATATTCGCGTTGGTAGTTTATTTGGAATCCCTTTTTATATAAACTCTTCTTGGTTTTTGGTTTTAGCACTGGTTACCTTTAGCTACGGCAGCGGCTTAGCAGAACAATTTAGCAATCTACCCGGGTTTATTCCTTGGTTGTCTGGATTTGTAGCTGCTTTGCTGCTGTTTGCTTCGGTTTTGGCCCACGAATTGGGACACAGTTTGGTTGCCATCAAACAAGGGGTTGGCGTTAACTCCATTACCTTGTTTCTCTTTGGCGGACTGGCTAGCTTGGAAAAAGAATCCAAAACCCCAGCCGAGGCTTTTTGGGTGGCGATCGCTGGACCCGCCGTTAGCTTTTTGCTGTTTGGCTTATTTTTTGGATTGAACACTGTCTTACCCCTTGGTGGTCCTGTTGGTGCAGTCATTCAGCTGCTAGCCTATATTAACCTGGTTCTAGCATTATTCAATCTAATTCCCGGTTTGCCCCTCGACGGCGGTAACATTCTCAAATCCTTGGTCTGGAAAATTACCGGCAATGCTTATAAAGGTGTCATTTTTGCCGGTCGTGTCGGTCAGATTTTCGGTTGGGTTGCCATCCTATTGGCTAGCTTGCAACTGTTCCTATACGGCAACATCAACGCCCTGTGGGCCATTTTGATTGGTTTCTTCTTGCTGCAAAATGCCGGTTCTGCCGCACAATCGGCCAGCGTCCAAAACAAACTGTCTCGCTTGAAAGCTTCCGATGCTGTGACGCCGGATAGTCCCGTTGTTGCGGAAAATATTTCCCTGCGGGAGTTTGCCAACGAATATGTCATCGGTCAGAAGAAATGGCAGAAATTTATCGTCACCAACGAAATGGGTCATTTCCTCGGTACTCTGTCTGTTGATGATATGAAACTGGTTTCCACGCAAGAATGGCCCAATACTTCAGTACGAGAAATCACCAAACTAGAGGATGCGAGAAATACCATTCAAGGCGAACGCACTTTGTTAGAAGCGGTGATGATGCTGGAAGAAAAACAACTATCCCAGCTAACGGTTCTCGACGAACAAAATCGCGTTCTTGGATTGCTAGAAAAATCCTACGTACCTCAATTTTTGGAAAAACGCCAGCAATCGCAACCACAACCTGCTGAAAAAGTAGAAGAAACGCCAGCTTAAAGCA
>CAYZHY010000015.1:43107-45417 GCA_964477525.1 uncultured Geitlerinema sp. | reverse complement strand
GTCATTTCCTATCTATTCCCCGCAAGGGGACGGAAATAGCTATATAAGAAAGTGCTAATAATTTAGGCGCTCTCGACGATTGGCCATTTCTTTGGCTTCCTCTTTAGACCAACATAAATCGGGAGTTATGTTAGCTATTTCTTGAAAATATTGTCCGACCAAATTACTTCCCGTTACTCTATCAATTAAGGTAGCCACAATTTTGCAGCAAGAGTATGGCTCCTTAAATACTTGGCGTTCGCTAAAAACAATAACGAACCAATCATTACTGAGAACCTCATTCAAACGAGTATCACCATAGCGATCGCTTGTGCTACGAATCAGTTTTAATGTCCTTTTACTATGGGAATCTTGACGTGGCGTGTAAGGTTCGTCGATTTCAATATCAATGTTGAACGGATAAGTTCTATCGATATAAGCAAAATCAGGCATCCGATTTCGAGTTCTTGATATATGATATAAATTATAAATTTTATCCCCAAAATATTGATAAAGCAAATGGGGAAACATACCATTGATTTCAGTTTAAAAATTCTGTTATTAAAGCAATATTACAAACTTTTCCAAGCCAAATATCGCAGCCATCCCCTGCCATACGCCTTCAAACCAACAAAATCGCACCGCTCGCTTCCCCAAAACTTAGAAAATATCCCGCACTGCCATTTGAGCTTCCCAACGCAAATAAGAAGCACGGCGGAACATTTCCTGACCCGCATGAAGATAACTTTCGTTGTAGTTGAGGGTAAACCATTCCAACTCCTCAATGCCATCGCCAATTTGATTGATACAGTAGTACAAATGCGCTGCTGCCTTCGCAACTGCGGAAGGATTGGGCATGGAACAAAACTCTTGCTGTGCCTGCCGCCAGCAGGAACGACACTGTTCGATGTACTCTTGAAACTCCTCCATCAACACATCGTCAAACGGATCCGCTGCCAGTTCGTCTACTTGGTTGTCTAGGGTGATGAGAATGTAGTTCAGTAGTCGGTTCACCGGTTTGTATACCTGCTGCAACCACTGGTGTAGCTGCAGGTCGATGTCTTGACCGGCACTGGCTTGGGTATGCTGGGAAGCGCTGGCGTGTTGGCGGCGGTTTTGCTGGCGCGATTTTTGGGAAGCCGTGGCCTTGCGTCTGGCTTGGCGTTTGGCATCGTACTGTTTGCGCTTTTGCGGGTCGCTGAGAATCTCGTAAGCGGCGTTAATCCGTACAATGGCCTCGTGGTCTCCAGTGGAAGAGTTGCTATCGGGATGGTACTGTTTCACCAAAATCCGGTAAGCTTGCTTGATTTCGGCGAAAGTCGCCTGGGGAGATACATTTAAGGTGGCATAGTAATCTATTTTCACCATGACTTTATTTTTTTAGACACTCCTTGCTACAATATAGGATACAGGTGCCGATGTAGCTCAGTGGTAGAGCAGCCGATTCGTAATCGGCAGGTCGTGGGTTCAAATCCCATCGTCGGCTCTTTTTTTCTTTTCTGGGAATATTTTGGCAAGTTGGGTTTGCTAGATACCTCGTTTGTGAGCTATTCTTAGCATATATATTCCCAAAATTTGTTCCATCAATCCAGTATCGGTTCCCCTAGGTAACCAAGCGCTACCTCCATGGGAATCGTGCTACAAAAAAACCCAGGCTTTTGTCTGGGTAGAGTGTCATTTTGTTAACTTGTCACTCAAAAACAATATCTGTCTGTCGGTGACTCCAGGAATTTTTGTTTCTGGAGTTATTGCAATTGCCAATTTTTCCTACTAAGTTCCCCACTTCGTCGAAGCGCGACACTAAGTTGGTTTTTGGGAACGATAAAATTACCGGATTCGTGTAGGAAAAGGTCGCTTATTACTAGATAAAGGCTGGTCGTTTTTTGTGGTCGGGGCTAGCTGTTTTCGCCAACAGTGCCTACCTGGGAAGGTTTGTTGAGAGTTGAGGAAATGGATACGCGCAGACAGTTACGGTTGATGCTCGAACGCGATCGCAATTTTTACAAGATTGCATCGATTCGTTCCGTTCCCTTGCGAACCGATGCCAACCATCTAGAGCGCCGACAGCACCAGCGGGGCATCAATAACAATATGATAGCAGTCGCTTTGCTGTACGGGCAACAACAGTTTAGCCACGGGGCGCTCATTTTTACGCTCACCGACCGGATTTTGCGAGGTACCCCTTATTCCAAACTGCTGGATTGGCTGCGGGGATTGCGGGTGGTTTGCTTGCAAGGTCCGCCGAATGCCAAAGTGGTAACGGCTTACTGGCATAAGAAGACCAAAAGAAGGGTTAGACGTTAAGAAAATAAGCGATCGCTGTGAGTTATG
>CAYZHY010000015.1:34084-43007 GCA_964477525.1 uncultured Geitlerinema sp. | reverse complement strand
GAAGACCAAAAGAAGGGTTAGACGTTAAGAAAATAAGCGATCGCTGTGAGTTATGGTTTTTTCTACTCGTAGCGATCGCTTCTAGATTCGTAGCCATTCCTGGTTGATTCGTGGCGATCGCTTCTAGATTCGTAGCCATTCCTGGTTGATTCGTGGCGATCGCTTCTTGTTTGTGCTGGGGGCAATTCCTTTCGGTCGCGCTTTTGCAACCAATCCTGCCCCAACTGAATGGTAATATCAGACTTCAAATTCCCCGTACTCTCAATGCGAACCTCACCAAAACCCAAACGGCGACGTAAAGCTTTTGCCGTTTTCACATCCCCCTGCTGGGCAACAATCCGGGTGGTCGATAGAGTTTGCGGCCAGGGTTCGTCTAAAAAGGCGCTGCGATATCCCTTTTTAGCCAAATTATCGATCAGCTCGTAAGCCGCCTCTCGGCTTTCCGTACTGTTTTGAATCGCTACCCGTACCTGAGAAGGAGATTTCACCTCATAGCCATCTTCTACCCAACCTGTATCGAAATATTCCGCCATCATGGTGTCAATTTCCCGGTAGTTGGGCAACCAGTAGCTAACATTATCGTATTTCTCAACATCGTTAAAATCACCAGGTAGCATCAACATCTGCAAATCGTCTTTTTTATGCTCTAGAGCAAACCCTACCAAAGCCACCAACTCTTCCACACTGAGGTTGGTGTCGATATGGTCTTGAATCACCGATAAAATCTTGGGCAACCGCGTCACCGTTGAAGGTTTGAGGGTTTGTTGCACCATCGCCCGCACCATCATTTGCTGGCGCTGGATGCGACCGATATCCCCCCTGCCATCGTAGCGGTAGCGCAAAAATTGTAACGCCTCATCGCCGTTGAGGTGCTGTTTTCCTTTTTCCAGGTCAATATACAAATGTTGGGAGTCGTCCTGATATTCCATATCTTTGGGTACGTATACCGTGACCCCACCCAACGTATCGATAAGTTTTTCCACGCCTTGTACGTTGACCCGTACGTAGCGATCGATAGTCACCCCACCTAGCACTTCGCTAATGGATTTGGCAGCTAGAGAAGGACCGCCGTAGTAGTTGGCTTCGTTAAGTTTGGTGGTCCCTACGCCTTTCACAAAAGCACGGGTATCTCGGGGAATGTTGAGCATCACCAAACGATTTTCGTTGGGGTCGAAACGCACCAGCAACATCACATCTGCCAACCCATCCAACGAGTTAACCAAAGCATGGTATTCTGTATCTTTTTTGGGTTTGCGATCGAGGTCGGAGGTTAAAACCTTGGTTCCCATTACCAAAACGTTTACTGGACGGGTCAGTTCCGGCAGATTGAGATTGGTTTTGGTTAAATCGTCCTGGGCAAACACGGAAGCCTCTTCTGGGCTTAGTTTGCTGCTCATCAGGGGGGTACTGGATAGGGAAACAGCCAGCCAAGCACCAGCAGTGGCTGAAAGCATGGCTACACTGCTCATCCCCAAACCGAGCCAAACCCAGGTAAAACGGTGTTTTTTGTGTTTTTTGCCGATTTTCTTCGGTTGGTAAGGTTTGCGATTGAGGTGGGTGGACTGGGATTGATTGTTGGTGGTCACTGGTTTCCTCACACACACACTTGTTGAACGCAACGAGCTGTACGTTGGTACAAAAATACCAAAGTGGCCTCGCGTTTTTATTCTAGGGGAGACGATCGCTAATTTTACTAACGCCTGGCAACCATAGTGGGATTTTTTTCCACAAACGCACCATTAGTCCCAAATTTACCAGAAAATAGGTACTGGTCAGGACGGTACTGGCCATTAAAAATGGCAGTTGTAGGATTTCGCTGGTGCCAGCACTGGTTTCCAGGAGGATATAGCCGCTCAGCCACAATCCGGCTAGGGTAACGGCGAGGCGGCTGGCAGCCAGTTCGGCGGCCTCGCTGTTTTCCCGGCGACGGTACAAAGTCCACAAAGCCGGAAATACACCCACAATGGGGATGAGATAGAGAAACATGCGTTGGCGTTGGAAGTTTTGGTTTGCCGGTGCCATAGGCGTTATTCTCGGTTCTGCAGTTGTGGTTGGGTAGCGGTTTGGGTCCACCAAGCGATCGCGTAATCTTGTTTGGGATCGTTGGCTTGCTGTTCGTAGGCAATGCGGAGTTTGTAACGCCCGGTTTCGGGGATGGGGAAAAATATGTGTTCTACGCTGTCTGTGGAACTAACGGAAGACCAGACACTATCTTCGGGATTGTCGCTTTCCACGGGCATCAAGTATAAATTCAAATCGTTCAAACCGCGATCGCGAAACTTTTCGCCCAGATCGTAGTGCCCATTTTCGTTTTTGTCTTGCAGAGTCACTTTGCGATTCCAGACGAGGGTTGCCGATACGTAACTACCTTCTGCCAAAGGCTGGCTGATGCTGTATTCCCGATAGGCAGGTTGGTTTTCGCTGTCTAGATGCACCTGGTTGTAATCCCAACCCCTGGCCGGTACCCGAAATTCGGGGGAATACTGCCCCGGTTGAAATTGTTGGAAGGCACGGTAGGCATTGAGGTGACCGGTGCCCATTTGGGCGTTTAGGGGAATGCTGCGCTTTTGGTAGGCATCCGATTGCAGCCAGTTTTGGTTGTTTTTATCCCAAATTGTGCGGGTCATGCCTAAATAGTTGCCGCTGATGTCTTTCATTTTATCGGCGGAATTGAGCAAAACGGCTTTCATGACTTCGTGGTGGCGGGCATCTACACTCCAATGGGATTGGGATTTGGCAATTTGGCGATCGCCGTATTCTTGCAACAAAGCGATCGTGCCGGTAACGTGGGGTGTGGCAAAACTGGTACCGGTATCCCGGCGAATTTCACCGTTGGGTTCGATTAAGGGAATATTGCGCCCGGGGGCTAGCAAATGAATGGAACGGCGCTCTCCAACGTTGCTTTCTCTGCCTTCCAAGCGATCGCGAATGCCACCGAAAACGCTGCCCAAATTGGCCACATCCACTCGATTGTAAACTTGATTGTCTCCCTGCCTGGAAAAAGCGACGTTAATGCCGTTATAGTTATCCGTGGGAATGGGAATGCCGCCGTTTCCTTGGTTGCCTGCGATCGCAAAAGCTACATTCTCTTGTGCTGCCAGCCAATCAATACAGAGGGTTAGCGGTGCCTTGCCATCCAAAACCGCATCCGAACGGGGGTCCAGTTCCAAAGGTTCCCCAAAACTAAAATTGGTAGCGCGCACGTCGCCGCTGTTTTGCATAGCCACATGTTGGGTGGTCAAGCATTCGTAGGCTTGACGGTTTTTACTGTAGTCTCCGGCAACAGCAGCCGCATACAAGCGGGCTTTTGGTGCTACACCCGGTACGGCTTTATGTTGGGAAATCATGACCCCAGCTACGTTGTGGGCGTGCATATCTACATCGCCGTTGGCTTTGGCAGGAGCATTGCGCCGAAAAATTTCTTTGGGGTCGATCGCTGCATTGGCTGGAATTTCTTTATCCATCCCAAAACGACCCGGTCTGCCAATTTCTACTTGACCAATGGCAATTTTGCGCCCTTTTAAATTGTAGGGTTCCCCATGCAAGCGCAACGCATTGATGCCCGTTTCTCCTACCGAACTTGTTAAATAGCTATAAGCCGTTGTTGGCAGCGCGATCGCCCCCATACCCAGGGCCAGAACCCCTGTTATTTTATGCCATTGCTTTCGATTCCGCACCGCCATAAAACCAAATTCTCCTACGACAAAGCCCAGCAGATGCTATTACCAACGACTAAGTAAAAATGTAAATAAATTGACAACAATTTGTTAAACTGAAATGACAAACACTGCAGATTTTATTTTAGGCTGGCAAGCATGACCCAAACCCAATCCAAAAAACCAATTGTTGTTGCTCCTTCCATTCTATCAGCCGATTTTAGCCGTCTGGGAGAAGAAGTTCAGGCTGTAGACAAAGCGGGAGCCGACTGGATCCACGTTGATGTCATGGACGGTCGTTTCGTTCCCAATATCACCATTGGACCTTTGGTTGTCAAGGCAATTCGCCCCCTGACAGACAAGCCTCTCGACGTTCACTTGATGATCGTCGAACCAGAAAAATACGTGGAACAATTCGCCCAAGCTGGTGCGGATATTATTTCCGTACACGCCGAACACAACGCTTCTCCCCACCTACACCGCACTCTCAACCAAATCCGCGAAAACGGCAAGAAAGCCGGTGTGGTTCTCAATCCTTCCACCCCCCTAGAGTTTATCGACTATGTCTTGGATCAGTGCGACCTGGTCTTGCTGATGAGTGTCAACCCCGGTTTTGGCGGTCAGAGCTTCATTCCTGGCATCGTTCCCAAAATTAAGAAACTACGTGCCATGTGCTCAGAACGGGGTCTCGATCCCTGGATTGAAGTGGATGGCGGTCTCAAAGCCAACAATACTTGGCAAGTGTTAGAAGCCGGTGCCAATGCGATTGTTGCTGGTTCCGCTGTATTTAAGGCTGATAGCTATGCCGAAGCGATCGAAGGCGTTCGCAAGAGCAGCAGACCTTCTCAAGAATTAGTCACCGCTTAATTTATCTTAAATTTGTCTCGCGAAAATTTCCGATAAAAGAAAATCATTTTGTAGGGTGGGCCCTGCCCACCCATATTTTTGTGGTTTTATTTATGCGGATGCTTCGTTATACCATTTTGGTGAATTTTCTTTATTTTTGGGAAATAAAAGCCTCGATATAACCAAGCCAATCCACTGTTAAAACACCCTAAAAAAGTAGCGATCGCGTTTCCACGAACATTGCAAACGTTTTTGTAGGGGCAACGCTATTCTAGGAACTCCTATTTTACAGAAATTGGTAGAGCCATTGCTGGGCATCGTTCCCGTGAAACTTCTGCCAAATCCGTTTTCCAAACCTCCTAAAATCGTCTTAAGAACTTACCTTTTCCAAAGCTTGTTCCAATTCTGATAGTTTGACGGCACCGCTGAGAGCTTGCTCGTTGAGAAAGAAAAATGGCGTACTGTTCAAGCCCAATCTTTGTGCCAATTGCAAATCTTGTTGAATGGCTTGTTTGGCAGCATCGCTATTGCGATCGCGGTTAAACTTATCCAGATCCAATTCCAAATCCTTAGCAACTTGTTTGTAAAGTTCATCGCCTAATTGGTCTTGATTGTCAAACAAGCGATCGTGATATTTCCAAAACTTCCCTTGTTGTTGAGCTGCCCACGATGCCTGGGCGGCGGGAACTGCTTGTGAGTGAATAGAAGCTAAAGGCAAATGCTTGTACACCAAAGTCACGCGGTCTTGGTGTTTTTGAATAAATTGTTTGACGGTATCGTGAGCACGTCCACAAAAAGGACATTGAAAATCGGAAAATTCCAGCAACACAATATCTTGTTTGGCCGACCCTTTGGTGGGAGAATTGCCAATGACTGTTGCCGGCTCTTTGCTCATTTTCTCTAAAAACGAGCGTCTGGCTTCTTGTACGCCTTCTTTTTGTTGCTGCTGGTAAGCCTGGAGCGTCTCTACCAAAACTTGAGGGTTGTCGCGCACCACTTGCAACACTTTTTGTTCGAATTCAGAGGATGTTTGCGCGTTTTCGTTCGCTTCTCCTCCTGCCGAACAACTAACCAAAACGACGCCTGTCAAAACAGCAGCCAACCACCAAGACATGCGACGCCAAGAACGCCAAATTTGCTGCCATTGGTGTTGGATCGAAGTAAAAAAGCGAACGGTAGCTTGCCACGGATACAATTGAAATTTCATATAATAAACCTGCCACAGTTGCCAGCACTTGATTTCCATCTACTATGCCATTTTTGTTACGGAATTGGGGAGCGGTGGGTGCGTGGATGCTGGCCAAAGTGGGGGGATGAACTGGTAGGATTTCGTTTGCCCCCCTTTTGGGAAAATCCGAAATTTAAAACCATAAATAAATAGGTAGAGTGGACACAGCGTTTCATTTGGTGGGTAAAGCGATCGCTAAAGTTTCTAATTTGGAAACAATTTAGCCATTACGTTGCTCACCATTTTGTCTAGACGCGCTACTACTGTTGCTTTCCATTTGGTCTGCAGGGAGGGGGTAGAGGAATTTGCAGATGCCATCCATTTTTGCAAAACATGAGACATTACACGCGACATTGGAACAATTGGCAAAAATTGTTGGTGGGATTGCTAGTATTGGGCGTTTTCCTGCGGTTTTTTAATATCGACCGCCAGGTTTACTGGTACGACGAAACCATGACTTCCCTGCGAATTTCCGGGCATACGGAAGAAGAATTGATGCAACAAGTTTACACGGGAGAACCGATTACAGTTGGCGAACTGCACCAACAGTACCAATATCCCAATCCCACTGAAGATTGGCAGGCTGTGTTCGACGCTTTGGGCAAGCATAGCGAACACGCTCCCTTATACTACGTGTTGGCTCGTTGGTGGCATCAAATTTTTGGCAATTCGGTGGCGATTTTGCGAACGCTATCGGCGTTGTTGGGCGTTTTGGTTTTGCCGGGGGTCTATTGGCTGGGTCGCGAACTGTTTGCCAATAAGACCGTTCCCTGGGTGGCGACGGCATTAGTGGCTGTATCGCCTTTTCACGTTTTGTATGCCAAAGAGGCGCGGGAATACAGTCTGTGGACGCTTACCATTGTACTTTCTAGTGCTGCTTTGTTGCGGGCTTTGCGCCTTCACCGCGATCGCAGTTCCTCCCGAACCAAGTTGGGGTTGGCTTGGGGATTGTATGCCGTTTTGGTGGCGTTGGCTTTCTACGCTCACCCATTCTCCGGTTTGGTCGTATTGGGGCATGGTATTTTTGTGGTGGTTACAGAATCACCCTCCCGAAAGCAGGGTTGGCAACGCATCGGTTTTGCCTTTGTAGCAGCGGTAACGGGGTTGGTTTTGTTCCTGCCTTGGATGCTGGTAATGATTGAGAATTTCTCCACCATCGCGCAAAATACCATTTCCACCAGCATTCCTCGTCCTAACTTACATCTAATTTGGGGGTTAAATTTAAGCCGGATTTTCTTTGATGTCAATCAGGGAACTAGTCCGTTAAACCCCATTTTATATCTTTTAATTGCTTTAACCGTTTATTCGATTTACTACGTTTGCCGGTACGCTCCCCCGCGTACTTGGATTTTTCTAATTACGCTGATGGGTGTATTGGGATTGGCGCTGATCGTTCCTGATGTAGTGGCCGGCGGTCGTCGCTCCAGTATTACGCGCTACGGGGTTCCCAGCTATTTGGGCATCCAACTGGCCGTTTCTTACTTGTTGACCTATAAAGTCACTCAAGCCAAAAAATCTAGTCGCTTGTATCGCCGCTGGCGTACCATTGGCTTGGCTTTGGTGTTTGTGGGTGTGGTTTCTTGTTTTGTGGCTTCCTTCGTTCCGGTTTGGTGGCACAAAAGCTACGCCAAAAGCCGCCACCATCCAGAACTGGCGAAAATTATCAATTCTGCTTCCCAACCGGTGGTTTTGAGCAACGATACCGTGGGCATGGTGCTATCGCTCACCCATTTATTACGAGATGATGTGACCTGGCAGTTGTTCGTAGACCAAAATTTCCCGCAAATTCCTTCCCGATCCCAAGTTGTGTTTGCCTATCGCTTTTCCGATGAAGACATCGCCCAATTTGAACGGCAGACCAATTCCGAATTGGTGGAAGCCTTTGAAGAAGGTTGGTTGTGGAAACAGCAACCGGCATCTCGTTCTGAGGAAAATTAAGAACCAGCTTGGGCAGCTCGTTGGCTGGCAACTTCCGCATTTTGTTGGTATTCGTTCGCTTTTTGCTGGGCGGTTTCGTATTTGGAATGGTCTTCAGGAACCTCGGCCATGGCGTTAGCAGCTTGTTGCCAAAGTTGTTGAACTTGATTCCACTCGCTTTGAGAGTTGGCATTTTGAGCCAATTCGGCAGCTTCTATAGCTTTGTTTACGCCTTCACGCCAAGGATCGGGGCTGGGAGAAGCTTCGGGAGAGGAGTCGGGTTTGGTCTCGTCAGTGGCTTCCGGAGACGACGAGGAGGTGGATGGTTGGGAAGTTGATGTTGGTTTGGAAGAGTCCGCTTGCTCGCTGGATTCGCCTTTGCCCAGTAAATGGGAAAGATCCAAAGCAACAGGTCGGGGCCATTTGTCTGGCCAACCCCAGCCAGGAATGAGGCGAACATAATAAACGAGACCAACAGCTCCCACCAAAACCAAGAATAAAAGAACTCCCAAGATGGGCAGCAAGCCACGGCGGCGTTTGCGAGCGGCGGGTTCGGTATCTCCCGTATCTTGTTGGGAGAAATTCTCTTGTTCGGTAAAGGAATCTTCTTGTTCGGTTGGTTCCTGGTGAAATTCTTCTGGTGAAGGATCGGCAACCGCAGATGCAGAGGCAGGTGCCTCTTCGGTTTCGGATTCTGGATTGTATTGCTCGAAAACCGATAGGTCTGCCGATTGCAATTGAATTTGTTCGTTCCAGCCAGGGGTATCGGAACCGCTTTGATAGCCTTCTACCTGTACGGTGTGAATTTCGTTGCAACCGATTCGTTCCATTCCCTGGCGAATGGTTTTCACGAATACCTCTTGGTTGGGGACTTGAGGGGCTTTCAGGGTGATATACAACCAACCATCGGCGCGTTCGGCAGTGGTTTCTACGTCTTGCAGTCCCTTGCGTTGAAAAAATTGGTTAAAAATAGAGGCGATCGCTTCGGGATTGCCTTGTTCTGCTAGTTGCCGCAAGTTCGGCTTGTTGGGTGCCATAAAGCTTCTCTTGAAGTCGGAAAAAATTGGTTGCCGTTAGGAAGAATGTTCGATCGCAAAATGTCCAACAGTACCTTTATATCTTATTTTTTCCACCAAACAAGAACAAAAATGTCAAGCAGGTACTTTGGTTGTTATTGTGCCTGCTCCTGCTTCGCCATTTTCCGTAGTTAACCAATACTGGCAACCAAGATTCACCATACAACTAGCTCTATTTTTGCGATTGTTGGTTTTCTTGT
>CAYZHY010000015.1:0-33984 GCA_964477525.1 uncultured Geitlerinema sp. | reverse complement strand
GGTTTTCTTGTTGGTTTTCTTGTTGGTTTTTCACTTTGGGAATAAAATCAGGGCGTTCTTGATTTTCCCATCCTGCGGGTCGCTTGGAATTGTACCAAGCAATGGAGCCAATGGTTACCGCTGCAATAAAGCCTACGATATAAACCAATATAAAGCTCCAGGGCAATCCAGCGATGCCGCCGGTTTCTAGGAACAAATGCATAAAACCGCCTTAGATATCAACGAAATCACTATATTGACAAAATTGGGATCGAGTCCTTGCTTTATATTCTAGCAGCTATTCTTCTTCTTCTGAGGCTTCGGTTTCTGAAGTTGATTTTGCCGGTTCCGATGGCGACGTATCTCCAGAAGTATCCTCTGGGCTGGGAGCTGGGGGACTGGCGTTGGGGTTTGAAATTCTTGATTCCGGCATCAACGACTCTGGGTCTACTTCTGGCAAAGAATCATTTGGTGAATTGGATTCGGAATTGGGGGGAGAGGCAGGATTGCGGCGTTCGGCAGCGCTATCGTTGGCATTGTTGTTGGTATCTTTTAAAATCGGCGTCATTGTCGGTACTGGTGTGTTTGCCGTTCTGGGTTCTGGTGTGGGTTCTGGTGTGGGTTCTGGTGTGGAAGGAGTAGTGGGTTGCGAATTGCTGTTTCTGGCAGGAGCAGAGGAATTCGATGGAGTGCTTCTTGTTGGTTGCGTATTTTGTTGGGGTTGCGGGGCAGGTCTAGTGCGACGCTGCTGTCGCTGTTGCGGTCTGGGTTGGGACCGGGAGCGGCGAGTTGGAAAGTTTTGCTCTTTTTCCGGTTCCACTGGCTGGGCAGTAATTGTGCCTTCACGGTTTTTCAGAGGGGGCAGTTCGGGAAATTCTTTGACCGGCATATCTTCCACAATGGGAGCCATAAATTGTCGCCAGCCGTACGCTGCCGTACCGCTGCTGCCCCAAGTGGGTTCGTTGTCGTCGTTGCCCAGCCAAACACCGGTTACCAGTTGGGGAACGTAGCCCACAAACCACAAATCCCGGGAGCGGTCGGTGGTTCCGGTTTTACCAGCTACCGGGCGCGCGCGTAAAGAAGCGGCTCGACCAGTACCAGCATTGACCACCCCCTGCAACATCCAAGTAACAATGCTAGCCGTATCTTTACCGAACACCCGTTTGCCTTGAGTGGGATGTTCGTAAATGACTTCTCCTTGGGAATCAATGACTTTGCGAATGCCGTGGGCTTTTATATATTTGCCTTGATTGGCAATGGTGGCGTAGGCATTGGTTAACTCCAGCAAATTCACTTCCGAACTGCCCAAAGCTAGGGAATAAGTGGATTTCAGCTCGGATTCGATCCCCATCTGGTGTGCCAGCTTAATCGTAGGTTCGAAGCCGATATCCAACAATACTTTCAACGACACCACATTGATGGAACGGGCTAATGCATCGGCAATTGAAACCCAACCTACGTGCGTGTGGTTGTAATTTTGAGGTTTGTAATCGTCTACTTTATAAGGTACATCTTTGTAGGCTTTGTAAGGAGAAAACCCAGCGGCAATGGCTGCTGTATAAATAATTCCTTTAAAAGTCGATCCCGGTTGGCGTTCCGCCTGGGTCACCCGATTAAACTGGCTATCTGTAAACTCGGTACCGCCGACCATGGCCCGTACTTCTCCTGTATCCGGGTCAATAGCGACCAAAGCGCCTTGGCGGAAGTTTTCGTAGGAACCTTCTTGTTTCACTACCTGCTGTAGCGTTTCCCGGGCATGCTGCTGCCACTCGCGGTTGAGACTCGTTTCTACGGTTAACCCGCCCCGTTCTAACGTTTCTGCCGGTAAAATACGCTGCAACTCTTTCTGAACGTAGGTCGTAAAATAAGGAGCTTCCTTGTCCATACGTTTGGGAAGTCTGGGATTGAGGTTCAGCGGTTCTTCCATGGCAGCTTCCGCAGCCGACACACTAATAAATCCTTCTGCTTGCATCCGCTGCAATACCGTATCCCGCCTTTGTTTGGCAACATCTGGGTTCACCAGGGGAGAGTAGTCGCTGGGGGCAGCGGGCAATCCCGCCAATAGTGCCATTTCCGGCAGTTTTAAATCGCTCACCGATTTGCCAAAATAGCGCCAGGAAGCATCGGCAATGCCGTAAGCCCCCGACCCCAGATACACCAAATTTAAATAGCGTTCTAGAATTTGCTCTTTGGTAAGATTTCTTTCAATTTTCCGCGCTAGCAACGCCTCCCGCAATTTCCGTTCCAAGGTCTTATCCTGGTTCAGAAACACTATGCGAGCTAGCTGTTGGGTAATGGTGCTGCCTCCTTGAACAATTTTTTGGGCGCTGACGTTGCTTTTGGCGGCGCGGAGAATGGCTTGATAGTCAATGCCGTTATGTTGGTAAAAACGACGGTCTTCCGCAGCAGTAAAACTTTCCAAAAGCCGATCCGGCATTTTATCCAACTCGATTTGTTCGCGGGTCGCCGGACCGAGCTGCTGTAAAATGCTCCCGTCGGCGGCTTTGATGGTGAGAGTTTCGTCGCGGGCAAAGGTCGTGACGTGGGCAACGTCGGGCAGGCTGGCTTTGAGAACTTGATACTCTTGGTAGAGCCAGATGGTACCGCCAACGCCAGCACAAGCAACGCTGGTTCCCACCCAAAACCAAACCCGACGATAAATGGGGCGACGGCGTTGGCGAGGAGATTGAGGGGAAGGGGATGGCGATGGTTGGCTGGTGTTGTTGCTATCGGTAGCTGTGGGAGCGACCCTGGATTGCTGCGCCGACTCCAATGCTGTGGGTGGGGCAGTTGCCGAACGATTGCTAGGGGTTTGTTGCTGGGAGGGAGAAACGGTGCGATGGTTCCTATTCGGCAGACGAACCACCAACTGTTTCAACTTTTTCGCCAATGGATTAGCCATGTCAATCCCCTTACTTTTTTGAAGAGTCGCTAGGACTACAGTACGAGCAAAATCGAGGTAGAAAGCCAACCACCGTCAACTAGGCGGGAAGTTCTGGGAGATAGCGGTTTTGACCGATCCCCAAATTTTGCTTAGATGCCCCCATTCTGTCCAACTGCCAAAGCGGTAACCAAAATTCCCAATACTAAGAAAGGTTGGGCATTGGCTTGATATTTTACGTCGTTATTGACCGGATCGCGCAGCAAGTACATATCTTGAAAAGTAATTTGCGGAATCACCATCAACAGGAGAATGGTGGCGTATAAATTTTGTTGGAGACTTATTAAGTAGCCAGCCACCCCAATTTGGAACAAATCGATGGTTAGCGCGCAAATCCAGACGGCTGCGGTGGTGCCAAACATTACTGGAATGGATTTTAACCCCAATTCGCGATCGCCTTGCACGCTTTTGAAATCGTTGACGATAGCAATGCCCAATCCAGCAAAGCTATAGAACATGGTCAGCAAGATAACTTGTAGGTTTAAGGTACCAAACAAGGCATGTCCGGCACACCAGGGGAGGGCTATGTAACTGGCACCGAGGGCATAGTTCCCCAGCCAGCCGTTTCTTTTTAATTTCAGTGGTGGTGCGGAATAAATATAGGCTAAAAATGACCCTACCAAAGCAACCATGGTGACGCTGGGGATTTCGTTGCCCACCCACCAATCGAGGAAGTAGGCCAATCCCAAGCCAGCCGCCAGCAACACCAAGATCTGGGCAATGACTTGACCCGTACCGATGGCACCGGCGGGAATGGGGCGATAGGGTTCGTTGATGGCATCGATTTCGCGATCGAAAAAGTCGTTCATGGTTTGCGTATATCCGGCAAGCAGCGGACCGGAAAGGGTCATACAAGCGATCGCTAAAAGTATGTTTTCGATGGTCCAGCTAAAGTTCCCCGAAGCAGCGGCACCGCAAACCACGCCCCAAATTAGCGGAACCCAGGTAATCGGCTTCATCAGTTGCAGCCGAATTTTCCAAATAGAGGTTTCTTGGTAGTCTGCCCCGCGCATGCCCAACATTTGTCGGGTTTGGGCACTGCGATTGTTATTTTGGGCTTCTGGGGAGGGCTGGTTTTGCTGTTCGGTGGTAGGTTCCGAATCAGGAGAAGGGGTTTGTTGTCCAGACATATGCTTGTTTCAGAATTACTGGGCAAATGAAATGGTTAAATACTGATTTTGAAATTTGGCACCAGTGACGGCTTTGTTACGCAGTTGTTGCGGTAAAAAGACATTGTGCCTTTGGTCGCCGGCTTCAATGGTAACTTCGGGACCGTATTGGGTCAGTTTGACTTGATTTTTATCGAAATTGGGCAAAAACAAGCGCACCTGACGTTGTTCGGTGTCGATGCTAATGGGGGTGGGGGCTTGTACTGCCTGCTGTTGCAAGTCGGGCAGCGATCGCACCAGGTCTTCCCAACTGTCTCCCTGGCGTTGGGGCAGGGCAGTCACCGGTAAGGGGTCAAACTGGTTGCTGGTAGCTGCCGGCACCTGGCTTTGTTGGTTGCACAAAACACCCCCCACTGTCAACCCCACTTGCTGGGAACTTCCCCACAAATATAGGGCTGTTGCGATCGCGGCTGGGTCGTTGTTGGTCACCAAAAAGCCAGCTACGCGGTTGGCGTCGGTGATGGTGTTACGCCCTTGTTCCAGTTGGTCGGTGATTTGGTTGAGGGGTTGGTCGATGCGATCGCTGGACCAATTCACGTTCAACACCGCATTGGTTACCGGCTGTACAAAGGGAGAAAGGGCTTTCGCCAGGTCGGATTCGGCAATTACTTGACGGAACCGCCGAATGTACCAGCCCAAAATTTCCGGCATACCTACGGTGCGCAGGGTTTCTTGATTGCCCGTACTGTCAAACACGATTAGGTCGTATTGGCCGCTGGCATGGTATTCCCGCACCTTATTCAAAATCAAAGCGTGTTCCATGCCGGGCAACACAGCCAGTTCTTGACCGTATACGTCTTTAAAAAAAGGCGTTTTTACATACTCGGCTTCTAATTTTTTTAATTCTTCCCAGGATTTTTCTAGTAGGGTGGTTCCGTGTAGCTTCACCGCATGAAGATTGAGTGCAATTTCTGTAGGTTCGTCAGAAACGGTGGTTCCCAACAGCAGGTGGAAGCTAGGATCGACGCTACATAGCAAAACCCGTTGGTTTTGTTGGGCGTATTTTTTGGCAGTGGCGATGGCGATGGTCGTTCGACCCGTACCGCCTTTGCCCAGAAATGTCAAAATCTGCGACATATTGCTTTTGGCGACCCAGTGTTTTGTGTACCAGTTGATTGTTGGTTGGATGTTAGGGAATGGTGTGGGCGATTTTGACCTACCGAAGGTACAGGAAAACCACTACGGCAGACCAATTGCGCCAAACACCATTCCTGGTAGGTTCCGTTGGTAAGCAATGGCTACCGACGGTGCCACAAACGGTTATTCGGCTGGTTCTAGTTCGTCTTCAAAGAACCAAGTGGCAAAACCATTATCGAATTTAACAACGCAGCCGACATCGCTACCGTCTACCATTTTGTAATCGGCGACGGTGCCGACGGGGTTTTGCTTAATTTTATTGACTGTTTTTGCAGATACGCGATCGCGAATCCGACGTACTTTGACTTTTTGACCGATTTCCATTGCCATTACAATCTACAAGACCAACCCAAAGTTTATCAGTCTATAAGACGCTCTACATATCTTTACATGGTATCTTGGTCTGTGGATCGGTTGACAAGGGGCATCACAACCTGGCGTGGACAAATTTTTTGATGGAAAGTTGGCGATCGCGCTGCCAACGATATTTCATGTTTGTTTGCCGTAGGAGGTTTTTCACGAATCGCAAACGTTTTCTTTAAAAAAAACAAATTTTGCGGTATATAGATTTTTTCTGTTTACATTTCATAGGAACTTGGTATATATCTAGTCTAGGTTGGGAGAGTTTATGCTAGCCAAACGAATTTTGCCTTGTTTGGATGTCAATGCCGGTCGCGTGGTCAAGGGGGTTAATTTTGTCAATTTGCGGGATGCTGGCGACCCGGTGGAACTTGCCCAGGTGTATAACAATGCGGGTGCCGATGAATTGGTGTTTTTGGATATTACCGCCACCCACGAAGACCGCGATATTATTCTGGATGTAGTCTACCGCACCGCCGAAAATGTGTTCATTCCTTTGACGGTAGGTGGTGGAGTGCAATCCTTAGAAACAGTTAAAAATTTGTTAAGAGCCGGTGCCGATAAAGTCAGCATCAACTCGGCAGCGGTACGCCAACCGGATTTTGTCGATCGGGCTAGCGATCGTTTTGGCAAACAGTGCATTGTGGTAGCTATTGACGCGCGTCGGGGCAGCGATTCTGCTTCTGGCTGGCAAGTGTACGTACGTGGCGGTCGGGAAAACACCGGTCGCGATGCCATTGAATGGGCCAAAGAAGTGGAAGCTAGAGGGGCCGGCGAACTCTTGGTTACCAGCATGGATGCCGATGGCACCCAAAACGGCTACGATTTGGAATTAACACGCACGATTTCCGAAGCCATAGAAATTCCGGTCATTGCCTCTGGAGGTGCCGGCAACTGCCAGCATATTTACGAAGCCCTCACTGAAGGCAAAGCCGAAGCTGCCCTATTGGCGTCTTTATTACACTACAGACAACTAAGCATCGAGCAGATCAAAGACTTTTTATCTGAAGGGCAGGTTCCCGTACGACAACATATCGATAAATTGTAAAAGCTAGGGAATTGGAGGAATTGAGAGCGTGGGAAGGAGCTTGGGAGTTTAAAATTTAGAAACGTACAATAAATTATTTTCTCTCATGGCCCGATGCCCGCTGTTGCCCTATTTTAAAAGAACAAACGCCAAAAATACCATAAAATCAGTATTTTTGGCTGACTTCCATTTTTGTAAATTCTTCTAAAAAAACGTGCGATCGCCAACTTAAAATGTTAAGCTATGTAAAAAGGAAAAATTAATTTATGTAAAATTATGATAGTGATCCTATTTTTCGTCGTCGTTTTGGTTGCCTGGTCCCTGCATTTAATGCAAGAAGCGGTCAAGCATCGGGAATTTTCCCTGATGTTGGCTGGTACCTTGGTAGCGGCTTCTGCAGCTGCCATGATGCTGGTTTACTTTCTCATGCATGGCTACATGGGATATGTTTCCCAAATGAATCAAAATCCCTACTGGCTACCGGATGAATCCACCGAACAATCCGCCAGCCCTTCGGTATGGTACTCCGATAGCTCGCAAAATAGTTGGGATGCCCGTTCCTATTTTTATGCCGAACCGACACAACCAAACTACTGAATTCTGTAGCTCCTGCATTCAGGCGTTTTTGTGTTCAAATTGTTCGTTTTCCAATAATTTTTTCCATAAAAGACTTGACATAATCGGTGGAGATAGGCGATTATAATAAAGCGTCGTTAAAAAGGCAGTTCAAACGAATGCCAAAAACGAGTCCAAACTTGGGGCTATAGCTCAGCTGGTAGAGCACCTCAATGGCATTGAGGGGGTCAGCGGTTCGAGTCCGCTTAGCTCCATTTTTTCTCCTCGCTGCTAGAGTCGGGGGGGGAACAAACCCAAAAGTTCTTTATTAGTTAAATTTCGTTTTAACTGGGTGGGTCGTTGTCGGATCGTCAACAAGCAGCGATCGCATTTGCTCCGGTTTTCGGACGATACCATATTGGGATAGTTGGTGGGAGAAAATTCCCCGATTCGTGGGTAAGGCAATGGTGCCAAGGACCGGTGCCTTTGATACCACCGCTAAACGCTCTAAATTTGGAAGCAATACAGCCATTATGTTGCCCACCATGTTAGGCTAGACGCGCTACGACAAATTCGTAGCCTTGTTAAGAAATACCATCCATAACTTCTACCACACCCAGCCAAACCACGCAGCCAGCAACCACTTCCACAAACATGCCAGTTATACGAGTAGCGGTGGCCAGCAAAGACGACCAACTGGCGAACCAACGCTTCGGTTACGCCAAGGAATTTTTGATTTACATTTGATTTAAAAAGAACAGGGTTCGGTAGTCACCTTGCTAGAAAGTTGAAACCAGTGGTTCCCGTGCTTGCTGCCATCCCTGGCCCTTCCAAAGCATGGAAGCTACTCACCATGGAAGCATAGGAGAAGCATAATTTCTAGATCTCTTCGTTCAAATCAATGCCGGGGTCATCCCCGAACACCTCTCCTTCACATTTCTTCAAAAGCGATCGCATAATAGAAAAGACAACCGCAGCAAGCAACGAACAGCCAAGGGGGGAACCGTGGCAACCACCAAAGAACGTGCCAAATGGGATGTGGGACGATTTTTCCGTACCCTCGCCTACTATCGCGTTATTCCATTTGTCGGAAACTTCGACCGCCAGCCAAAACCAAAAATTAACCAACCCCAACAGCAAGGCGTAGTTTTGGTTGCCGGCGCTACCGGAGGCGTTGGCAAACGAGTCCTTCGTCAATTGCAGCAACAAGGATATTCTACGCGATCGCTGGTGCGAAATGCTCAACGCGCCCAAGAAATTCTCGGCAAAGACAGCAAAAAAACCGACATCGTCGAAGCCGATTTAACCATCCCCGAAACCCTAACCCCGCGCCTGTTTGCCAACATCAGCGCCATTATTTGCTGTACCGGAACCCGCGTACAACCGGTAGAAGGCGATACCCCCAATCGGGAAAAATACTACCAAGGCATCAAATTTTACATGCCAGAAGTCGTCGATACCCCCGAAGCCGTCGAATACCGAGGCATCCAACACCTACTACAAGCAGCCTTCAAAAACGCCAAAGAAACCACCATCTTCGACTTTTCCCAACCTTCCCAAGACCTAAAAGAAACCTGGGGGGTTCTCGACGACGTGGTTATGGGAGGCGTTAGCGAAAGCAATATCTACCTCACCGACGAAGCCGCCGTCTTTGCTGGCAACATCTCCACCGCCAACTCCGGCGGTTTTGCTTCCGTGAGAACCCGCAACTTTGCCAATTCCCTCGATTTATCCAACTTTGAAGGCATCCAACTGCGGGTCAAAGGCGACGGCAAACGCTACAAATTTATTTTGCGAACCGACCCCAAATGGGATAGCGTTTCCTACTGCTATTCCTTCGACACCGTCTACAACATTTGGCAAACCGTACGCATTCCGTTTTCCGAATTTATTCCCGTCTTCCGTGCCAAAACCCGCTACGACAAAGAATCCCTCGACCCCAGCAAAATTTGCTCCATTCAATTAATGCTAAGCAAATTTGAATACGATCGCCAGCTCAATCCCAAGTTTTCCACCGGCGGCTTTCAAATGCAAATTGCCTCTATCCAAGCTTACGGCGGGCAACAATTGCCCCATTTTATCCATATTAGTTCTGCTGGTGTTACCCGTCCCGGTCGTCCCGGTCTGAATTTAGACGAAGAACCCCCAGCGGTTCGTATGAACGACCAACTCGGCGGCATCCTCACCTGGAAATTACGCGGCGAAGATGCCATTCGCAACAGTGGCTTACCCTATACCATTATCCGTCCTTGCGCCCTCACGGAAGAACCCGGCGGCCAATCTCTGGTTTTCGACCAAGGGGACAATATGCGCGGACAAGTTAGCCGCGAAGATGTGACTGAATTGTGCTTGCAAGCGTTAAACCGAGAAGAAGCTTTGAACAAAACATTTGAAGTGAAAGCTGGCGATGAGGACAGACCAGCCGATTTTGATTGGCAAGGTTGCTTTTCTCGCTTGCAGGTGGACGAAAAATCTCCCTCTGCCGTCGAATAAAGCCATTACAGACATATAACCTCCCTCAAAAAGGGAGGTCGGGGGAAATTTAACGCGATCGCCATTGTGGAAACATGGTATCCAGATAGCCAACTGACTTATGAATTTAAATCTTGGTTCAAATCATCTGTATTTGCAATGCGATCGCTAGAACCTTGCTCGTTCGATCGTGCCGTTCGATTGCTAGAACCTTGTTCGTTTGACTGGCGGCTAGATTCTGTAGCCGTCGTTTCTGTATTGGTTTCGTTGCTACTGGCAGAGGGCGTCGCAGGTTGATTGCTGGGGACCACATCGCTGCTAGATTCGGTGTCGGTAGCTGCATTTTCTGCCATCAAACCTTGGTTTTGTAACAGTTGCTTGACTTTTCCTGCCACCGACTCAATTTTGCCATCTTCTAGCAAAGCATTTAGCAAAGAAAAGCCGCTGGTAGACAGCAGCAATTTATTCAAATCTCCCATATTGCCACTGCCACTGCCATTGCCATTCCCATTGCCATCGCCGTTAGCACCGGGAAAAGCATAAATACGAGCATCTCCCAAAATGCCTGGCTGTGGCGCGAGAGCTTTGGCAATACCCGGTAGTTGGGGAGCTAAGTCCGGCCAAATTTCCTTAATCAAACGGACGTTCCGATTGGCGTCGCTTTCTGCATTTTCCGCTTCGATTAAAGCACGTTTGCCTTCCGCTTCTGCCAAAGCTTTATCGCGATTGGCTGCGGCAAGGGTACGGGTGGATTCTGCTTCCAAATCGGCTGCTTGCTTGGAAGATTCCGCTTGCCGGCGACGACGGAATGCTTCTAGTTCCACAACATTTTGCTCGGAAATACGTTTTTGTTCGGCTTCTTGTTGGGCTTCAATCGCAGCCAGACGTTGCTTCCTCTCTGCTTCTTCCACTTGTTTGGCCGTTTCCACACTACCTTCTGATTTAGCCCGTTCTGCTTGTGCTTCCAAACGTTCTTTTTCTTTGTTGGCAATAGCAATTGCCGACTGTTCTTCTGCGGTTTTTGACTCTTGTTCCGCTTCTGCCACTTCTACTTTAGCCCGCAAGCGAGCCGCATCAACCGCCTGTTGCCGTTCGATTTGGGCGGTTTCCGATTGTTGCTGTTGTTGGGCTTGCGATACTTGCAATTGACTGTTGCTTTCTGCAATTGCAATTTCTGCTTCGTTTTGACTTTGCTGTTCGCTTTGCCGCCGTTGAATTTTTTCCTCTTCCACCGCTTTCTCTTGCAGGATTTGGTTGCGTTGGGTTTGGGTGGATTCGTTATCTTTGGCTTCTTGAATTTCCCGTTCCCGTTGAGCTTTCATGGACTCAACTTCCAACTGTTGGTTCAACTTGGCTTCTTCTTGTTCCTTGGCAATTGCTAGGCTTTCTTTCTCTGCCTCCTTTTCCCTTTGTTCCATTTGAACCCGCGTGGTCATTTCCACATCCTGTTTTTCACGAACGGATTGTTGGATCGTTTCCGTACGGGTACGCAGTCCCAAGGCATCGAAATAGTTACTTTCGTTGTAAGTACCGCTTTCTTCAATTTCGGCAATGGCAATATTGTTGAGGGTAATCCCAATTTGTTTTAAATCTGGGGCAACCAAATTTTGCACTTCTTCGGCAAAACCTAATTTATCGGAATCGATTTCTGCGAGGGTTTTTTGTTTGGCAGCTGCCCGCAAAGCATCGTCAGCTCGGGTTTCTAGGGCCTGTTGGATTTTGGATTCGGTTACGTGATTGCCACCAACGGGATTTTTCTCGGCCATGCGATTGGCAGCTTGTCGCACATCTTCTTCGTTTTCTTGAATGCAAACATAAAAAGTTGCCCGCATGTTCGCGCGCAAATAATCTTTTGTACGTACGGCTAGCTCGTTCGTGCGTTCTACATTGATAAAATTTTCTACCAGGGGAACGCGAGTTAGCTCGTGAAATCCTGGCAGAACCAAACAGCCACCGTTGAGAATAACTTCTTTTTTCTTGGTAAATAAGCCACCGGTTCTGACAAAGGCTTCGTTGCTTGGCGTAATGCGGTAAATCGATTTATAGGCCAGCAGAGCCACAATTAATAAAACGACAATCCCGACCACAATGCTGGCTGGCACCAACAATCCACTGCTAATGGGGAGGCCAGTTTGGCCGAGCGTTGGTTGGGTCGATGATGGCAACTCAGCAACTTCGACTGCTCGATTGTCTTGGTTATTGCTCGCTGATTCTGCTGGAAATTGCGATCGCTGAAATTCGGTATCGGTATGGCCAAGTTGAGGTAAGCTTTGTAAAAATTTCAACCAAAATAGCATAATTCTACCTCTTTATTGACTTTTTACTGACTTTTTACTGACTTTTTTCAGGATTTTCGGGGTTTGCTAGCCATCGTTCTCGATCGACGCTATCTTTGACAATTGCAAAATACGTGCTTCCTTGCTGGTCAACGATCAAAACTTCCTGACCCCGATAGGGACGTTCTTCTGCCCAATCGGGGAGGTAAGCATTGATTTTCAGGAGGTTTCCTGCCGGATCGCGAACGCTAACTTGTCCGAATCTGCCTTCGTCGGCAAAGGGGATATTTTTGGAAAATACCGTCCCCACACAACCCAACAAGCGATCGCTACTGGCATCCTCTCCAAAAGGAGCAAATAAATTTCCTAACGTCCCAGCTATCAGTCTTCCTAACCACAGACTCAAAACCATAGAAAACACAAAAACGATGCCACTCCATCCCCAAAAGTTCTCCGGTACACGGCCTGTAAGCTGACCTACACCAGCATTGAGCAACCAACCGATGAGTCCCCAAAGGCTAAAATCTGTTGCTAGCAATAAAAACAGCGGGGCACGACCAAACCCAAAAAAACTGAGAACTGGTAAATCCATGGCTTCGCTATCGGCATCTTCGTCGCCACCACCAGAAAAAATAACCAGAAAAAATAAGGCAATGCCAATAAGTAAAAATATCCAGTAAGTTGTATGAGCTGGATCGAAAAGCATGGATAGATCCAAAATGCAGCTTGCTTGAAATCTTATGGTTAGGGGAAATTAATTGATATGCCAGCAAACTAACATACTGGTAGCTCTTTGACAAAAATGGGTAACTTAATGAAATTTTTATATACGTTTTGTAATATTAAGCCAACTGAAACGGCTTAATCCACCCAAAAACAGAATATGGGAGCTTAGGAGCATGCCATGATGGTTTTTTCCCACCACGACCATCTCCCAATCTCCCACAATCGTATACCCTACTGCCCTGTCTTGGCATCCTGTACCGCTAAATAAAAGCTTAAAATGGTTAGAGGAATGCTAGCAGCGAGGATAACGCCTGTCGTCAGCTGGCCAAAATCCGGTTGCCCGGAGGCTAATTCAAACACCGAACCCACAGCCGAAATGCCGGATACGCAAGAAATGGCTAGCAAGAAACCGCTTTTTACTGTCAACATGGCATTTTTATCCGTTTGGTATGAATTTTGCAATACAGTCAAATTAAGAAATGGGTTGTACGTCGCTGGCAGAGAAACCATGTTTGCTTAGCTCTTCTGCCAATACTAGGGAATTATTGATGCGATCGACAAACATAATTCCACTCAAGTGATCCATTTCGTGTTGAATGGCACGACCTAGCAACTCTTTCGCTAGCAATTTCTGCGGACGACCGTATTCATCCTTATATGCCACTTCCACCGCAGCATATCGTTCTACATCCAAATAGACCCCAGGAATGCTAAGACAGCCTTCCGGACCCACCATGGTATCCTTGGTGTGGCGTTTGATAACGGGATTGATGAGAATCTTGGGTGGGGTAGCGGGATTGTCTGGTTCGCAGTCTACCACCAACATTTGTCTCAGGGTTCCTACCTGAGGGGCTGCCAACCCAATGCCATCGGAACTGTACATGGTTTGCAGCAATTCCTTGGCAAATTTGCGGGTGTTTTGGTCAACTTTGGAAACGCGCTTGCAAGATTGACGCAAAACTTTATCACCTAAATAGTGCAGGTTGAGGGGCGGGGTGTCTAGTTTTGTTTTTTCAACGAGAACGGTGGAAGTCATAGGGTCTTCTTCTCGAACAGCAATACAACAGTACAGTCTTTACTTCTACAATCTTAACCAATTGTTGGCTAGCTAAGGTAGCATCCCAACTACGCGATCGCGAAAAATGGAGGAAAACGCATATGGTTTCTCAATGGGATCATTTCTTGCAACATGTTGGCAATTGGGAAGGTTCTTTTGCGCGATACGATGCCACGGGAACGTGGCAAAGCGAAATCCCCACTTTGGTATCTATAGAACCTTTTCAATCGGAAAATGGCAACTCTAGCATGCGGCTGACAGTGCGTCGCTACCAACCCGAAATACAGGAATCGGTTTTTGAATACAGTTCTCTAGGGAACAGTGTATTCTTTTTTGATAGCGGTCCTTTTTCTCAAGGTTCCGTGCAATGGAGTCCATATTCTCAATTTGGTGCCGAATTTGGCTTTATTAGCGGGGAACGTCGCCTGCGTCTGGTGGAACTGTTCAACCGCGATAGCCAGCCAGACCAGTTTAGTTTAATTCGAGAACGCCTCAGCAACAGCGATGCTAGCGAATCGCCGCCACTGACGGTGGATGACTTAGTAGGCAAATGGCGTGGTGAAGCTGTGACCTATTTTCCCAACTCGCAACAGCCGCCGCAAACCTATACCAGCGAGTTACAAGTTTCCCAAACCGGCGATGGGGAAATTTCTCAAGTACTGAATTTTCGCGATCGCCAAATTGTTTCTAAAGGAAAGTTGGGCAATGGTACCATTGATTTTACCGAAAGTACCCCAACAGTGCGCGTTTTGTTGCTTCCCGGTGGCGCTTCGGCAACGTTTCCTTTGCAAATTGAAGCCAGGCAGCCTTTCTTTCTAGAAGCGGGATGGTTGCTTTCTCCTACCCAGCGCCAGCGTTTGATTCGTCGCTACAACCAGCAAGGGGAATGGGAGAGTTTGACGTTGGTGGTGGAGGAGAAGGAGTGAGGGGGAGGAGTGGGAAGAGGCGGAGGAGGGGGAGGAGGGGAGATGGTATGGATTAAAAATTGTTTTCACAATAAAGAATTTCCTTGAAAATTTTAATATTTTTCTATCCCCGGCCTTAAATTAAAGAACATCGGCGCTGTATGGCTTTTTCTAGCATTTCTTGATATTGTTCGGCGGAAACTAGATAGGCACCAAAACGTTCTAGGTGGGGATTGATGATTTGGGCATCGTACAGCATGAAATTGCGCTCTCGCAGCTGTTCCACAAGCTTGACCATGGCGACCTTGGAAGCATCGCGAATGTTATAAAACATGGATTCGCCAATGAAAGCACCGCCGATGGCAATGCCCAAAATGCCGCCAGCCAGTTGGTTGCCCTGCCAAGTTTCGAAGCTGTAAGCCCATCCAGCTTGGTATAATGCAAAATAGATCTGCTGTAATTCTGGCGAAATCCAGGTACTTTCCCGGTCGGCACAACCAGCGACGACACCGTAAAAGTCTTTGTTAATGGCAGTGGCAAAGCGATTTTGGTTGAGAACTCTTTTTAGCGATCGCGGATAGCGAAACCGCTCGTCGAGGGGAATTAAAGCTCGCTGGTAGGTGGCGTACCAACCCAATCCATCGCCTACTTCATCCGCCATCAAAAAGTATCCTTGGGCATACCCCTGGATAATTTCCGCCACATCGAACATGAATTTAAGGAAAATTAATATTCCTATACAAACAACGGGTATTCGTTATACTGGGAGAAATCAAACCCTTTGGTTGAAAAAAAACGCCAAGTGTATTGGTTTGGAAAAACTCGATAAGTTGGGAATCGCTGGTTTTAGGGGTTTGACGTTTTTTAAGCGATCGCCTCCCAACTTTTGGTCTTTACGAAATGCCCTTTCTTGGCTTTGCTTGTAGAAAAGGTACAAATTTTATTATGACAGAAGCAATTTCTTCTATCCAGCTTCCAGAAGTAACCTGCCCCGAAACCGAACGGGAATGGTTGCAAAGCGCATTGCAGCAGTGGCTCGATCGCGAATATCCCCCAGAACCAGTCAACCAAGAAATCGCCGCTCAAACAGCACAAGCGTATATTCGCCAGCGGATGGAGGGCGAAAACGATGTTGGAGGCATTGCCATCGCCCTCATCACGGAAATGCAGGCATTTGACTTTTCCCAAAGCTTTTATGGGGAATGTGCGGTCGCCAATATGGTCAGCGAGTTGCTGTTAGACCGCTTGGGAATTGCCGGCTGTTGCGGTCGTGGCTAGCAAGGCAATTATGGGCTGGCGATCGCTTGATGGCGTTTGAATGCGATCGCTGCCCACCTAGGATTACCAGCTAGATTTAACCACGCCAGGCAGCAACCCTCGGTGTGCCATATCCCGCAGCGCATTGCGGGCTAAACCGAAATCGCGATAGTAACCGTGAGCGCGCCCCGTCTTCCAGCAACGGTTGCGTACCCGAGTCGGAGAACTATTGCGAGGCAAACGCTGCAGCTGGCGATGGATTTCCATCTTTTCCTCTTGGCTTTGGGCGTTTTTGAAAGCCTCTTTGAGTTCCTGCCGTTTGGCGGCGTATTTTTCCGCCATCCGACGGCGTTTCCTGTCTCGTTCTACCAAGCTTTTCTTGGACATATAAAGATACGTTCCTCGATACCTATAAAACGGCACCCTCCATTTTAACTTGCAAAGGGCGATACAGCGACCCCAAAACCAAACCAGATTTTGCCAAATATTTCCCATGCAGCAGGTAGCGATCGCTAGCATGGTAATCCGAACGCTTGCTTTAAATAGAATACAAACAGAATGCCAAGAGCGTATAACTAATTTTCAGTAATTCTTAACTCGTGAACGTTCCAAAACGCACCGCCTAACGCTGAATATTCGACCCCTCGAACGCGATCGCGAATCGCCGCCATAGAAAGCGGATTAACCAAATAAATAAACGGCAAATATTCCTGAGTCAGTTGCTGGGTTTTGGCATAAATTTCCTTGCGTTTTTCCTCATTTAACTCCTGCGCCCCTTGAATGTACAAATCACCAATTTTTCGTTCCCAATCAGCAACTTTCCAACCTTCTAAAGGTGAGTCTTCCCTTTGCGGACCTTGATTGAACATGTGCAAGCGAGCTTCCGGCAACCAAACATTGGCACCGTTATTGGGTTCCACACCACCCGTCAATCCCAAAATCACGCATTCCCAATCGCGGGTATTGCTTAATTTAGAAACTAGAGTATTAAAAGCAATCGGTTGGAAATTCACTTTAATACCAAGATCGGCTAAATCTTGTTTGATTTGTGCCCCCATAGACTCCCGAGTTTGGTTGCCAGCATTGGTTAGCAAAGTAAACTCTACGCGATGCCCTTCACCGTCGTACATTTCGCCATTTTCGTTGGTTTGAAATCCAATAGAAAACAGCAACTCCTTCGCTTTTTCCGGGTCGTAATCGTAGGTTTTCAATCCTTCTTCTGGCGAATAATAGTAAGGACTTTGCACGGAAATTGGCGAGTGCTGTTTTTGCCCCAAACCGCGAAAGATATTGTTCAGCATTTTAGAGCGATTGATGCCATAAGCAATAGCACGGCGGAATTTGACATTCGTAAACCAACGAGATTTGTAGGGCGTAACCAGGGGTTCGCCGTCACGGCTAGCGCGATTGAGGTTGAAGAAAAGAAAAGATTTAGAAGCGGCGGGACCGCCGTTATAAATAGAAAAATTGTTGCGGTCTTCTTCCTGTTTTAACAGGGCAAAATTCTGGGGAGGAACGTCAACGACATCCAAACCACCAGAACGAAATTGCAGCAACGCCGTATCCTGATTTTCCACAATTTCCCAATTGATACGTTCGATGTAGGGTTGGGAATTGCCCTGTTGGTCTTCGCGCCAGTAGTAGGGATTGCGGCGAAATTGCAAGCGTTGGCTGGTTTGGTATTGTTCTAGTACGTAAGGACCGCTAAAAACAATCTTTTGCGGGTCGGTATCGATGCCCCAAGTTGATAAAAACGGTAGTTCTTCCCCTTCGGTAGGTTGCAACGTATCTTCTAGGGCATGTTTGGGTAAAATGGTGATGCTGCCAATGGTACGCAAAAACGGGGCAAAGGGTTGGGGAACGGTGAATTTGACTTCGCGATCGCTAATTTGAGTCACTTCCGGTAATTTGCCTTCCTTACCAATCCGCAACACATCGCGGGTACTGGTGGGAATATCCTCGTTAAAATAAATCCGATTGAACGTAAAATCCACATCGGCAGCGGTGAGAGGTTCCCCATCCGACCATTGCAACCCTTCCCGCAAAGTAAAGATAATTTCCTTTTTGTTTTCAGAAATCCGCCAAGATTCGGCTAATGCCGGTTCGATTTCCTGGGTATTGTAATTTTGGGTAACCAATCCCTCGTAAGTTAAGCCAAAAATATTGGGAGATTCGTTGCTGAGGGCAGCATTAAACGTTTTGGGTTCGCTGAGAACGCTATCAATCAGTTGGGGTTGTTGGGCAGCAGTCGTTTTAAACCGGTCCAAATCGCAACCAGAAACCGCCAAGGTACTCAAGACTACCAAAAAAATCGCCAACCAGCGATGCCAAATACGGATTTTCATCATCAAAAAATATACTGAATACGAAAAGGAAAACAGGCCAAAAATGCCCTTGCCTCCGTGCATTTTGCATTTTGCCACAAATTCGGGATGATTTGGCCGCGCCCAACAGCGTAAACGCCGCTCAATTTCTGGGATGGGAATATTTTTCCATGGTCGCCAACATCGCCTGGCACAACGCTTGCCCTTTGTCTTGGCCCTGGTCTAGCTGCCGGTAAAATTCTACCATCAACTCGGCTGTCGGCGTATCGGGAACCGATCGCAACGACACCACCACGCTGGGAACCCCTACCGAAATCAGAGAACGGGAGAGACCGACCACATGGAAAATTATGCAGGGTTGCGACGGTTCGTAACCAAGTTTTCCCATCAAAATGCGATCGCTTTTTTCTCCCACGCCGCCACGCTCGGTAAGCTCCCACGCTCTAAGACTGAAAACCGCGAGTTCGAGCCACCACCGCGCGATCGCGCCCTTGTGCCTTCGCCGTATACAAAGCCGCATCTGCCACTTGAATAATCGCCGAACCAGAATTTCCATGAATGGGAAAACAAGCCACCCCCAACGATACCGTAATCGAACCCAACTGCGGTGGATGGTATTCCAACCGCAACTGTTTGATGGCTTTGCGAATTTTTTCGGCTTGCTGTTTTGCTACTGTTACATCAGCGTCTAGCAAAATTAACGTCATCTCCTCGCCGCCGTAACGACAGGCAATATCCCCAGGGCGAATATTTTGCATTAACAACTTCCCAACTTCCTGCAACACCGCATCCCCAACCTCGTGACCGAAATTATCGTTAAATCGCTTAAAATGGTCGATATCCACCATCAAAATCGCCACAGATTGGGTTTTGCGCCGGGCGCGGTGAATTTCCTGCTCCAAAACCTCTTCCAAATAGCGGCGATTGTATAACCCCGTCAAACCGTCGCGAATGCTTTGGCGTTGCAAGGTTTCCCGCAACGTTAAATTTGCCAGCGCCAGCGACATGTGTTCCGAAACCGTCACCGCAAATTGCTGTCGGTCTTCCGTTAAAATGCCATGTTGGTAACCATTTAAATGCAACAAACCCAAAGCCTTGCCTTGAGCGGTCATGGGAACGCACAAAGATTCCGCCACTTGCTCGGAATACATGTGGTTGCACAAAAGTTGGTCCTGACTGTGGTTGGTAAAATGAGGGTGCCACTGGCGCAATGCCCAACAGTCGTTCGGATAAAAAACAGCTTCGCTGCCAACACATTCTCCCCAAGTAGCAATAGCATCAGCTAGATAATTATCTTGATTGAGAATATAAACGCTGCCACTACAGTAAGGAAACAAAGGTGGTAAGAAAGACTCGATCGCTTGATAGGCTTCTTCTAAATGCAAACAAGCTTGTAAAATTTCGCTTAACTGCCCTAAAAGCGTAATTTCTCGATTGTTTTGTTCTAGCTTTTCTACAGACGTTTGTAGCTGTTCGTTGGTGCGTTGCAGTTCGGCTTCTGCTTGCTTGCGCTGGGTAATAATTTCCGAAAACATGATAATGCCGCCGATGTGGGTTTTGTCATACCAAGGATGCATCTCCCAACGCAGCCACTCTAAAGAACCATCCGCGCGGGGAAATGGTTCTTCTTCACAGGATTGTACTTCTCCTCGCAAGCAACTTTTGTGGATGGTTCGCCAGTGAGTTGCCAAATCGGGAAAGAGGTCGTAGTGCGATCGCCCTACAATATCAATATCGCCCAAATCGTAATCTTGCAGCCAGCGACGGCTAGCTACCAAATAACGCATTTGCTGGTCTAACATGGCCACAGCAGCGGGATTGTGTTCCACAAACAACCGCAACACCTCTTCCCGCTCTTGCAATTTGGTTTCAAACTGTTTTTGAGTTAAAATCAAGCCCAGTTGGTCGGCAAGGGTGGCCACCAAATCGAGCAACTGCATATCTTCGGGATGGGTTTGATAGGAGAAAAATAGAAAGACCGCGATCGCTTGTTCGTTACTAACAATGGGTACCCCCAAACCAGATTGCAAACCCACCTCTATGGCTGCGTGCAAGTGGTAAGAATGTTGCCATTCCTCCTGTGGTAAATCGTACAGCCACTTGGGTTGTGCCGAATGCCAGACCGTTCCTGGCAACCCTTCCCCAAAGGAAAAAACCAAATCGATATTGTTCTGATAAAAACTTTCCAACTCCCAACGTTCGCCGTACCAACCACAAGCAAGTTTCAAAACTTCCCCATCGGGAATCCAAGCTTCTGCATAATCCCAGCCGGTGAGGTGACAGATTTGGGAAAGCACTACGACCAAAGTATCTGGAAAACTTCCCGTGCTATGAATGGATTGGTTAATGGTTTGTAAAAGTTGCGCTTCCATTTGCGCGTATTTGCGTTCGCTGATATCGGTAGCAATACCAGCAATACGGGAAATTTTTGCGTTTTCGTCGTAAATGGGAAAAGCGCGATCGCGGATCCAAACTACCTTGCCATCGGGACGAACGATGCGATATTCTTGGGTACATTCCCCAACCAGCGGTTGCGCCAGCCGAGCGGCCACTCGTTCGCGATCGCTGTTATGAATGGTTTCCAACCAAGCATAAGGTGCTTCGTATAAAGATTGACGCTGGCGACCCCAAATGGTTTCGTAAGCATGGCTGACATACAGCACTTGTTTTCGCTCTGGCGTTGCCACCCAAAAGACTTCTTGCACGTTTTCTGCCATTTGTCGAAAACGCGCTTCCCGTTCTTGTTTGGCTATTTCCGTTTCGTTCAATTTTTGGGTTAAAGCCGCTTTTTGACTGGCTAAACGCATGTAGTCAGCCACTTGTGTTAAAAGGGAAATTTCGGTGGCATGCCATTCACGAACCACCGTAGAATCCACGCATAAAAAATCCCTTCCTTCGCAACCTGGCAAAGGAACCAACAAAACAGCTTGAGAAGTTGCTAGTTCGGTGGTAACTAGCGAGTTGTTATTGTTTCGCGCATCCAGCCAATTTTTAATGTCTGCAATCGCTAGAGGTTTGCCGGTAGGTAGCCGTTGCAGGTAATCTGTTTTTTTCAATAATGTCAGAAGATCGTGGTTTTCCCAGTTGGTTGCACGGTGGCTTTCCGGTGCCATGCAATCCAGCACTTGCCAACCAGCTTCTGTTTCTACGATATAAGTGAGTCGGGAATCGGGGAAAAAGCGATCGCCCAAAAACTGCAATGCCCGTTCGATAAACGCTCTATTGGAGACACTATCAATTAAAGCCGCTACCAAATGCTCAAACAAAAGCAAGGTATCTTGCGTTTGTAAGTATTGCCGTTCCTTTTGTTTGCGAGTTGCTACTTCCTCTTGCAACTGAGTTTGGGTATATTGCAGTTGTTCGTTGGTCGCTTGCAACCAAGATTCTAAATGTTGGTGGCGTTCTTTGAAAGCGGTTTCCATTTCCTGATGTTTTCCCAGTTCGCGAACCAATTGTTGGTTTTTTGTTTCTATCTTGTGTAACTTCGCGATCGCAATTTGTAACAATCTAGCGACAACCACCAACAAAATAACGCTCAAGCCAGCAACCAACAAAAGAACCATTGCCACCCCAGAACCAATATTCAAAATGATGGCTGGAGAACCGAGGGAAAGCGATGTCAGCCAAGGAGAGTTGCCCACACGATCGTATTTGTTGGTAGCATTTGTTGGCGCCCATGTCAGTAAGTGGCGATACCAAACGATCGTATTGCGACCCCCTATCTGAATTGTTGTAGAATTGGCACGCTGGTATACCTGCAACCGTTTTCCACCCCAGCACATCTGCCCCAACAACAGCACAGAAGCCAACACGCCTCCCCCAACTATGCCAGACAACCATCGAACTTTTTGTTGGCGATGGCAACGTTTTTGAAATGATGCTTTTTCCAAAGCCAAAAGTTTTCTTTCAACCAGCAAAATCGAACCCCATGGTAGAGTATCATCTTTTTTGGTATTGATCTCTACATGGTTGCATAAAACCTAATTTATTTTTTTTGATGGTCGGTATAAATTGCTACCAAAATCACCTGCTACCAAATGATTTTCCAGCTGAATAGCCAACCCCATTCAATTATTTCGTTTCTTTAACAAGGGAGCATCCATAAATTTTCCCAATTTTCGATCTTGCCATCTGCCATCCCCTGCACGCCCTAATTCATGAAAACCTAACAAACCCATTCCCCATCTTGTTTTTTTCTGTGTCAGATCCGGTACAATCAAAAGCTCGGACAACAGCAAAATACAACCCAAATCGCAATCAAAGCATCATGGTCAACTTAAACCCCACTTCCAGCTTTAGCGTTACCATTCGCTTGCAACTACCCAATCGAGCTGGGATGCTGGCAAGCGTTACCCAAGCCATCGCCGAAGTTGGGGGCAACCTCGGGCAAATTACGCTCAACGAACAAACCCATACCCACACCACCCGAGAAATCAGCGTCGATGCCTCCAGTTCCGAACACGCCGAAAAAATCGTCGATGCGGTGAAAGCCGTTACCGACATTCAAGTATTGAGCGTTTACGATCGCACTTTCAACCTGCACCAAGGGGGTAAAATTTCCATTGTCGGCAAAATCCCCTTAAAAACCCAAGCTGACCTAGCCATGGCATATACCCCCGGCGTGGGTAGAATTTGCAAAGCCATTGCCCAAGACCCCGAACAGGTTTACCAACTCACCATCAAACAAAACACCGTCGCGATCGTTACCGATGGTAGTGCCGTTTTGGGATTGGGTAACCTAGGAGCATCAGGTGCCTTACCCGTGATGGAAGGCAAAGCCATGCTCTTTAAAAACTTTGCCAATTTGGATGCCTTTCCTATTTGTTTGGCTACCCAAGATACCGAAGAAATTATCCAAACCGTGAAAAATATTGCTCCCGTTTTCGGAGGCGTGAATTTAGAAGATATTTCCGCACCCCGCTGCTTTGAAATTGAAAACCGCTTGCACGAAGAAATTGACATTCCCGTCTTTCACGACGACCAAAACGGCACCGCCATTGTCACCCTAGCCGCTTTGTTTAATTCCCTGAAATTGGTCAATAAATCCCTAGCCGAGGTGCGTATTACCATCAACGGCGCTGGTGCTGCCGGTGTTGCCATTTCCCGGTTGTTGCGGCAAGCGGGTGCCGGGCAAATCTTGCTGTGCGATTCTAAGGGGATTGTTTCTAAAGACCGACCAAATCTCACCCCCCAAAAACAGGAATTTGCCAGTTCCGAATCGGGTTCGCTGGCAGATGCGGTCAACGGCAGCGATGTGTTTATCGGCGTTTCGGTGCCAGGCGTGCTAACCCCAGAAATGGTCAAAACCATGACCAGCGATGCCATTGTGCTGGCGATGGCCAATCCCATTCCGGAAATTCAGCCGGAGTTGGTATCAGCCGATGTAGCCGTGATGGCAACGGGTCGTAGCGACTATCCCAATCAAATTAACAATGTCTTGGCATTTCCCGGGATATTTCGCGGGGCGTTAGATTCCCGCGCCAACAAAATTACCGCCACCATGTGTTTGGAAGCTGCCAATGCCATTGCTTCTTTGATTTCGCCTTCCCATCTCCACCGCGATAATGTGATTCCTTCCGTTTTTGACGAGCGAGTGGTTACTGCTGTAGCTGCTGCCGTGCGTCAAGCAGCTCGTAACGAAGGCATTGCCGGTTTTTAATGGGAAATGACCTCGCTGCATAAAAGGGGTATCGTGTCAAGAATTTATTACATTTTGGCACAAAGATTGAAACGCTCAATCCACTGTCATTTGAGGGGGGTTGGCCATGCGATTGCCAGAAATCTCCCAAAAAACAATATCGAAAAAATTTTGTATACGTATTGACATTCTTGAATCAAGTTGTAACATATGACACGAAGCTAGATAAGCGAATGGTTTTTATCTCTGCCATTTTCCCCACTTTAGTAGCAACAATCCACCAAAGAATGGGGAGAACCTTTCACCCTGAGCTTGTCGAAGGGTGCACCAGATCGAAAGGTAAATTACCTAGCAACCCCAACAATACCGAAGTAGAGTATCGTTTTTAGGACTATCAATATGTTGATCTCTTGCTTAACAAGCATAGCTGTAACCGTTTTCGCTGTATATCTGAGCGTGAATGCAAATGAAGAAATGATTAAACTTGCCATGGCAGGCGTTGCTTTCATTAGCCTTTGCTTTACGCTCGTTTTTACTCCCCTCATTTTCAAACTCGCCCTATTGGCTGTACCGGCGATCGTCAGCCGCCTGTTCAACTGGGCATCTTAGCTTAGCACCAGTTAATACGTTCGTTCTTCTGGTTGAAACTGTTTAATTGTGACTGGTTGATATTTCGCATCCACACCAGCAGGAGAATAATAACCCAAGGTATGTTGCAAAAAGTGCGTATCGTCTCGAAAGGGATAATCTTCCCGATAATGCGCACCGCGACTTTCCCGACGACCGAGGGCGGAATGCAGAATCACTTGGGAGACGACAGCTAAGTTCTGTAGCTCCAACGCTTCTATAATTTCTGTATTCCACAGTTTGCCCTTATCGTCGAGATAGACGCGATCGATATTTTGTTGAATTTGTTGCAGTTTTTCGATGCCTTCCGCCATCGTAGCTTCGGAACGAAAGACACCGCAGTATTCGCTCATGCAATCCTGCAGTTGCTGTTTGATTTCTTGAATGCGGTAGGTTCCAGGATTTTCCAGCCAACCTTGCACCCGTTTCTGGGCAGCTTCTAAATACTTCTCTTCCCGAATTTCGGGCATTTTGCGCTTGCCAACGTAATTGGCGATCGCTTCTCCAGCCCGTTTGCCAAATACCACGCATTCCAACAAGGAATTGCTGCCCAGACGATTGGCACCATGCACGGAAACGCATGCCACTTCCCCAGCGGCAAACAACCCTGGTACCAATGTATTCCCACTGTAGCGCACTTGCCCGTCTACATTGGTAGGAATTCCTCCCATGGAATAGTGAGCCGTTGGTCGCACGGGAAACGGTTGCGTTACCGCATCCAACCCCAACAAACGATGCCCTTCTTCTGCGCAAAACGGAATGCGGCTCATAATTTTTTCTTTGCCCAAATGGCGCAAATCCAGATACACGCAGGGGCCACCTGGTGTACCATCGGGATATACGCCACGACCTTCGCGAATTTCTTGGGCAATGGCACGGGAAGCAATATCCCGGGGGGCCAGTTCCATTTTACTGGGGGCGTAGGTAGCCATGAAGCGATCGCCGTTGCTATTTCGTAAATAAGCTCCTTCCCCGCGCACTGCCTCGGAAATCAAGACGCCCACTGGATACAACCCCGTGGGGTGAAACTGCACGAATTCCATATCTTGCAGGGGAATTCCCGCGCGCGCTGCCATGGCCAAACCATCGCCAGTGGAGGCAAAATCGTTAGAAGTGGTATTGAAAACCCGACCGTATCCTCCCGTAGCCAGCATCACAGCTTTGGCACGCAAGACGGCAATTTCACCATCTAACAGTTGGTACATGACCAACCCTTTGGTTTCCCCTTCTTCTTGCAGCAGGCGCATGACATACCATTCGTCGTAGATGGTCACTCCGTAGCGACGCAAGTTGTTCACCAACTCGTGCAAAATGGCGTGACCGGTTTTGTCGGCTGCGTAGCAGGTGCGTTTGTGGGTGTGACCGCCAAAGGCCCGTTGGGCAATTTTGCCGTCTTCGAGGCGAGAAAATAGAACGCCCATGTGTTCCAAATCGATGACTACCTCTGGGGCTTCCTGCGCCAGGATTTCCACCGCATCTTGGTCTGCTAGGTAGTCGGAACCTTTGACCGTATCGAAAGCGTGGGATTCAATACTATCTTCGCTATCTATATTTTGGAGGGTAGCGGCAATGCCTCCTTGGGCGGCAACCGAGTGGGAACGGATGGGATGGGTTTTGGCAATGACCGCCACGCTTAAATTGGGCGAGCGACGGGCAATTTCTAAGGCCGCGCGACAGCCAGCCAATCCACCACCAACAATGGCAACATCGTGTTCTAGCATGGGCATTTTGGCAATAAATCAAAAAAATTCCCTGACAATCAGGGAATCCACAATCTATAGGATAGCGATCGCGCTTCCATCCGGCAAGCCCTTCGACTTCGCTCGGGGTTCTACGATTTAAGCCTGGGCAGGTTCTTGGTTGCTGGGTGGTTGGCTACCTCCTTGGGAACTAGCTGACACTTGTTTGCTTTCCGCTTCCGGTTCCGCCACCTGAATTTCAATATGATTGAACAGGGTGGTCACAAAGGCAAATAGCAAGAAGGGCAGGGAAAGCACTAGAATCAATCCCAAGGTGATAAAAGCAAACATTTGGCGATCGCTACTCCACAAGGCCAAAACCGATGCCAAACTTAAAAAGATGACAATGAGCCAAACAATAATTTGTCCGTAAATATCGCCAAAGGAAAGGGTGCATCGAAATTTATACTTTTGCATATCCATATAAACAGCTAAAACGACAAAAAATTAAAAAGTAGAAATCTGTTTTTCTACTAGCAAAAATAGCTACGTTTGGAAAAAGCGATCGATTTGGAAATGTTTTTCCCCGGAATAATGACAATTGACTGAATGCTGTCATGGACTGGAAAAAACCGAAAATTGCGATCGCAATTCCCCTATCTTTTTAATGGGGATGAAAATGAAATTTGGTAACAGAATCTCCAACCGTTCGCTTTTACAGGGGGGGTAGAATCGTTCGGTAGGAACCTATTGACATTTTGTTTAAAAAAACGATATAGCAAATTCCCATCAAACGCGAACGTGGAAACTCTATGTAGAACGAACAGCGGTTCTCCTTGACGAAAACATTCGCATTTCACTTAGAAAATGCTATTTTTTACATTCTGTCATAAAGCTCCCAAATAGAGATCGAATTCTTAGAAAACTTAATATCTGGAAACAAAATCCTCTCCATCAACGCTCCTCATGGGTTTGCTGGTGGTGAGATTGTTCCGTTTCTAGCGGTTCCCCGTGCCACCACCAGGTTAAAAAGGCAGCTGCCGATCCTCCCAGAAACCCAAAAAAAATACTCAACGGTGCCGGATACTTCACCAAAAGCAAACATACCAAAAAGAGGATCCAGGTTTGCACGCCAGTAGAGAAGGTTCTTTCCCATCGTTCAATACGGCGCTGTTGATTGGTAGACATTTGAAATCTTTAAATATTTTAAAACTAAATAGATATAAAGAAAACAAAATCGGGACGCTAATTCCTTTCCCCATCTCCTATATAAATACAACCCAAAATTCAATTGACGAACGATTGCGCTTTTTTTCTTTTGAAGACAATTATAAATATTGAAAACACGAGCAACATCAAAGCATCATTGGCAAATGTCAGTCACGATCGCATTCGAGTTATCCTTTTATCAGGCTCAGAGCGAGTCTATGGAAACCAAAAATAAGGGACAGTGCCTTGGTATCTGCCCCTAAATTTTCAAGCCAAATCGCTCGAATCGAAGAAGAATAATAACTTAAAGTAGCACATCGAAAAATTTCAACAAAACGATTGTGAATGTAAATGGAGCATTTCCGTTTGCTAGGGAACGAACAAAATTCGCTCCCCATTTTTGCTACAATTTCAAATTCTCCGGCAACTGCGCCAAAACATCCTTGGTGGTATCAACAGAGCAAACATAGGGTTGTTCCGCTGGGATAAAAGATTCCGCCTTCGTTTTTTGAAAATCCAGCAAATCCGACGTAGCATCGGCAATATCCCCTTTCCGTTGATTGAGGCGATCGCGCAAAACTTCTTCATCCGCCGTACAATGTAAAATCGTCACCGGTAAATTCTCAGATTTCGCCCCATCGAGAACCGTTTTCCGATAAGTGACCCGGTCGTATTTGCCATCCAAAATCACCGTCCAACCTTCCGCTGCTAGCATTTTGCCCAACTCTAGCATCCGATTGTAGGTTTTCTCGCTCATTTCAGGCGTATAAATAGAATCATCCCCCTTTTGGTCTACCCCAATGCCAGCGAGATGCTTGCGTACCGCATCCGTACGTAAATGAATCGCTCGATTGTGGCGGGCAACCTGTTTGGCAACCGTACTTTTGCCAGATCCAGACAATCCCGACATCATCACGATTTGCCCTTGGGTAGGCTGGGTATATTGCCAAGACAAATAATAATAATGCGCTGCCGTTTTTGCCGCTGCTTGTTTATCGCTGTCGGGAACATTGGCATCGTCAAGCAGTAAAGAGGTTACCTTCGCACGGACATAGGCTTGGCGGCTGAGATACAAAGGCAACAAGGGCAATCCTTTCCAGTCTCCCGTTTGTTCCAAATAGGTATTGAGAAATGCATTGCCCAAATCCGGTTGTTCCTTGGATTCCGTATCCATGACCATAAACGCCACATCGTACATGGTATCCACAAACCGAAACGACTCGTTAAATTCGATGCAATCAAATAAGATAATTTCACCGTTGTAGAGGGCAATATTCTTCAAGTGCAAATCCCCATGGCATTCGCGGATTTTCTTTTCCTCTATCCGGCGTTGAAATAAATTGGCACGTTCTTGGAAAATTTTGTCAGTATAGGCTTTGGTTTCGTCTAGTTGCTTTCTGGTTTGCGGACCGCCAACGTATTTTTCAGTTTGCTGGTAGTTTTCGTCAATGGATGCTTTGATGGTTTCCGGTTTGCCAAAGGAGAGAATATAGTCGCTGGTTTGGGATTTGGCATGGTATTGTGCCGTCAGCTTTCCCACTGTTTCCATGAGGTCGGTGGTCAGTTTCCCTTTCTCTAGCATGCCTACAAACAAGCCATCTTGGGGAAACTGTTTCATTTGTAAAGTGTATTCGACGGGTTCGCCATCTCCGTTGAGTTGGTAGCTATCCCCTTGTTGGGTAATGGGCAGCACTTGTAAATACCATCGGCCAGCGCCGCGTTGGTTGAGGCGCAGTTCTTGTTGGCAGAAGTGGTGGCGTTTTTCCAGGGTGGAAAAGTCCAGAAAGCCTAAATTTAATGGTTTTTTGACTTTGTAGGCGTAGTCGCCAGTCAGCAGTACGTAGGAAATATGGGTTTGTATAAGCTGGATGGGTTCTTTCACCGGATGGGGATAGAAATCCGGCTGTTGCATTTTTTGAATTAAGGTAGGTAAGCTGGTGTCGCTCATAGATGGTAAATTTTCCCCGTTGGTGGCTACAAAAAATGTTGTACTACTTATTGGTTATATCTTCCAGTCATCTAGCTATCGGAAATCCGAAACTAGCGAGAACGTTTTTGTCCGGCTACTGCGATCGCAACGCCCACCAATAGAATCATAGCGCCCAACAGAACCCAAACGCCGGGAGCTTCTTGAAAGAACAGATAGCCCAAAAAGCTGGCTAAGACGGGTTCAAATAAAATAATGAGGGTAACCAACGTGGGGGAAATCCAACGTACCGCCCAGTTAAATATGCTATGACCGACTAACTGCGGTACCAACGCCAGCGCTACGATAGAAAGATAAAATTCTGGTGTTTTTCCCAGGTAGCTCAAACCCAGTAAAGGGGGGATGGGAAGCAAGCAAAGAGCGGCGGTGGTGTAGGCAATGGCGATGTAACCGGAAAAGGGCATCCCCTGTCTTTGGGCTTGGCGACCTAGCAATAAATAGCCGCTGACGGTCCAAGACCCCAGCAGTGCCAAGAAATTGCCCCAAGCAGGATGGGTTGCGACTCCCCCGGAATCTCCCTGGGCAACGATGGTACCTCCGATGACGGAAATAGCGATTCCCACAATGGTTAGGGAACTGGGTTTTTCTCGAAACCACAGCCAGGAGATTAAGGCGACCCAGATGGGGTTGCTGGTGACGATGGTGGTGGAAGCAGCGATGGAGGTATAGGCAAGGGAGGCAATCCAAGTGGCAAAATGGGCAGCCAAAAAGATGCCAGCCAAAATGGTACAAGTCCAACCAGAACGCCAAGTGGCGGCTTTGCGACTTTCTACGGGCAGCCAGACGGCAGCGGCAACACTCAAACGGGAAGCGGCGATTAACAGGCTGGCGGCCATGGTTCGTTCGCCGTAGGCATCGAAGGCCATCCGAATGAAAACGGCGGCTGTGGAAACGGTGAGCAAGCCGATGGTAATAATTAGGGTAATGGTGGCAGGGGTGGGTTTTTTGGCCAAGATTTTGGATCGAAAGTTACGGTTATTGCTAAAATCGTAAAATTATATGGAGAATGGTAAGGTTTTGCGATCGCGTCCCGATCGTGGCTTGATTTCGCGTTATGGTAAATATCCATATAGTTCAGATTCCTTCTTTAGTGCGATTTTGGCGAATCTTTAAAGGTTTGGCATTGTTTGTCAATCTATAGGGGAATTTTTAAACCTTTTATAACTATTGTTAATCTGTTTACATTCTTGCCTCTGAGGCCTGATGATGGGTTATGGTAGAAAAAATCAATGAAAGATTAAATTTTTGACCAAGCCCGATGAAACATCAAGTTTCTGGAAACGGTCAAAGTAAAGCGATTTGCAAAAGTCTAGCAATGGCAAGATACCAGGATTATTGAGGAGAATCTCATGACACCTAACATGCTACGTCAAATCTGGTCTTTGGTAGAAACTACCCAAGCCAACAAACTACTCAGTTTCGACGATGCCAGTTTAATCGACTGGATTTTGCGCAACCTGAAGCAAGAACAAAACCTAGATGGCTCCCAAGTCAACGCTTTAGATAATTATCTACACGCTAAAGTTTCCTTGATTCGGGACTTAGCGTATCAGAAAGTGACTTCTCGTTCCTGCTAGTTTGTGCTGAGCGAACTCGAAGCATCTGCTACCACCGAACACAACCAGCAAGCCATTGGAAAGCCGACAGCGTTGTGTTAAGTTTTTTTTGTTTTCTTACATTAATGAAAATCGTTTGCCTGCGGGCTATGAAGTTCTTTTTGGTGCGATCGCTGGCAAGTGGGAAATAGAACCTAGAACAAGTCCCCACCAAGGGGAAAACACAGCGATCGCGCCACCAAAGTATTTATAAATGCCAAATAGAATATGTCGCCAGCTGCGATCGCTACTAGGTAGTTGAGATACGCATGGGAAAAGCCGTTCTAGCAATGGGGATGCTGTGAAAAGCGATCGTTCAAACGGTATTCTATTTAACAGAAATTATTTAAATTATTTGGAAGCAGGGCGTTTGCTTTCCATTTTGCCGGCTGATGTCAGACCTTCGCTATGAATACTCTTAGCCGGGCATAAGATTTGAAGGTATATTTTTGTAACAATTCGATTGATGCTGAGCCTGTGGAACCGTCGCTTTTGTTGCATGGTTATACCATTTCCTTGTTATACCATTTCCTTAAAATTGTGTGATAGATATCAAGGGCATTTTTGTAGGGGCGCTCGCGCGTTGCACCCCTATCGGGGTAATTGCAAAAATTCAAGGCAATTGTTGTTTTTTAGAAATGGTATTCAACGCGATGGAGCTGGAGATAGCGGTTTTTCAAACCATCGCGGTTTTGACGAACAAAGCCTGCAGTAGTTGGATGGGGAATTGCGATCGCCTTTCGTGTTTTTCGATACAGAGCAAGTTTTGCAAGGGTAAGCGATCGCGCAAATCCGTTCTTGCGATCGGTCTTGGCAGGTTTAGAATCGCAGTCCGGAATAAGTTTATAAAATTTTCATAAAAATGCGAAGACCCGAAAAATTCTCCCACTTCAGCACCTGAAGTCTTTATCCCCCTCTTCCCCCTCTTCCCCTCCCCATATAAAAGGCGATCTGTACACATCTCATATAAAAATACTATAGTACATAACTATCGGAATTGCTACTTGCATAGGTCCCCCGATCGGTAGTGGTATTTCTCCATAAGGCGATGCAAGCTTCTCCTTCCGAGATACTTCGCGATCGCCGTGCAGCGCTCGAACTGCGTCAAAACTTCATACGAAATGGCTTCAGGAGCTTCGATAATGAATTTTCCTTTTGTATCTTCTACATGGATCTTCAGATTGGCGGTCAGTGCTGGTGCTTTACTGGTAGGTTTTTCTCCAACCTTCGCGATCGCAATGGAGCAAGCAGGAGAACAATGCCCAACGTCTTCCTCGGCAGCTAACCGGCAGCTACTAGCCCAGGCATAAGCTACCAATCAAGGTAACAATACGATCGAATCTGCAACCGAAATTAACGATATTTCTCGTCAAACGACTCTTTTCATTATGAACTTAAATGAAGAAGGGAAGCCAAATAGTCACGGTTCGGGGACGCTCATTGCGAAAGAAAGTAATATTTGCGTTGGTATTACCAATCGTCACGTCTCCTGTCTTAAAATCAAGAAAAGGCTGCCAATTTAGCCATCAGAACTTATGATGGAGAAATTTATGAGGTAAATGAATTTTACTGGTTTGAGTCTGAAGATTTGGCAGTCGTAGAGTTTGAATGCGATCGCAACTACGAACCAGTTTCAATAGCAACTTACCAACTTTCTCCCGGTCAAACTGTATACTTGTCAGAATGGCCTCCCTCGCTCGGTAGAATCAGCCGCCAGTTCACAAGCGGTTCCATTTCAGAAATTCGGGAAAATCCATCTCAAGGTTACGCAGTCGGCTATACAAACGTAACTCAAGGTGGCATGTCTGGCTGACAGGTACTGGATGCAGCAGGACGTTTGGTAGCAATTCATGGACTGGGAGATAGGGACGAAAGCGGACAAAAAACTGGATTTAACTATGGTATTCCAGTTTCCATACTCCTAGCAAGGCTTTCCCAAAACGGTTTGAGCTACTCCTACAATATGTCCTTTTCGTCACCCCAACAACCTGCTAATGGCGAAGTTGTTCAGTCCGAACCAGTTTCTCAGTCGGATCCGCGGGATCGAGTGAATGTCAATAGTTTAGTAGATGAGGCGAATCGAATTTTGGATACCTTAGAGCGGGTTTGTAGGTTGATTCGCTGTTAGTTGATTTTATCTATAGATTGGAAAACTCCTTACTATCGAACAAATCAATTTCAAACATTGGTGTCAGTTTGCCTAATACGAAGTCCAATCGGCAAATATAGCACTACGCTCCAGGCTTAGGACATTAAATTTGGAATAACGCTGGCAAACTTGGATAGTCCTTCAACTACTGTCCTAAAATTTTTCTGTAGTGCTATCAAAGAAAACAGAGGGATAAGCCTAGAAACGCTGCCCCTCTACAAGCATTACAAGCGAGGAAAAGTTATGGGTAAGGCGCAATTTCATTGGTTCAAAGCAAGTTTGATGGGATGTGTGGGATGGTTGGCTTTATATGGTGCTTCCGTTCCCATTGCTAGCGGTCAAACAGATGCTTCTTCCGCAACTCCAAAAATCAGCGAACTTGCCCAGCAACAAGATACAAGTTCGGAAAACGAGATTAGCGTTAATACAATTCAGGGCGAACTCAACAGTAGCAGCGAGGCTATTGAAAACGATGGTTACTATCAAATTCACACCTTGGAAGGCGAAGCGGGTCAGCAAATTGCGATCGAGCTAATTAGTTCCGAATTTGATAGCTATTTAATTTTATTTGACCCAGAAGGAAACAAAATAGCTGAAAACGACGATGGTGGAGAAGGAAAAAACGCTAAAATTGTTACTACCTTACCAACAACAGGTCGCTATCAAATTATGGCTAAGACCTACAAAGCGGGAGAAACAGGAACGTACGAGCTACGTTGGCGGGAAGCAACAGAAGAAGATCGAAAGCTAGCAGAAGCCCATCGTTTAAACCAACAAGTTATAGAGCTTTTACAACAAGGTCAATACGAAGAAGCCATCCCCTTAGCCGAACGTGCTTTAGCGATTCGCCAACAGGTTCTTGGAGAAGAGCATGTTGATGTCGCCACCAGCCTCAACAATCTAGCACTTTTGTAC
>CAYZHY010000014.1:42561-45431 GCA_964477525.1 uncultured Geitlerinema sp. | reverse complement strand
CTGCCTTCACTATTAGCTTGGGAATTGGTGTGTTTTCCGCCGTTTTGGTTGCTGTCTTTCTGCGATTTCGTCGGTAGCTTCTCCGGAATAATTGAAAATTATAGCATTTATTTACCAGCTAGCAACAACCAAATATAAATGCAAAAAGCGCGATCGCACCTGCTCGATCCAGAGAAAACGCGATCGCTCCTTCTCTTCAAATCCCCGGATGGGGGATTTCCAGGAATTTAAGCAACTGTTAAACTAAGCTCTTAGTTTCAATATCCCTTTGACATTGAGCGGGGGAACCTTGTTTTTTTTGTTGAGATTATATCTCAATAACCCCCCAGCTATCCTTTTCCGACCAAAGGGAATCGTAGAATAGCAGCCTACGTGAGGAGTGAAAAACCGTGAACCAACATCCCAGCCACCATCTATTGGTGTTTTCAGCCATTATCGGCACCACCATGCCAGCCATGGCGACACCAGAACTCAACCATAGCCAATCCCTAACTGCCCTAGAAACAACCAACAACCTAGATCAAGTGACCTCCGTTTCCCAGTTGCGAGACGTACAACCCACCGACTGGGCATTTCAAGCATTGCAATCCTTAGTGGAACGTTACGGCTGTATTGCCGGATATCCCGACCGTACTTTTCGCGGCAATCGCGCTTTAACCCGCTACGAATTCGCCGCTGGCTTAAACGCCTGCATGGAAGTCATGACCCAACTTATCGAACAAAGTACGGCTGACCTGGTACGCCAGGAAGATTTAGCCACCTTGCAGCGATTGCAAGAAGAATTCCAAGCGGAACTCGCCACCCTGCGGGGAAGGGTTGATAGTTTGGAAGCGCGTACCGCCGAACTAGAAGCCAATCAATTTTCTACTACCACCAAACTCAACGCAGAAATCTTTTTTGTTCTTGGCGATACCTTCGGCAACGAAGATTTAGGCGCAGATATACAAACCACCTTCAGCGGTGCTGCAGAACTGAACTTCGACACTAGCTTTACCGGTAGAGATTTATTGCGTACTCGTTTAAAAGCCGGTAATTTGGCAGGTTTTCCTCGCGATGTCACCGGTACTGGCGTTACCACCTTAGAAGTAGAAGGGGATACCGGTCTTAATTTTGAACTCGACCAATTCTTCTACAGCTTTCCCGTTGGCAATAATATCAATGCCTTTGTCAGTACTGTTGGCGCTGATATCTACGATGTCTTTTCCTTAGACGCAACCACTGATTTAGAAGGGTCGGCTTTATCCAAATTTGGCCGGAAAAATCCCATCATCTACGAAACTACCAGCGGCGCCGGCGTTGGTGCCAATATCCAACTCAGCAACAGTTTGAGTTTCGACGCACTGTACATGACTGACCACGGAATCGCCAGCGATTCGGGGTTGGGAGAAGGCTTGTTCAACGGTGACTACACCACTGGCGTACAGGCAAACTTTTCTGCCGGCAATCAATTCGACCTCTCCCTATCCTATTTAAATACATTTGCCAACGATGGTAGTACCAGTCTGGCAGGAGGTTTTGGCAGTGCCAATGCCGACAGTCCTTTTGGCGATGACGATACCATGGGACATCACGTGAGTTTGCAAGCAGCATTTCGCCCCAGTTCTAGCTTTCAGATTGCTGCTTGGGGTGGTTTTGTCTTTGCCAACGAAGTGGATAGCGAGGACAATGCTACGGTATATACAACCGCCTTACAACTCGCTTTTCCGGATGTAGGCGGAGAAGGTAATTTAGCTGGTTTGGTTGTTGGTATTCCACCCAAGGCTAGCGACAATGACGAACAGATCCGCGAAGATGAAGATACGTCTTTGTATGTGGAAGCTTCTTACAAGTATCAATTAAACGATAATATTGCCCTGACACCTGGGGTGATGTGGGTTATCAGTCCCGAACACGAAAATGACAACGAAGATGCTGTTGTCGGTGTGGTTCAGGGAACGTTTACATTTTAAGAGAAAAAGGAAATCGAAGTGGGGCTGGAAATTCTCTGTGCCCACTTCGACTTGTGCCAGATAGCCAGCTTTTGGGAATCGGAATTTTGGCATCCATTTAAAATAAAATACGCCCAGTGGTCAGCATTTGATAGCCAACGGTGATAGAGGCAAAGGAAACCACAAATTGCCACAAGGTTGTGGCAGTGAGAATGGCGTTGCTGCTTAGAAATACCAAAACAATACCAATGACAAGGGGAATCCAGCCCAAATTTTTCTGACTTCTAGGTAAATAAACCAACATAACCAAACCAGCAGTCAAAGCCAAAATCGAACCGTCGGCGGCAATTCCCCGCCAAAAATAAGGATGGGGATTGGTAGTGAAGATAATATTCTGACCTACCATGTAGATACCGAAGATAACCAAAGCGAGTCCCACAAGTTGAATGATGAGTCTCATAAAAGCTGCCTCCCCGATTGCGATGTTGCTAATGCAGTTTTTTCATACAGTCTAGAGGATCTACGCCTGTAGCAACGGACCAATTTATATAATTTATAGATTTCGGAGTCTGTTGGCAAACACAAGCAAGAGCTATACCCCATCAGTAGGGTGCCTGTATGGGCGTAAAGGTCATATCGTTAAAATTATAAATTAATTTGATATCTTGCAATTGGTTGCTGCGCAAAGACCCTGTATAAAGGCATCCTTTCTCTGCCCACACCAATCGGTTTCGATCCCACTCTGCCCACTCCCAATCGGGATAGGATAGGGTGGTTCCAGATGGCCGATGGAAGAGTTCGTGTTCGTCCCAATAACATCCTTTGCCTTCGGTATGGTAAGGTTCTGCATGGGCAAATTTGCGCAAGACCCACCCTTTTTTTAAAGGCTTTTCAAAAATATCCATGCTTCCATAATGGCCGGAAGATATACTTTCGGTATAC
>CAYZHY010000014.1:0-42461 GCA_964477525.1 uncultured Geitlerinema sp. | reverse complement strand
CTTTTCAAAAATATCCATGCTTCCATAATGGCCGGAAGATATACTTTCGGTATACTGCCAGTTGTCTCTTTGCAATCGTAAGTAATAGACGCGCGGACATTCAAACCCGTAGTAGGCTGGTATTTGATAGGTTTGGTCTCGGCAAACTTCGCTGGAATCGTGCAACATTGTATGATACCCATTTAACCAATAAGTGCGATCGCTTGTAAACAAACCACCACCAAACCAGCAATCTCCTTTTGACAATAATACCAAAGCTTTCAGCCAGGGTGCCCGAGAAATGGCGGTCCACGACCCTTTCGTTTGAGAATCCCATTTGCCATTCATAGCAAAATAAATGACATATTTGCCATCACCAGATAAATCACTGCGGCGTTCGTAAATACGACCTTTTAACCACTGACCCAATACAAATGTATCCTGCTTTCTATCCCAAAGCAACGTACAAACTTGTTTGGAAGGACCGCGTCGAAACACCAAACCCACCGGTTCTTTTCTAGCAAGAATAACATGAAGTCTGGCAGGAAAAAAATTTGCCATGGGAGCTTTTCCAAGGAACTTACAATTATTTTAATTCAATGATTCAACAACCTACAAAACCACAACAATTTGTTCTTTTTTCAATACTCCCAACCCCCAACCCCCCATACTCCCATGCTCGGCCGCTCGGCTGCTCCCATACCCCACCTTGGTAGCTACGGCAAAATTCTCCTATCATGGAAGAGACGTAAAGAAATGTAAAGCAACATGCAAGATCGAGTAGCGATTGTGGTTGGTGCCACTGGTGGCATTGGTTCGTTGGTGAGCCGGAAATTGGCTGATGCTGGGGCAAATGTGGTTCTCAGTGCCAGAAATAACAGCAAACTCGACGAACTGGCGAGCGAAATTCCCAACAGCTTTCCCGTTGCCGCCGATATCACAGACCCGCAGCAGGTGGAAAGCATGGTGCAAAAAGCCGCAGAACAGTTTGGGCAAATTGACATTTTGGTCAACGCTGCGGGGGCTGGCATCTTGAAACAGTGGATGAAACTGACCCCTGAGGATTTGGATGCTATGTTGGATGTCAACCTCAAAGGGAGTTTCTATACGAGCCAAGCGGCTGCTAAAGTAATGAGAGGGCGCAAATCCGGACATATTTGCAATATAACGGGCATTTTGGGCAAACATTCTATGGCGATGGGTAGTGCCTACTGTGCTTCCAAATTTGGTGCTGTAGGTTTTAGCAAATGTATGGCGGAAGAGTTGCATCGCTTTGGCATTAAATTTACGCTGTTTTATTTTGGTGGGATTGACTCTCCTTTCTGGGATAATGTCGGTTTGAAGGTAGACCGTTCCCAAATGTTAAGTACGGAAACAGCGGCAAATGCTATTATGTATGCTTTGTCTGCGGAACCACAAGCCGTTCCCATGGAAATAAACATTCAGCCAGACAGTCATTTATTCTTCTAATCCATTGCCAGCATACAATTGACTGTTTAAGATGCTAGCGTACTCTAACGATCGCAACCATCGAGTTTTATGGATATTGGCTACGTACACTTTTACGTCAAAGATGCGGTTTTCTGGCGGCAATGGTTCCAACGCCGGATGGCATGGCGTTGGCTGGATAGTGTCGCTAACCAACATACGCATACAGAAGTTCTATACAGCGGTTCGGTGTTCGTTGCCCTTTCCATGCCCAAAACGGAGGCAAGCTCGGTATTTCGTTCTTTACAACAATTTCCGCCAGGGGTGGCTGATGTGGCGTTTCAGGTACGAGATTTGGATGCCTTGTTGGAAAAGGCAGTGGTAGCGGGAGCGAAATTACTGCAACCTCGTCAACAATACGGAGGTTGGAAATGGGCAAAACTTGCTGGTTGGGGTCGTTTAACCCATACATTAATAGAAAAAACGGACCAGCCACCAAAAGCTGTACAATGGATGGAAGATGGAGATAGCCTGCAACCACTTATAGATAGTGAAGCTATTAGCGATCGCAATTTCCAAGAAACTTCGATTGTAGCCATCGACCATGCGGTATTAAATGTTCCTGTGGGTGAGTTGCAACCAGCGGTGGATTGGTATTGTGAAATCTTCGGATTTCAACCCCAACAGAACTTTAACATTCAAACGCAAAAATCGGGATTGTCCAGTCAGGTTTTAACCCATCCTCAAGGAAAAGTACAACTGCCGGTTAACGAACCCACCTCAGCGAATTCTCAAATCCAAGAGTTTTTAAACTACAATCGCGATGCTGGTATCCAACATATTGCTTTGAAAAGCAAAAATATTTTGGCATCCGTTGCCCAAATGCGAAGCAATGGCATTCCATTTTTGTCAGTTCCAGAGAGTTATTACGACCAATTAAAAGCTAGTTGCGATGGTTTGATTTCCCCGCAGGAACTTGTCCAGATTCAAGAACAAGAAATTTTGGTAGATTGGAAGCAAAATGAAATAGAAACAGCAAATCAAAATTGCCAAAAAGTTCCTTTACTGTTGCAAACTTTTACCAAACCCATTTTTGAAGAACCAACATTCTTTTTTGAGGTTATTGAAAGGCGATCGCAAGCTAGAGGTTTTGGAGAAGGAAATTTTCGAGCCTTATTTGAAGCTATAGAGCGCGAACAGAAGAAGCGTGGTACGATTTGAGTGTGGGAGCGTTTCGTAGGGGTACGATCGCTCACAATTGGCTATTTATTGAAATATTTAAGGACAAGGCTAAAAAAACAACGACACCAATACTTATAAAAGTATTTTTTTATATATCACAATAACGTTTCTACTTTCTCTAATTGGAGGTAGCGATCGCTTTTCCACCTGATGCCAGCGATCGCCATTCGGAGCATTTTCATAGGGACACTCACGCGTTGTACCCCTACCGGGGTAATTGGAAAAATTCAAGACAATTTTTATTTTCTAGAAATGGTATGAGGATGGGTCGTTGCGATAGAATCGATGGGGATACTTTGATACAATTTTCAAAAATTGTGCAATACTTATTATAGGAAGCATAAGAAAATTTTGGGAAAGGAGGCGATCGTGTCAGGAATCCCGAAAATTGAAATTGCTGAGTCGGCAGAGACGCTTCAGAAACTGATGAAGCAGCAAAAAACAGGACTCAACTTTGCCAAAGTACAAGCTTTGTACCTTCTTCAAATTCAAATGGTAGATACTGTACGATCCCTAGCGACTATTGTGGGACGGAATGAAGCCACCGTTCATCGCTGGCTGCGTTTGTATAGAGAAGGTGGACTGGAAGCATTGTTAGAGGAAAAAAAGCCTTCTGGGAGGCCGCCGAAACTTAGCGAGGAGACCATGGAGCAAATTCGACAAGAACTTGAAGACTTGAAAGAATTTTCGAGCTATAAAGAAGTTCAAGATTGGCTGGAAAATAATTACCAAATTCAAATTCCTTATAAAACTCTCTATCATATTCTGAGGAGGAATGAATGGAATATCGAAATTAAAAACCGTCGTTCGTAGTAGATACGCTTTAATGTAGCTTTTTCTTAAAGCGATCGCTGATGTAGAATATCGAGATAAAACGCGATCGCGCCAACTACCATCTAGCATATCTTAGGGACTGTACACTAGCACTGCCACTAGATTTGAAGCTACGACAAAAAAGTTTCCAGCAAGTGAAGACTCCAATTACCTAGAAACCCAAAATGGAGGAAGATTTTCATGCTCGAACTCTACACTGCTGCCACCCCCAACGGTTGGAAAGTTTCTATCACCCTAGAGGAGATGGGTTGGGACTACGAGGTCAAGCCGGTCAAGCTCTTGGAAGGGGAACAAAAGCAGGACTGGTTCCTGAAAATGAATCCTAACGGCAAAATTCCTGCTATCGTAGACCGCGACAACGGCGACTTCACGCTCTTCGAGTCTGGGGCTATCATGCTCTACCTGGCAGAAAAGAGTGGAAACCTACTCCCCAAAGAGGAAAAATCCCGCTACACTGCTATCCAATGGCTCATGTTCCAGATGGGGGGCGTAGGTCCTATGATGGGGCAGGCTAATGTCTTCTACCGCTACGCATCGGAACGCATAGACTACGCTATCCAACGCTACCAGCAGGAAAGCCGGCGACTCCTGGAAGTTTTGGACCAGCGCTTGGGAGAGGTCGAGTACCTGGCTGGGGAATATTCCATCGCCGACATTGCCAACTGGAGCTGGGTACACGAACACGAATGGAGTGGGGTCAGTATAGATGGTCTGGAGAATCTACAGCGTTGGCTGCGCCAGGTGGGTGAGAGACCGGCGGTTAAACGAGGACGCGATATTCCCCATCCGGTTACCCGCGAGGATATGGAAAAACAGGCTACCCAGATTCGGAATTTGCTGAGCTAAAAAGTCGCCAGTGGAACTTCCTCTTAGGATTTGGCACGTACTACCTGCAATTCTATAGATAGATAAGTAAAGTTCCGACTTGTCATGGTGACGATTTTTAACTCACCTTAGCAAGGATCGTTCGATGGCGCGGACTGTTGCGCGTTATTGTGGGCGATTCAAATCCTGCCGCCGTTAATTCGGAGACGATATCTAAGCTAAAATATTGGTCTAAATACGGTTCGGTAACTTTAAGTAAGGTAAAAACATACATGGGCATGCGAGCGTAGACTTCCGATTGGGGATTCATATCCATAATCGCAATATGTCCGTTTGGACGCAGCAAGCGTCGCGCCTCTCGGAAAATTTCGCGGGTTGCTGTTTGTGGCAGTTCGTGGCAAACCAGGCACAAAGATACCAAATCAAACGACGATTCTGGCAAGCCAGTGGATTCGGCGGGGGCGTGAACCCAATCGATCTTTTTGTTATACTCTTGGGAACGGTGATACGCGATCGCGAGGAAATACGGAGACAGGTCCACTCCCGTTAGGTTGGCATCTGGATAGATTCCTTGCAGGGCAAAGGTACTCATGCCCGCACCACAGCCAAAATCGACAATATCGCGGGGAATTGTGGGGAGTTGGTCTGTCAAAACGTCGTGGTAGCTTTGTCGTAGTTTGGCATCGCCTTCGATATCCCCATCTTGCCAAATTTTGGCATGAACGGATTTAGCGGCAACTTCTACTTCAGTGGCACTTTCCCACCCTAGATTACCGTTTTCGTAGGCATGGAAGGATTGCAGGTAATAATCGGGGTAAACAAGGTTGCGATCGCAAACTCGATCGAATAGAGTATCTAACGGTTGCGATCGCAATTTGGCAGCTTCCTCTCGCCAGGGAATACCCATGTTTTCGGCCCGCTGAATTATCATCTGACGGGCTCGTTTTTTAGCAAAATTCGCCAGTGGTTTCACTGAAAAAATGCCGTTAATGAGGTGAGATGTCAATCCCGGTGACTTGCTAGCTACAGAATTCATCGCTTTCCCCCTCGAATCAATCCACTGCTTTTTTATGATTTCACTACTCGATGGGGAATGTTGGACATCTTCATAAAACTTAAAATCAAAAATACCGATGCTATCCAATCAAACTACATTTAAAAGAATAGGGTGGGAAATGACCACCCTATAGAAATTTCATTTTTGAGGGTTTTTTTAAAACGGATGCAGGTTCAATTGAAAGGAAAAAGCGACCGATTCATGAAAGAATTTTCCCCTTGCCTACCAGCCATATTTTCTTATTTAACCTTCCTTGATAAAACGAATAATTTCCCGTACGTTGCCCAGAAAACGGGAATCTTCTGAAAGCTGCGCGATCGCATTTTGGGCATCTTGAGAAAGGCGTTCGTGTTCCGATTGATTGTGCGTGCGTAATGTTTCCAAGGCAGAACCTAAATTGGTGAGGTCATTGCGGGTGGCTTGCAGCTGTCGTTGCTGTGTTGCTGCCCAGGAATTGGGGTTGTTGGTGTTAAGTTGCTGTTGCAACCTTTCCACCTGCTGGCTGATTTGGTTGACGCGATCGCGTAGTTCGACGATATCCTGGCGGGGATGGGTAAATTCCCGTTGAATGGCAAACAAGCGCGTGGCAATATACTCGTAAGTGCGAATAGCCGGTCGCAACAAAGTCAGTAACAAAGCCGCTACCGAACCAATGTAACCAATAGCACTCACGCCAAAAGCTGCTAACAAATACAAGGCAATTGCAGAAACCAAATGCAATCCCAAAGCGACCCACAGCGATCGTTTTGTAAGCATTTGCACGTAGGATAGTTGGGTTTCTTCCACAGAAATCCCTTTTTGTTGGGATTTTTGGGCATCTGTCATTACTTCTTTAGAACGAAAATAGATATTCCAAGGAACCGTCACGATGACCACCAGCCACCAAAAACTGGCACCGCCAATCACCCAATCTAAGAAATTTCCGATAGGAATGCCCAACCAATTTAAAACGGCAAAGGCAACCAGCAAGACAACCACCAATCCAGCACTAAAGCTACCAAAAAAACGAACTGACATTTACTTTTCTCCAATAATGTCTATTTACCTCTAGTGTGGGTAGCCGTTGCTAGGTTGGCGATACTTGATGTGACAGTTGTGGAATTGGAAATTAGAGGCACTGAACGTGTAGAGAAGTCAAGTTTGGCGATATTTTGCCAACCTACATACACCTTTCATACCCAATCCGCTTCAATTGGACCCTAAAACATACACCCCAAATCAAGCAAAAACGGTTTTTGTAGGGGAATGCCCACATACTACGATTTCAAATATGGTTTTGATATGGCGGATTTGGGATAACACTAGTCTGCAACGATTTGTACCATCGAGCTAGCAAATCGATACGTGCCATTCAAAACAAAAGTAATCGAGTTGCTGAATCAAACATATTTTAATATTGTTGTCTTATCATATCATATAGAAACAATACATTCTCGGAGAAAAATCATGCACGTGGAATCATGTTGTCAAACTTTACTAAATCATTTTTTACCAAAGCTCGATCCCAAACGCTCTGGCATCTGTGTTGATGTTGGCGTTGGTACTTTCGCATTTTACTGTGAAATGTTTGCTCGATTGGGATTTCCAACGTGGGTTGTGGAACCATTGCCAGTTCGGAAACTTCGTTCTCGGTGTCAGCAACACCATATATCGATAATTGAGGCATGCCTTTCAGATACGGATGGAAGGCAGCCTCTTTATATGGGCAAGTTTGCTGGGCAAGCCAATTCTAACTTTAGTTCCCTAGCCCCTGATTGGTTTGGCTCTTCTCCTAGTACCAAAATTGTGGAAACGCTGAGTTTGCCAACTTTATTAAATCAACTTCAATGTCAAGAACTAACTTGTATCAAAATGGATGTTGAAGGCTGGGAATCTACGATTATTGGTCAACTCCCGGACTTACCGCGATCGCTTTTACCTAAGGTTATCATGTTTGAGTACGGTGGCGGTAGCAATCGACAAACAGGCGATCGCGGTTGGTCATCCAAATACATGCAAGCCACCATGCAATGTCTTGATGTTTTAAAAAGCTGTGGTTATGGAACCAGTATTTTAGTTGATATGGTTTCTCGCACCCAAGAGCGAGTTTTCGACCTACAAAAAGACACTTTAAAACCCGATTCTATTTTTTACGAGAATGCCGTTTACGGTAATATAATTAGCTTTCTTGATTTTGAGGGGTCTCTCGATGAAATCAGCGAAATCTGCCGCCCATATTACAACAATACTTTAATTTTCTGGATAGCAACAAAAATTCAAGCAATTTTTCAACTCTAAGCGAAGGGGATGTTTACGTTTCTGGAATTTTCAGATTTTGCTGCTTGCTTATTCCAATCCTAACTCCCGCCGCAACTCTTTCATAGAATCGCTGCTAATATAATTTTCACAACAAAGAATTTCGGGGATGCGAATCATTTCGCTGCGATTGGAAGCTAGGGCCGTTTGGACTTCCTCGTAACTAGCGCGATCGCATATAATGATATCTGCCCCACGTACCACCGCATTCAGTTTGTAAGAATCCTCGGTTTGGGCAAACATGGGTAACAAATTATCTCCACGCAAGCTGTGCAAAATTACTTCCGCCGCCCGCAAAATACCAGAACTGAGACTTACCAAACCCAAACGGGTATTTTCCGGTAGGGATAGTACCAACTCCGTTTCTTTGGCATAATCGTAAAGGTCTACAGGAATCACCCGCACTGACTTGGGAGAAGCAATTTTTTCGGCAGCGGCAACAAAATAGCGACTGGTGACCACCGTACTGGAAGTAGTTTGGTTGAGAGCAGGTTCCAACTCTTCCAACGGTACCACTTGTACGGGAATGGCTAACATTTTTTGAACTTCTTGCCCCATTAAATGCCCGACACCGATATCCTGGGAAGGAGCAGTCACCAAAACCCGGGCACTGCAACGCAACCGCCAGTCAATTTCCGCTAGAAACAACTCCCGGGCATCTTGCAGGGAACAGCCCTGCTCCAACAGTTGGTCCAAACTATCCTTAATGATATCGTAAGCTTGGGGATATTTTTGCAGCAGCGGCGAATGGGGTCTGGTGCCGCCTTCGCGACCCAAATCGCGCACGTAAATCCCCGAACCGGCTTGGGACTCCACCAATCCCAACTCTTCCAATTGACGGTATACTTTATTTACTGTATTGCGGTGCAATCCCGTTTGCATGGCAAGTGCCCTGGTACTGGGAAGGCGGTGGTTGGGGGGAAATTGCCGAGAAGCGATCGCAAAACGAATTTGGTTGAACAGTTGGTTGGATGCTGAAATTTCGCTATCGGGCTGAATTTGGAACTTAACCATAGATTTGGTAGTGGAAGTAGCAAAAAGCGATGAAAAGTTCGTAACAATAGGGATATTCCCTAGTGTAGAACCAATTGTAAGAATGACAACCACATCTGTTCGATAAGATTTGCATCGAGAACAATTGCACCGAGCATTCAAACATTCTTCCAAACATTCTTCTAGGATTGAGGGTAGGATTGGAAGTATCTATTTTTTGCTGAAACCAACCGAAACCACTTTTGTTGCCCAACCATTATTTGTAATGTCGCTCGTTCCACTTCCCGAACTTCATTATGCTGAATTCTACCAGCGAGAACCAACCCCTTACCTACAACAGCCCCAAAGAGGTTCCCGTCAAGCATCCCACTGCCCTCAACGGAACGTTTGACTCGGAACGCATTGCCAAAATTTCGGTGGTCGTGGAAGATAAATACGACCTTCCCGTCAGTACGAACCGGGAAAACGGCATTTGGCAAGTACCTCTCGAATCAGGCTTTAGTCAAGCTGGCATTCGCTGGTTGCGTTTGAAAGGTTTCGACAGCAACGGGGAACTAGTCAGCAGCCAGCGCGTATTTGTTACCGTTAGCAGCAAACCCATGATTGAGGGAGATTCCCTGGAAATCAAAATTTTGCGGGAAACCTATTTCAAAGCTGCCCCCATTTCTTCAGACAATCTCAAAAGCCAAGAAAAGGCAAGAGTCAAAACTTCACAAGGATTTAAAGTTACTCGCTACGGCTTCATCAAGAACCATTTGAAGGTAGAACTAGAAGATGGTGCCTTTGGATATTTCTACGAACCCCACGTTCATTTAACCAAGGGGAACAATGGGGAAATCCTTCACTTTCAAGTTGAAGATTTGCCCAAATCGCCACCGGGATTTTGGCAAATTTGGATTGCCCACGCTACCAAAATCAAAGCCACGCCAGAACCTTCCGAACAACTTTTGGACCAGCAAAAGCAAGATTTGCTCTTTGGGGAACATTTTTTAGTTACTGGATATGCTTGTGTGGAAGGGCATTTTCGGGTAACTTTATCCAAAAGTTTGCCCAATTTCGGAAGAATTGGTTATTTGTATGCTCCTCACATACGGTTGTTGCAAGATGGAAATTTGGTCAAGTTCGATCCCAAAGCCGTCAATGTCCATATTTTGAAAACAACAGCCTTTAAAAAACAACCGCAACCAGCAGCGGAACTATCGAGTTCGGAAAAAACAACCCTTACGGAAGGGATGGTCTATGGTGTGGTGGGATATACTTGGGTGAAAGGTCACTTGAAAGTTTCTTTTAGCGAAAATTTACCGGATTTTGGCAATACGGGCTATCTTTACCCAGATTTTGTGGAACTTCGCAAGGGTGACAAAACCATTCAAGCCGGTTCGGGATTGAGCTATACCAAGCCCAAATATGCGATCGCAGGTGAGAAAACGGTTTTGCAAGGAAAGTTTGAACCCAATACCGTCGCCAAAATTTCTGCGTTGGCAGAAAATAAGTATTCTTTGCCAGTAAACATCAATCCCAATACCGGGATTTGGCAAGTGGTTTTGGAAAAGGGATTCCAACAAGCAGGTCTGCGGTGGTTGAACTTTCGCGGATTGAACAGTAACAGCGAACTGGTGGACAGCCAACTTGTTTACATTACAGTAAGCGAAGAACCTCTTAGTGAGGGGACCGATTTAAAACTTACCACCAAACGCGATACCATTTTTAAAATGACACCAGCCGATTCTGGAGCGCTCAATTCCCAACAACGTACGAAAATTGCTGGGGATAAAACCTTTGCTGTCAAACAATATGGCTTTGTAGACGGTCATTTGAAAGTATTGTTAGAAACGCCGATTGCGCCGGTAGGTGAGTTTGGTTATTTTTTTGAAGACCACGTCAATTTGTATCGGGGAGAGCGACAGTTGGTTTTTGACGTGAAAGATGTACCAACCGTGGAAGGGCAAGCCCAATTGTTGATCGAACATACAACGTTTTTCAAAGCCCAACCCAAGGATGCTGCATTGTTGCCAGCCAATCAAAAAACCAAAATTGCCTTGGGAACTGTCTTTGAAATTACCGGCTATGCTGCCATGCAAGGACATTTTCGTGTCACCCTGGCAGAATCGGTCGATGGTTTGGGAAATGTTGGTTATTTATACTGGCGTCACGTAACCATTAAAAAAGGCGATCGCAAAGTTGCCTACGACCCGGAAGCTTTAACCGCCACCATGCGTCAAACAACAATCTTGAAAAAGCGACCGACCGATTCCAACCAACTGTCAAGTTCGGAGAAAGTGACGCTGCCTAGCGGTCGAGTTTACGGCGTCAGTAGCTACGCCATTGAAGAGAACCATCTCAAAACGGCGATGACCGAAGAATTTGAAAATTTTGGCAATACTGGCTATTTATTTCCCGACCACGTGTTGATGCGTCGCGGCGGTAAGACATTTGACCCATTTCCCGACCAGTTGGAAATCGATGTTCCCTATTTTTCTCAAGTAGACAATCCACGCTATTCCTGGTCTACCTGCAACGTGACCACTCTAGCTATGGTATTTTATTTCTACGGCGTGCGATCGCAATCGGGCGGGCAGCTAGAAGACGAACTGCTGCAATGGTGTATCAATCAGGCTGGCTACGGGTCTTGGACCTCTCACAACCTTCTTTCCAACCTCATCAAAGCCTATGACTTTCAGACGAGTTTTAGTACCAGTCGCAATTGGTCGGCAGTAATGGACGAACTAGTAAACCGGCGACCAGTGCCTATTGCTGGCGATTTTACAGCCAGCGGCCATATTCTCTGCATTATCGGATACAATCAGTCAGGTTACATTGTCAACGACCCGTGGGGCAATGCCATGACCGGGTACTCGGATGTGTACGGCGGTGGGTTGGTATATCCTTATGGCTATATGGATGAAGTCTGCGGTCCCGATGGCAATGTTTGGGCGCATTTTATTCGTCCTTAGTTTCTAAAAGCCAATTTTTTCCAACTGTCGCCTGCAAAACCAAGTTTCAATAGCAATTATGGTACGTTCTGTTTGGCAACCACTGACCCTATCCCAAATTCCCTTCCAGCAATGGCAGCGTCAAAGCATCTTGTTTCGCTTGACAAATGGTCCGCTGGCTGCTTGGCGTCAGGGTAGCTGGCTGATGCAGTGGGCAGAACCCTTGGGCGCGTTGCTGGTGAGTTTGGTTTTTGTGGTGGGACCGTTTGTGCCTACCTCACTCATTGGTGTTTTGTTAATTGCCTGTGCCGGATTGTGGGCGATGCTGACGGTTACGGAAGACTGGCGATCCCCCCAAGCGATTCTAACGCCAATTCATTTGCTGGTCTTGCTGTACTGGGCCATTTCTACCGTAGCGATGGCGCTGTCACCGGTGCGGGAAGCAGCGTTTACGGGATGGGTTGAGCTGACTTTGTACCTGTTGCTGTTTGCTTTGGCGGCTAAGTTATTGCGATCGCGCATTGGCAGAAGAGTCCAAGATGCGTTTGTAGGCGTTTACTTGCATATTTCGCTGATTGTTAGTGCCTATGGCATTCGTCAGTGGTACTTTGGGGCAGACCCCCTAGCAACTTGGACCGATCCAAAATCGGCAACTGCCGAAATTACCAGGGTTTATAGCTTTCTGGGAAATCCCAACTTGCTGGCTGGCTATTTGATTCCGGCGGTAGCGTTCAGTATGGGGGCGATTTTTGCCTGGCGTCGCATCACTTGCAAGGCGTTGGCGGTGGGGATGTTTGTTACCAACTCGGTGTGTTTGGTTCTTACCTACAGTCGTGGTGGTTGGATTGGCTTTTTGGCGGCTGGCTTTGTGTTTGTGCTGATGTTGGTCTATTGGTGGACCCCCAAACTGCCGCAAAAGTGGCGAATATGGACAATACCAGGTGTTTTGGGGGCTAGTGCAGCGGTGGTGGTGCTAGCAGTGTTATTTGTAGACCCCATTCGCGATCGCGCTATGAGTATTTTTGCGGGTCGTGAAGACAGCAGCAACAATTTCCGCATGAATGTGTGGGCGGCAGTTATCGATATGATACGCGATCGCCCTATCCTAGGAATAGGACCGGGCAACGATGCTTTTAACCAAGTATATCCCCTCTACATGCGTCCCAACTACAGTGCCTTGAGTGCCTATTCGGTATTTTTAGAAGTGGCTGTGGAAACTGGATTTATCGGTTTGGCATCGTTTTTGTGGTTTCTGCTGGTGAGTTTTGCCAGTGGCTGGCGGCAAGTCTGTGCCCTACGCGATCGTAGCAATCCCCAGGGATATTGGCTGATGGCAACGCTGGCGGCTATGGTAGGATTGATGGTACATGGTTTGGTGGATACAGTGTGGTATCGTCCGCAGATTAATACGGTATGGTGGTTGTGTGTTGCGATCGCCGCTAGCTATTTACCAACTCGTGCGATCGAGGAGGGGAAAGTGGAGACATAGGGCAACTGGCTAGCAGTTACTACTCTATAGATATCTTTAGATTACGAACGTTGCGAATAGGTTTTTAGATCGTTATCGTCGATCCAATCGGATGGAACTAGGTTATAGTGTCTTTCGTTTACTATTTTCACTTCATCGTTTTCAATTGTAAGCTCAAATAATGCAATTAATTTATTTTCCACAAATTGAGCAGATATAGCTCTACAAATAAGATTGGGATATTTCTCTGCACAACAAGCAATATCTTGTTTTGTTTGAACAACAGAAAGTCGATCGCTCCCTCCCTTAGCTTGTACGGGCAAAACAAACTGCCTGCCGTGCTTATCAACAGCTACATAAATTTCATCTATTTCAACTTGACCAATTGACGATACCGTGGTTCTGAGATGGTTTTGTAGAGAATATGCAGTTAAGCCAAGAAAAATATCGATTAAACGATTGTATCTAACAATTGCGAGTAACGCTTGCTCGTCAGACAAGGAATATGCATTAACAATTTCAGGTGTTGAATCTGGAATTTTAATAGCTACAAGTTCTTGGTTCGGAACAATTCTGTTAATGTGAACCAACTTGAAAACATATTTTGAGCGACCTGCGCCTTCAATAATCCATTCCATTCCCTCTGGCTTTATTTGCAAGATACTATTCGGCATCGGTGTGCGGTATCGTATAGAATACACCACATCTCCAAGATTCTTGGGTAATTTAATATCAAGTTCGTTTGCTGCCCTAACAAGGTCTTCACGTGCAAACTCTATCCTGCTGTCACCTGTTTGGTAACGGTCAAAGAATACTTTTTCAATTAAAGCCATATATCGGCTCTGGGGATTGTTATCTGACTTCTTATCCATTTTTCTAAATTTCCATTTCTCCAATATGTAATGCTTCGATTTCTTCTTGTTTCCGTTTTTTCGCACCACTCTTACGATCTCGTTTGGCAACAGGCACATCTATCCCCCAAAAATTAGCTGCTTCCGTCATATCCATTTCCAGTAATGCACGTTCGCCAAACTGTATTAATTCTTTTGGTTTCAATACCTCAATACCAGCAGCTCTAATAAATTCCGCAGCGATCGCTCTTGCCAGGGGTGGAGGAACAGCATTTCCTATTTGTCTAGCACCATGCCATTTTGTCGTATGAAAACGAAACCAATCCGGAAAACCATGCAAACGAGCCATTTCCCGAACCGTTATACATCTATTTTTCTCGTAATGGATTGGTCTTGGACTTGTAAAGGCACCGCGTGCTGAATCAGTTCCAGCGCGAAGGGTATTTGAAATTCCCTCTGGCGACAGCTTGAAAAAGCGCGATACAGGTTCTACGCTTCCTGGTTGGGTTTGAGAAAATCTTCTACGTGATATATTTGTATGATTTGTTCTGGCACTTGATGTAAGTAAATTTGGTTCCCATTTTCGGGGATAGCCAAAATGCCACGCTTTTTCGCTGATGCATCTCATTTCTTTACCATAATCAGAAGGGATTCCCCATTTATTTGTATGTACAGCATCACTGTCTTTTAGCTCTTCAAACAATTCTGCGTCGGGCAAATCTCCCAACGCATCTTTGCATGTAGGAGTTTTAGCAAGTAAGCCAGGAATTTCTAAGTCCAACGAAGATAAAGGCTCTGTGATAGGAGAAGGATAGGAAGGCATTGATATTCCCTGCCTGGCACCAAGAAGAAACAATCGCTCGCGATCTTGTGGCACTCTGTAATTCATAGCATTAAGCACTTGCCAAGGCATTTGCACGTTATATCCAATCCCATGAAATTGTTCTACCAATTCCTCTAGAACTTGACGATGTTTGCCAACAGTTAACCCCTTTACGTTTTCAAAAAGAAAGAATTGTGGCGATAACTCTTCGACTAGGCGAACGAATTCACGAACCAATCTATTTCTAGGATCGTCAAGAGACCTTTTTCCAATAAGCGAAAATCCCTGACAAGGAGGACCACCAACCACCACATTGATTTCGTCATCTCCTATTCCTGCCTGTTCGCGAATCGTTGTTGCGCTCAGATAGATTACGGAAGTTGGTAGAACAATGCCATATGGAAAATTATATTTATGGATGGCGGCATGGATTGGATCTATTTCAACTGCAGCCACCACATCAAATCCAGCTTGCTCAAAACCTAAACTTAAGCCACCTGCTCCAGAAAAAAGGTCGATTACGATTGGTCTTACGTTCATACTATGAACTCTATCCAGTTCGGATATTTTTGTTGAGGTCAGGGATAAAGATTATATCATTGCTAGCAGTGTTATTTGTAGACCCCATTCGCGATCGCGCTATGAGTATTTTTGCGGGTCGTGAAGACAGCAGCAACAATTTCCGCATGAATGTGTGGGCGGCAGTTATCGATATGATACGCGATCGCCCTATCCTAGGAATAGGACCGGGCAACGATGCTTTTAACCAAGTATATCCCCTCTACATGCGTCCCAACTACAGTGCCTTGAGTGCCTATTCGGTATTTTTAGAAGTGGCTGTGGAAACTGGATTTATCGGTTTGGCATCGTTTTTGTGGTTTCTGCTGGTGAGTTTTGCCAGTGGCTGGCGGCAAGTCTGTGCCCTACGCGATCGTAGCAATCCCCAGGGATATTGGCTGATGGCAACGCTGGCGGCTATGGTAGGATTGATGGTACATGGTTTGGTGGATACAGTGTGGTATCGTCCGCAGATTAATACGGTATGGTGGTTGTGTGTTGCGATCGCCGCTAGCTATTTACCAACTCGTGCGATCGAGGAGGGGAAAGTAGAGAAGTAAGATGAAAGCCTATCAAGTGGGAAACCATCGAGATTCAGAAATCTACCAGGTAGCTTTTTCGGCTGCCATGGAAACTTTTGACCTATCGAAGAACTTTCCAGAGGCAGAACGAGAAACCCTTTGGCATTTTTGGAGCTTTTTAGGAAGGAACGCAAGGCGCCAATTGAACATCGATCTTCTTAATATGATTGATGAACCAGTTCAACAAGTTGGTATCGATCTTTAAAATTGGAAAAATCCAGAGCCGTGGTAACGAAATTCTACAGTAAAACCCACCTTTCCCCTCAAAAACCTTAGAACTTTTCTCCTTGTTTTTCCTAAGATTTTGTCGAGTGCAACTTTAAATAAATGGGTGGCACAGCAAATGTGAGCCAAATCCCCTCGCCCACATGATAAAAAGAGTATCCCTCCGCATACATAGTAGCAGCATCTATGGAAAAAAGCCGCGATCGCCCCTTGCGTCTGCCCACAGCCAGCGCCCCTTCTGGATATTGATAAAGATGAACGAACTGCCGTCCCATCGATTGTAACCCTTGTTGTTGGATCGAACGAACAAATTGTTCTGCCGTTCCGTGATAGAGAACCGACGGTGGTGGTTCTGGCGTGCGTTCCAAATCTACAGGAAACGAATGTCCGTACGCTGCGCGAATGCGAAACTGTGAAGGATTGGCTGCTGGGTTGCCACTTTGTTCTTCATCTATAGGTTCTAACGCAAACCGCGGTTTATCCGATTTGCGAATGACTTCCACAACTTCTTCGGCAGCAATCTCCACCCCATATTCTTGAAAAGCCGATAGCAACGTTTCCAAATTCACCCAACCCCCCGGATCCAAATCCAAACCAATTCGATGGGGATCGTGCCGCAGAATTTTGGAAAGATATTTGCTGACCTTTTTTCTTCGTTTGGCATCCATACAAGCAATCTAAGAAACCGGAATTTCTGCATTTTCGCTGGTTTCCGCAAACAAGGGAGTACTCAAATACCGTTCGCCGCCACTAGGTTGAATAACCACCAGCCGTTTTCCCGTCCATTTGGCTTTCTGTGCTAATTGCAAAGCAGCGTAGACGGCTGCCCCCGTAGAAATGCCACTTAGGATTCCTTCCTCTTTAGCCAGTTCTCGCCCTACTTTATAGGCTTGCTCTTCACTGACGGTAACAATTTCATCAATCAAATCCACCCGCAAAACATCGGGAACAAACCCAGCGCCAATCCCCTGTAAATTGTGGATCTGGGAACAACCGCCGCTCAAAACCGGACTCAACGCCGGTTCCACTGCAATTAATTGCAAATCGTTTTTTTTCTGTTTCAAATAACGTCCTGCCCCCGTTAGCGTACCGCCAGTGCCCACACCCAATACCACAGCATCCAAATCGCCATCGGTATCCTGCCAAAGTTCCACCCCCGTTGTGGTATAGTGAATTTTGGGATTGGCGGGATTGCTAAACTGTTGGGGAGAAAACGAATTGGGAATCGTTGCCAAAAGTTCGTTAGCCCGCGCGATCGCTCCTGCTATATCTAACTTCGCCGGCGTCGTATCAATTTCCGCCCCATAGGCTTGCAACAGCTGCATGCGTTCCCGACTCATATTCTCCGGCATCGTCAAAATCGTGCGATATCCCTTCGCCGCACAAACCATCGCCAAACCAATCCCCGTATTGCCGGAAGTAGACTCAACAATCGTGGATTTGCCCGGTTCGATTAACCCACTGCGTTCCGCTTCCGCAACCATACTAATCGCAATACGGTCTTTCACTGACTTCGCCGGATTGAAACTTTCCAGCTTCAGTACAATTTCCGCCACGCAATCGTACTGTTGGGGCAATTTGTTGAGGCGAACCAGGGGCGTACGCCCGATAATTTCGGTAATATTGTTGTAAATTTGCATGTTTGTTTCCCTAATTGATATATAGCAGTTTTTTGTTTTTACAGGACCATCAACGGAAAGAAAACCACCGTCAACCCCAACATCAACAAAATATGGGGAAGATTGGCTTTCACAAACCGCTTGGTAATCCCCGATAGCAGATAAACGCTAAACCCAAAAGACCACAACAGCACTACACCTTGCAAAAAATTGGCTACATCCAAACTCCAGGTTAGTGTCGGCAGCATCCCACCGCTAAAGCCAGCCGTACGCGCCAATGTGGGCAAAAGCGTTCCCGACTCGGTAATCGCGGTGGGGATATAGTATGCCAAATTGGCACCCAGGGTGAGAGGCAAATAGGCATAAATAACCTGAAGATACTCGGGAAATGTCTGTTGCCCGCTAGGAAAGACCAAACGCATCCACAAGCGCGTCAGTTGGTGGATTCCATAGGTTAACACAAAGGGAATACTTAACAGCAGGGATACCACTGGCAAAGAAACCAGCAAATGTTCCGAATCCAAGGGAATATCGCCCCAACCAAACCAACTGAGAAATTTATTGCCTTGGTGCATGAAAACGCCACCCAGCAATAGCACCAGCAACGCCACTTCTGCCCAAAACGGCTGGTGATTTTCTAGAATATCGGCGGCGGGAAAGCGTAGGTTTAGCTGTACGGAACGATTGGGGCAGGCTTTCAAACAGGTCATGCAGAACATGCAATCGCGATTGTCTTTTAATTGCGCGGGATGGGAATAGAGGGGGCAGCCGCCGGTGGCTTGCCCTTCGGTGGGCAAAGGATCGGAAAAGTTCACCGGGGTGGCATCGCTGCCTTTGTAGCAGCCAAAGGTACTGCACTGACTGCCACACACTTGTTGGGTCGATCGCAATTCCACAACGGAGAGTTTGGCAAATAACCCGTTCATGCCGCCGATGGGGCACAGGTAGCGGCACCACAGGCGACGTTCGTAAATTAGGCTAAAGATAATGGCACCGCCGGTGATAATCATTAACAGCCAGGCGGAGAGGTAGGCGCTGTGGGGCAAATCCCAGAGTTTTTCCCAGATGTAAATGGCGACGAATCCTGCCCAAAGCCACCAAGCGCCCCAACGATTTAAGGCTTTGGTGTTCCAGGGTTTCAGGGAACGGGGGAATATCCACAAGGAAAGGTTGCGCAACCATTCAGCAGTTATCATAAATGGACATACGGAACACCACAAACGCCCTAAAATGGGAAATAAGAGTAAGTAAAAAGGCCACCACCACGCCCAAAATAAGTGTAAAGTGATGCTCTCGCCGCGCTCTTGCGGTCCGATGAAGCCCATAAGGGTGACGGGAACAAAGACAAGCATCATCAAAATCCAGGTACGCTGGGGCCACCAGTCGCTGAGGAGGAATTTGCGCAAGCCGGGGATAAAGTTGAGTAGGTCGATGCGAAAGCTGTTTTTCTGGGATTCTACCGACCACAAGACTTGTTCGGGGATGACGGTTTGCCCGCTTGGGGTCATGGCGACGGCGCGTTCGAGGATGGCGGCGAGTTCGGCGATGTTGCCGGGGTAGTTGTAGCTAATTAAGCGCCGCAGGTCGGCTTGGTCGAGTTCGAGGAAGGGGCGATCGCTTTCTTGGCAAAACTTACGGAGGAAGTGACGGGCAAATTCGCCAATATCGGCTTTGCGTTGTGTGAGGGGCGGGAGTTTGATGGTGTGGTGGTCGATATCGGGGAGATCTAGTTTTTGCGGGGCTATCAGAATCAGGCGAACGGAGATTTGTCGCGGGGTGGTGGCATGGTTGCGGTAGATGGTGCCGGTTTTTAGGTATTCAAATAGCCGTTCGCGGTCGGATTTGCTGAGCAAATGCACGTTGTCGATGGCGAGGGTGCCGCGTTCGACTAGTTCTAGGATACCAATGGTGTGTTCGCCGCTGCCAAAAATGCGATCGCTGTTGATGGTACCTCCTGCTTCGCGAACCAGGGTGGCGCAGTCAATTTCGGCGAAGGGTTGGTTTTGCAGGGAAGATTTTTGGTGGATTAAGCCGGCGATAAAGGTTTTGCCGGTACCGCGTTGGGCTTGGAAAACAATGGGTTTTTGGTCTTGACTGGCGGTTTCGACGGATTTGGCGAGTTTTTGGCTGGGTTTGCTAGAACCAACGATGCGTTCTTGGTGGGGCAGGGGTTGCAGGTAAGGTTGCAATCCCTGGATTCTGGCTTGTTCGCTGGCGATTCGTTCGGTAAATCGCTCTAAATCTTGTACTAATAGGCTGGTAATGGCTTGCTGTAGGTCGGGATATTGTTGGGTGAGGGTTTGGAGGGTATCCCGATGGAGAAACCAAACTTCGCTACTGGTGAGTGCGATCGCATTGGCTTGATATTTATGCTGCCATTGGTTGCTTACCAGGGGCAAATAGCCAAAGACTTCTCCGGCGTTGCGATAGGTGATGTGGCTTTTACCCACGGGGGATTGGCGGTAAATTTCCACGGTTCCCCATTTGAGAAAATAAATGCCTTGGGGGGTTTGGTTTTCTTGATAAATAGGGGTGTGGGCAGGGATGGGCAAAACTTGTAGGTGACGGGCGATCGCATTTATGGTATCGTCGTTCATTTTGCCCCAAACCCGGTGAAAGGCAAGCCAGTTTTCGTACTCTAGGTATTCGTAGGGTTCGGAGGGAACTTTGGCAGGTTCGGGATAGAGAGGAATGGAGGTATCAGGCATTTTGGGTCAACGGAAATTAACAACAACGGAATGGAGAAGTATTCCGATGGCGTTGGCTGGCAAGATTTATCAATTGTTCGTACGTAAAGTTGTTCAATTGGTTATATAACGGGCAAACGATTATAGAATGAAACGCGATGGTCCGAAGGACCGGTGCCCAAGGCACCATCGCAGCTACCAGTCATTGGAAAGGTGGGCTCAATCTAACATATTAAGTAATTCTACTTATTTACCTGCTGGGGTCTTTTTTAATTTTGAATGTAGAATTGACTACAGTTATGGGGGGATTTGCCAACGCCTACAGAGCGTTACTTTTTTGTACTTTGTACGATCCAAGCTGGCTTTGTCAACCACGATACGAAATCCACAACGGCGATCGCTATTTACCCTTGCCAACCAACTCCGAACGAATTAATATGATAATGATTATCTCTATCATATTATAACCGTCGATGTCGCCAGACAACAATTGATTTTATTTGCAATAAAATGCCACAAAGATAGATACAGACAAAATATGTATAAAATTCAAATCCCCCATAATCCAGGGATGATGGACACAAAACACCGCTTGGCGCCCGAAGATAGAAGACCCCATGGCTGATTACAAAATTGCAAATTATTTTTAATAAAATTATAATTTAATTGTTGAAGATGAGTTGCAACAAAATCCAACCATACAAGTCCGAACAACCATTCGCTGAGGAGATTCCAGCAAATGAGCGCCACCACATCGCTATGGCAAGCAACCCAGCACCGCGACTCTCGTTCCCCGACGCTTCGCGATCGCTTGACCAAAACCCGCTGTTTTTTTTATCGCAAGGGGCAACCCATCACCAGCAAGCATTGCGGCATCTGGCAGGTTTGTGAGGGATACGTGCAGGTAAGTACATTTTATTTAAATGGAAACGAAGGCTTGGTTGGTTGGGTTGGTCCTAATTTGTGTTTTGGATCTTGGTTGACCTCCTTACCCACCTATCAAGTCAAAGCTCAGTCAGATGTCTATTTAACTTGGTATTCCATGACCGACATCGAATCTTCACCGACTCTAGCGCAGCAACTCCTGCCGCAAATCAACCGGCGACTGCAGCAAGTCGAGGCATTGTTAGCGATCGCGGGGCAACGTCGTGTTGAAACACGTTTGCAACAACTGCTGCAATGGCTGCAACAGGAAATGGGAGAAACCACCCCCCAAGGCATCCGAATTGGCATTCGCCTCACCCACCAAGAACTCGCCAACGCCATCAGTACCAGCCGCGTTACCATCACTCGCCTGATGGGCAAATTCCAAGACCAAGGCATTCTCAGTTTTGACCAGCAGCGGCGTATGATTGTCAAAAAGCATTTTCCTAGCATTGCCGAATCCTAGAAAACGAGGAGTGGGAGGAGTGGGAGGAGTGGGAGGAGTGGGAGGAGTGGGAGGAGACCGAAGAAGACTGCAGGTCGAATGTGGTAAATTTTTTCGGGTCTTCGCAGGACGGATTTGGTATTACACCAGTTCTGAAAAACAACGATTGTCTAAAATGTCTCAATTGCCCTGTTAGGGGCGATCGCGCGTTGCGCCCCTACACAAACACCTGGCTTTCTGGGAGAATTTTTACAAAACTTTACTCAAAACCACTTGCAAATTTTTGCCAATAAAGTTTGAATGGATACCCAAGGTTGTTGAATATTTTTTTCAACAATGAGCCACCGTTGAGGAGGTCCTCATCCATGAGTACAACCACGTTACCTTCGCAATCCAACTACGGTTGGTGGGCAGGGAACGCTCGCTTTACAGATTTATCGGGCAAACTGTTGGGCGCGCACGTCGCACACAGCGGTTTAATCACCTTTTGGGCAGGTTCCTTTACCCTCTTCGAACTCGCCCAATACAACCCAGCACAACCCATGTACGAACAAGGATTGATTCTGCTGCCGCATCTAGCCACCCTAGGATTGGGTGTTGCTGACGGCGGAGAAATTGCAGATACCTATCCCTTCTTCGTCATTGGCATTTTGCATCTAGTTGGTTCTGCCGTCTTGGGCGCTGGTGGCATTTACCACGCCGTTTTCGGTCCGCGGGTACTGTCGCGAGACGATACCTTTGCTGGCTTTTTCGGCTACAGCTGGCAGGATACCAACAAAATGACCACCATTCTGGGCATTCACCTAGTTTTGCTGGGACTGGGTGCTTGGTTGCTGGTCACCAAAGCCATGTTTTGGGGCGGTTTGTACGACCCCAATGCAGAAGCAGTACGGGTGGTCACCCAACCCACCTTCAACCCAGCTCGGATTTTCGGCTATCTGGTGGGCAGTCAAGGCACCGCCGGTATGGCAGCGGTCCACAACCTAGAAGACCTCGTTGGCGGTCACGCTTGGATCGGCTTTCTCTGCGTTGTTGGCGGCTTATGGCATATCGCCAGCAAACCCTTTGGTTGGGCCAAACGTCTGTTCGTGTGGTCCGGGGAAGCGTATCTTTCCTATAGTTTGGGCGCTTTGGCTTATATGGGTGTTTTGGCAGCTTATTTCGTTACTGTCAACGACTTTGCCTATCCAGAAGTCTTTTACGGCCCCGTCGGCTTGCAAGAGGCATCCGGTACGGTAACCGCACGCACTTGGCTGGCGACAGCCCATATAGCTTTGGCGGCTGTTTTCTTAGCCGGCCATATTTGGCACGCCATTCGCGCTCGCATGCAGGCATTAGGAGGCACGAAGCTATGACGGCAACAACCACGGTTCCAGAACGAGCCTACGGTTGGTGGGCAGGCAATGCGCGTTTGACGAACCTTTCCGGAAGATTGCTGGGAGCGCACGTGGCGCAAGCAGCCTTAATCGTTTTCTGGGCAGGCGCGTTTACCCTCTTCGAACTTTCTCGTTACCATCCCGGCGAACCTTTATACGAACAAGGACTGATTCTGCTGCCGCATTTGGCAACGTTGGGATGGGGCGTTGCTGATGGCGGACAAATTGTGGATACCTATCCCTATTTGGTTGTGGGGGTCCTACATTTGGTGAGTTCCGCCGTTTTGGCAGCTGGTGGTGTTTACCACGCTCTGTTAGGTCCGGAGGTTTTGCCGCAAGAGAAGTCGATTCCTGGCTTTTTCGGTTACGACTGGCAAGACCAAGACAAAATGACCTCCATTTTGGGCATTCACTTGATTTTACTGGGACTGGGAGCGTTGCTGCTGGCGTTTAAGGCAACCTACGCTGGTGGTTTGTACGATGCCAATATCCAGTCCGTTCGCGCTGTCAGCGACCCGACGTTAAATCCCATCCGCATTTTCGGCTATCTGGTAGGAGTGCAAGGTCCAGAAGGGATGGCTGCCGTGGATAACTTGGAAGATCTGGTTGGCGGCCATATCTGGGTCGGACTTTTGTGTGTCGTCGGTGGCATTTGGCACGTGGTCTCGAAGCCTTACAAGTGGGCGCGAGATGTGCTGTATTGGTCCGGCGAAGCTTATTTGTCCTACAGCCTGGGGGCTTTGGCCTATGCTGGATTTTTGGCGGCTTATTTTGTCACCACCAATGATTTGGCTTATCCAGTAGAGTTTTACGGACCTTTGGGTTGGTCGGAAACCGCCAATGGTGCGGTCACGCCCCGTACTTGGCTGGCAACTACCCATGTGGTTTTGGCAGCGCTGCTGTTGGTGGGGCACATCTGGCATGCGGTCAGAGTGCGATCGCGTACTGGTGGCTTTGATATGCGTCGCGGTGTCTTTGCTTCCAATGCTACTGGTTCCGGCGAAGCAACGCTGATATTTTTGGCCAATTTGCCCGTTTACCGTCGCGGTTTATCGCCTATGTGGCGCGGACTGGAAATTGGTATGGCCCACGGTTATTTCCTGGTGGGTCCGTTTGTCACCCTCAGTCCGCTTTCCGAACCCAGTTGGGCGCGCCAAACGGCTTTGCTAGCGGCTGTAGCCATTATCGCCATCGTAACCGTCGTTCTCGCTGCTTGCCGGGAAGGCACCATCTTCTACTGGCTGCAAAACCAACAAGATTGGAACCAATTTCGCGCTAGCTTCCTGATTGGTGGCGTTGGCGGCGCTTGGGTCGCTTACTTTCTCTTGCAAAACTTTGAAACCATCGACGCTATCTTTCGCGGCACGATTAACTAACTTGCATTGAGGAGGCATTTATGCAAACTTACGGAAACTCTCAAGTCCGATATGGATGGTGGGCGGGAAACGCCCGGCTGGCTAATTTATCCGGTACGTTTCTCACCGCCCACATTGCCCACGCTGCCCTGATTGTGTTTTGGGCAGGTGCGTTTACCCTCTTCGAACTCTCCCAGTATAACCCAGCAGCCCCCATGTACGAACAGGGGTTGATTCTGTTGCCCCATTTGGCGGCTTTAGGCTTGGGAATGACAGAAGGTCCAGAAGCGATCGATACCTATCCCTTTTATGTGGTAGGCGTAGTCCATCTGATTTCTTCTGGCGTGTTGGGATTGGGTGCTTTCTTCCACCAAGTTCGCGTTCCCAGCGATTTGAAACAGGCTTCCGGTGGCGCTGCCAAATTCCATTTTGAGTGGAACGACCCGAAAAAACTGGGGTCGATTCTCGGTATCCATTTGATTTTTCTGGGATTGGGTGCATTGCTCTTTGTTTTCCACGCTACTGCTGGTGGTGGTCTCTACGACCCCAATTTGGGTGAGGTGCGTCAGGTGACCAATCCTACCCTCAATCCTTGGGTGATTTACAGCTATCAAACCGATTTTCTCTGGATTGATAATCTAGAGGATTTGGTCGGCGGTCATATCTACGTTGCCATTTTGCTGTTGGCAGGCGGAATTTGGCACATCGTGCAGGAACCTTTTGCTTGGGCAAAACGCTTGCTGAATTTCTCGGGAGAAGCCATTTTGTCTTACTCGTTGGGCGGTATTGCCTTGGCAGGATTCGTTGCGACTGCTTTCTGCGCTTTCAATACCCTGGCTTATCCCACAGAATTTTACGGTCCCACGTTGGAATTGCAGGTTAGTTTTGTCCCGTATTTTGCAGATACGGCACAGTTGGAACCAGGAACGTATACACCTCGTGCTTGGCTGGCTAACGCTCACTTTTTCCTTGCCTTTTTCTTCCTGCAAGGTCACCTCTGGCATGCTTTGCGCGCTGCTGGGGTTGATTTCAGCAAGATTGCCCAACTTTGGGAAGGTCGCTCCTCGGAAGTGGTGGCTTCTTCTCCTTCCCAAGAAGCCGTGGGCACTTCTCGGTAGGATTCGCTAACTAGCTTTGGGAAGGTTGCCATAGAGCCTCTTGAAAGTAGGGGTGCTTCGCGTAAGTACCCCTACCGAACCATTTGGCGAGTCTGGTTTGACAGTGTTTGATATTGGGAGATTTATGGTAATGGCTGACACGAGCTTCGATCTATTTGTCCTTTTTCGTAGTTTGTTTGCTTGGTTGTTTGTAGGTTTGCTGCTATCTGCTTTCTGGCGCAATCTCAAAAAAGGCATTGCCCAGATACAGCGCGTACATCAAATCCCTTGCGATCGCTGTGCTTTTTGTACGGGAGACTATCGACTCAAATGCACCGTACGCCCTAAGGATGCTTTTACCGAAGAAGCGATTAACTGTAGCGATTTTGAACCGGCAAATGCCTATTTAGATTACCAGCAACCAGAGCATCTCTATTGAGAAATTAATCCAAATCTGCAATTTCTTGGAAAAAGTCAATTTATAAAAGTCGAGTGGGCAATACCCACCCGACAAAACTTTATTGGAAACAGCTAAAGCGATCGCTTGCTAGCTTTCTATCAATCAATTTCTATTTTATAAGGCATCAGAGCGTAGATATGCTGTGGGTCGTTGAGGGTCGCCAGCAATTCCATTTGCTGTTTGAGGCGCTGCCACTCCTGCTGCAACTGGCTTTCCACCAGCGAACCTGGGTTATCCCCACCGACACGACTTTGTAGGAATTGTTTCAACAAACGTTCTTCAAAACTGCTCCGTTTGGGATATTCCTGCACCTGCCATTGGTCCAATTCTGCCATTGACGCGGCTTCCGCGATCGCATCTTCCAAACCACCCAATTCGTCAACCAATCCCTCCTTTTGTGCCTGAACCCCAGACCAAACGCGACCTTGCGCCAAATCCGCTACCTTTGACCGTTCCAACCCCCGACCTTGGGCAACATCTGCCAAAAAGCGATCGTAGGATTGTTGCACCATCTGCTGCAATTTTTGCATCTCTGCTTCTGTTTTGGGACGGCTAATCGTATTTAAATCCGCAAATGGATTGGTTTTCACGCCATCCCAGGTAATTCCCAAATCGTTCCCCAACTCCTGAACGTTGGGAAGCAAGCCATACACCCCAATCGACCCCGTAATCGTATTGGGTTCCGCATAAATCTTGCTCCCATAGGTAGAAATGAGATATCCTCCAGAAGCCGCATAATTGCCCATAGAAATCACAATGGGTTTCTTTTGTTGGGTAAGTTTCACTTCCCGTTGAATTACCTCCGAAGCTGTAGCGCTGCCCCCAGGGCTGTTAACCCGCATGACAATGGCTTTTACCTTATCATCCTCGCGCAATTTACGTAACTGTTTGCTAAATCGAGTGCTACCCACCTGCTGCAAAGTACCGCTACCAGGAACAATTGCTCCTTCTGCGTAAACCACCGCTACTTGGTTGTTGGTTTCTTCCTCACTACCATCCACCAAACCATCGTTGAGGCTGCTTTTGTATTTTCCCAGTCCCACTTGCCGGAACGAAGTGGTATCTTCGCTGCTTTGCTGGGTCAGCTCTTGCAATTGCGCCGTCACTTCGTCAAAATAAGCCACCTCATCTACCAAATTTTTTGATGTCGCTGTTTGTGGTTGGATCAACCCCCACTCGCTGGCTACTTGTTGCAAACCTTGCGCGTCGAATTCGCGATTTTGGCTGGCTGTTATCCGAAATTCCCGCCAAATATCGTTGAGCAGTTGTTGGGTTTGCTGGCGGTTCGCCTCGCTCAATTCCGTACGTTGGTACGGTTCTACCGCCGATTTGTATTCCCCAGCACGAATTACCTGAATGCCAATGCCGTATTTATCCAGCGCCTCTTTGTAAAAAGTCGTACGGGAACTAAAGCCGTTAATCGCTACCATACCAGTGGGATTGACAAACAATTTATTGGCAGCGGAAGCTAAATAATATTCTTTTTCGCTCCAATTCAGGTCGTAGGCGTAGATGGGTTTGCCCGATTCCCTGAATTCGTCCAAAGCCTGGCGTACTTCCTGCAAAATGGCATAACCGGTCGTATTTTCGGAAGTGCTTCCCTGCAAATACAACCCCACGATTTTGTCATCTTCCGCCGCCGCTTCCAGCGTTTGCAAAACATTGCGCAATGTAAGAACGCTTTCATCTTCGGATTCACCCAAAGCACCTTCTACCACCTGGCGGCTGCTCAATTGCGGTCGGGTATCGCGAATTTTTGCCGATAGATCGAAAACCAAAACCGATTTATCTTCAACGGTGGGTTCTCCCGTTTTGCTGGCTGTGGAAACAATCAGCCATATAAGAGAGCCAAAACCTACGCCTAAAAATAGAAATAATCCTACAAAACTGCCTACCAGAGTGGCAAACGTATATTTGAAGAAGCTACGCATAAAAATTTACCAAGTCAATTTAAAATCTATTGAATTTTTTCCCAACACTGGGATTGGCGCAGTTGTTGGAAATTGGCATTGCCCGTACAAAACAGGGCTGTTTTCATTTCTGCCATCAGAATATCCGCTAACGTATAGACAGCTTCGGAAGACTCGGCTGCCGCTTGGAGAAAGGGTCGGGCCAATCCTACTAAATCGGCTCCCAATGCGATCGCTTTGGCAACTTCCAAACCATTTTGAATGCCACCAGAAGCAATCAGCGAAACCGGCAAATCCAACTGGTGAATGTTTTCCAAACACTCCGCCGTCGGCAATCCCCAGTCAGCAAACGTTTGTCCCAAACGCCGGGATTTCACATTCGACGAACGCTGTCCTTCTACCTTAGCCCAAGAAGTGCCACCAGCACCAGCCACATCAATAGCCGCTACCCCCGCCGCCTGCAATTTCTGTGCCATGGCTGCCGAAATGCCATTGCCTACTTCCTTGGCCATCACTGGTACGCTTACCTTAGAACATAAATCCGCAATTTTGTCAAGTAATCCCTGAAAATTAACATCTCCGTTTGTCTGCACGCATTCCTGCAACGGATTCAAATGCAAAATTAGCGCATCCGCCTGCAGCAAATCCACTGCCCGTTGGTACTCATCAACCCCATATTGATAGTTCAGCTGCACCGCGCCCAAATTGGCAAACAGCAAAGCATCGGGAGCAATCCGCCGCATGGCAAACGTATCCACCACTTCTGGCTTTTCCAGCGCCACCCGCATCGAGCCTACACCCATAGCAATTTGATAGAATTGGGCTACTTCTGCCAGTCGTTCGTTAATGCGTTTGGCAGTTTCCGTACCGCCGGTCATAGAAGAAATCAACAACGGTGCTTGTAAAAATTTCCCCAAAAAGCTGGTACTGCAATCAACCTCAGCACCATCGAGTTCCGGCAAACAGCAGTGAACGAAACGATAGCGTTCCAATCCCGTGGTGGTTTGACGAAATTGAACGTCGGATTCCAGACAGACACGCAGGTGGTCTGCCTTGCGGGTTTGGGTTTGTGCCTCACCGGCAGCGTTGGCATTGGCAGATGGTTCGCTCATAAAGGATAGTTGCTATAAGTAGGCGTTTTCAGTAGTTCGACAGTATCTTTGCCATCAATACTTTGCAGGCATACTTTTACTTTTTCGTCTCTCGAAGTTGGTAGATTTTTGCCGATAAAATCCGGGTGAATGGGCAATTCTCGGTGTCCGCGGTCTACCAAGACAGCCAAACGTACGGCTTGGGGTCTACCGTAATCGTAAATGGCATTGAGAGCAGCGCGAATGGTACGTCCGGTGTAAATTACATCATCGACCAAAACAATGGTTTTGCCGCTGATGCTGGGGGGAATATTATCTTTGGCAGGAGTACGCAAGCCAATTTGGTCCAAATCGTCGCGGTAGAAGGTAATATCGAGAGCCCCCACGAAAACTTCCACTGATTCCAAGGCTTGGATTTGCTCTGCCAGTAAATGAGCCAAAGGCACGCCCCGGGTGTAAATGCCGAGAAGGGCCAAATGCTCTAAATCCGCTGTCCGTTCGATAATTTCCGAGGACAAACGAGTAATGGTGCGGCGAATTTCCTCTGAGGAGAGAATCTCAACGTTCATGAAAGTTTAATCAATGGCGGCAGTGGGGTGTCTAGTAGAGCGTCTAGCCTAAAATGGTGGGCAACATAATGGCTAAATTGTTTTCAAATTAGAAACTTTAGTGATGATGCCAAAGGCACCGGTTCTTGGGACCATTGCTATAGCTACAAAATGAAACTAAACGCGCTCGTAGGGGGACATTGCCCACCCTACAGTTCAACGACCTTAGAACCAAAATGGGTGAGCGTATATTCCCATGTTAGAACGTTTTGCCGGCCAGACTCGTGGCATTTTTGCCAAAAATTTGCCATAAAAAAAGCCAGAAGCCCAGCCAAGAGATTGCTGTAGCTTCTGACCGCAAAAACAACCAATATCGCGAGAATCGTTACCGAGAACTCGAAGCCATGTCTTCAGGAGATTGGGATTGGTTGGCCATGCTCTGGGTTGATTCTACTTGTGCCACAGTGTTTTGCATCAAGGGGGTTTGGGTGACTGCTCGATTGGCAATGGTAAATATAGGATTGGATAAGATACCGGTAAGGCCAGCAGCGACCATAGACAGAACCAGTCCCACTTGCAGCGGACGCATGCCGGGCAAACTCCAACTAACAGTTGGATAGTTGCGGACGGATTCGGACATTTCCTGGGGTTCTTTGACCACCATCATTTTGACAACTCGTATGTAGTAGTAGATGGAGGCCACGCTGGCAATCAATCCCAAAAATACTAGAAAATACAAACCGGCTTGCCAACCTGCCCAGAATAGATACAGTTTGCCAAAGAAACCAGCCAAAGGTGGAATGCCGCCGAGAGACAGCAGGCAAATGCTCAAAGCAGCCGTGAGCAAGGGGTCTTTTTGATACAATCCCGCGTATTCGCTAATTTGGTCGGTTCCAGTACGTAGGGAGAACAGAATAACGCCGGCGAAAGCTCCCAAGTTCATGAACAGGTAAACCAGCAGGTAGAAAATGGTGCTGGAATAGCCAGCTTCCGTATCGGCAATCAACCCAATCATCAAAAAGCCGGCTTGACCGATGGAAGAATACGCCAGCATGCGTTTGAGGCTGGTTTGTGCCAAAGCCACCACGTTGCCCAAAACCAAGCTGAGAATGGCGAGGGCAGTGAAAATAAAGTGCCACTGTTCGCTGACAGCGGGAAAAATGGAGAGTAACAGGCGAATGGCTAGGGCAAAACCGCCCGCTTTGGAACCGACAGACAAGAAGGCAACCACCGGGGTGGGAGACCCTTCGTATACGTCAGGAGTCCATTGGTGGAAAGGAGCTGCAGAAATTTTGAACGCGATGCCCGCGATCGCGAACACTAAGGCGATAATAATAACCAGGGAATTGTCACCACTGGTAGCTGCCAAACTGGCACCAATTTCCCCTAAGTTGGTTTCCCCGCCGGAGAAACCGTATAGCAGCGAGGCACTGTACAGGAAAATCGCCGAACTGGCCGCTCCAATTAAGAGATATTTCAAAGCCGCTTCGTTGGAACGGGGATCGCGTTTCATATATCCGGTGAGGATATACGAAGACACACTCAAAGTTTCCAGGGAAATAAAAACAGCGACCAGTTCGTTGGCTCCCGACAGGAACATCGCTCCCAGGGTAGCAGCGAGCAGAATGCCGATAAACTCAGCCATCGACGTACTGCTACGCTCCACATAGGAGACCGAGATCAAAATCGTAAAGACAGTCGAGAGGGCAATGATGCCACGAAAGATAATGCTGAGGTTATCGCTGCTGAAGCTACCCAAAAAGGCAATGGGTTCTGCACTATCCCAAAGAAAGAACAGGGAAACCATGGCAGCCAACAAGCCAGCCACCGCTAGGTAAGGGGTCCATCGCGAAGAGGAACGCCCCATAATTAAATCGCTAATGAGAACCAGCAACAGGGTTCCCACAACGATACTTTCTGGCAAAATAGCGCCGACATTCAGCTGTGCGGAAATTGCAGAAAAATCCATAAAGTTTGATTAGGATGCGCGATAGCAAAAAGCGATCGATGTCACCCTGCTATTTTACGGGAAAGGGGGGATTGTTAGCAGCCATCCTCCTCTAAAAAAAGTATGAAGGTACCGATCAACAAATAAAATAGCAATCAACGAGCTGAATGCACGAAGCGATCGCTGTTTGGTTTCTAGAAAAAAAACACGGGTGCGGCAGGACTCGAACCTGCGACTCGCTGCTTAGAAGGCAGCTACTCTATCCGCCTGAGTTACGCACCCTCGCAAGGGTCGTTTTTAAGCAACAACTGCCATTGCGCCGGTTCAATTATACCCAGCTATGGGGGGATAAGGCAAGTCTGTAGCTGAAGGCGATCGCGCGTACCGAGCGTGGAAGATAGAAAAGTACATAGATAAAGTACAATGAATTGTTTTCGACCATGCCCCCATGCCCCCATGCTCCCATGCTCCCATGCCACCAAACTATTCAGACAACGTTGCGTTATGGACTAAGATAGATCGAAGTATCAACGTCAATTCGACGGGCGATCGCCTGGCTCTGAGTCAAGTTGGGCAACTGCATGTAACACCTAGTTAAGTTAGGGGAATGATGCTATTGATAGCAATTTTATTGAATTGCTCTTGCATCGTGATTAGTGCACTTCTGGCTCGTTGAGGAGTCTCTTTAAAGTGTCATGTTTATTCTGAAACAGCAGGATGTTGAAGTTTCTAGCGTTCAACACCCCAAAAGCGGTCAGCAAATTCCAATTTTGAACTATCAGGGACAAACATTTCGCCTGATTACAGTTTTTAACACCCAGCAAGCTGATGAAGCCAGGGCCTTTTGGCGGGAACTGACCGATAACCGGGGGAAGGCTTGCGTACTGTTAGAAGAAGAAGACCGCTATAGTGTGTGGGGCAAAGTTCGTATCGAACAGCTCAAAGAAAACCTGCATGCGGGCGCTAGCGGTGATGTAGCTCCTTTCTTTACGCAAGCTTGCTTGCTCTTGTTACAAGCTGTCTATTTCGATGTGGAGGATTTGCTTGGTAAGCGGCAAGCTGGTTCCTTTCAAAAAGAACTGGCGAACATACTCAGCCAGTGGCGTTTTCCCCAAGCCGAACAACCTCAACAGGTGAAAAAGTGGCTGGAAATCGACCCTCTCGAAGATCCTTCAGTTCCCAACTGGCAGGAACACCACCTAATTACCTTGCTGCAAGAACTGCACCGTTTGGGCAAATCCTACTTTGGAAATGCTAGTTTTACAGAGCGGGCTTTGGATATCTTGGAGGATATGGAAGCATCGGAAAAAAAACAATTTCTGGATTGGATGAAAAAATCTCCGCTGGGAAAACTTTGGACCGTTGCTTAAATAGACCATCCTAAGGGGAGTTCTCCCTTCTATCCCCCACTAGCTTCTCTGCTAACGACGGGAGGGAAGATAGGTATCGCTTTTAAGAACTATTGCAGTTTGGCCCGGTTTGATACCATCTCGATTTCAAATTTTGCTGGTTTTCGAGCGCCAACCTTCTTATGAAATCTGGTAGCTTGGCAGTGCCAAGTTACCATCTTGAGAAAAGGATTGAGTACCCCAGGGCATGGGGGAATTCACGCTTGGGGACACGACAACCTCTGTCAGTTGGGCGAGAGCTTGCCTGGTAAGTTGTGTGGCTGAACCAAGAATCCCACGAATAGAATTCGTGGGAGTGTCAATATTCATAATTGACCACTCATCGATGTCTGTGCGAGGAAAATCCATGAGCAGTACCTCCCAGAAAGTATCTAACATTTGGCAAGCTTTGTTGTCTTCTCAAACCCTCGTCATCGCTGGTATCGTGTGGGGGTTTGTTTCTTTGATGTTTTTTCTACTGTTCAGCGCCACCATACCAGGAGCAGACAATCCTTCGTGGTATGTGGATGGAACCTACGTTCTAGAACTGGGTGCTTTTCTATTTGCAGGATTGTTGTGTTTGCGCAACTGGTTAAGTCCCAGAATTGTAAGTGGGAGAAACGTTTGGGCAGGCATTTGCATCGGTATGTTTAGCTACCTGATTGCAGGCTTGCTTTTTGGTCTGTGGGAGCGATTGTTTCAGCTCTCTGTTGACGTATCTCCAGCAGATTTCTTTTACTTGCTGAGTTATGTGGCGATCGGGATTAGCATGATTCTAGCGGTTATTTCCCGACGCTTGAACTTAGAAATTTGGCAGTGGGCAGTTTTGGCAGGTATTATTGTAGCAGGTACGGCTTTTGCTATATGGTTATCCAATCCTCAAGAAGTTTCTGAGGTTTCCGGGTCAGATTCAGCTGCTGTCGAAGAAATAGCTCCCAACAACCAAACAGAAGCATCGCCGGAAACATCGTCAGAAGCATCACCAGAAGCTTCTGACGAGCCGGTAACATCGGAAGAAACTACCAACAATGTTCCCCAATGGGCAAAAACTGTGGACCAACAATTGGCTCCTGTTGCCGATACAGTGAATTTATTCTATATCATCGCTGATGTCTTCTTGTTGGTCATTGCCACAGCTTTGCTGCTAGCCTTTTGGGGTGGAAAATCTTCCCGTTCCTGGCAAATGATCGCTTTTGCCACATTTTGCTTATTTATTGCCGATATGTGGTTTAAGTATGCCGATACCCGCTTGCCTGACTATCAAAGTGGTGCTTTGCTAGAAGTATTTTACGTTCTAGCTGGCGTGTTATTCTGGATTGGTGCGGCTTTAGAGTATAGTCTATCTATGGCACCATCTCGTTCGCGCCGCGCCCGCCGTCGCACGACTCGTGCTTAAAGGAAACCTTGAAGAAACGTTTCTGTGGGTGGCGGGACAGGTAGTAGTGTGCTTGTTAGCGAACGTTCGCTGGTGGTTCCCGGGAACCATTTTAGGAAGTTCCCACAAAACCTTGTCTTTTCAGGTTCCCAGCAACTCCAGTTGCCGCTGTACTTACCGTAACACGGTCAATTCATGGCTTCTAAGAAACTTACGGACGCTGACAAACAGGAAATTCTCCAACTATACCGACAGCCAGAGGAAACCACGCTGACCCTGGCGAGTCGGTACGGGGTAAGCAATTCTACAATTAGTCGTTTTTTGAAAAGTACTCTCCCCAAATCGGAGTACGAATCGCTCATTCAGCAAAAACGCACAGTTCGCGCTCAAAGTAACGTATCGGAAGCCGAAGAAACGCCTATGCCGTCAACCAAGTCGGCGGCAACCACAGAGGAAAACTCCTCAGAATCGGCTTCACCGTTGCGACGCAAGCGCAAACGCCCTTCTATTCCTGCAGAAACATCTTCCCAAACGCAGACTGACGAACAGCAGCCAGCTTATCCCACGGCTTCTTCGTCAGCGGAATCGGCCGAACGTTCGGAGACAGATGAAGCTCGCTCGGACCAACAATTAGATCTGCTCTCTTCTGAAGAAGAATCTAGCTACGACCGGGCAGACACTGGCAGTGCCTACGAATCGCAAGAAGCAGATCGACAGCCAGAAAGCACCCAACAGTGGCAGGAAACGATCGCGGAAAGCTTTTTTGGTGTTGGGGAAGATCTGGACCTCGACGAAGAAGAGGATTTCGAAGACTTTGAAGACGAGGATCTAGACGCAGAAACGGAAACTTCAGATAGCCGGCAGTTTTCTTTTTCCAGCAGTTCGCGATCGCCGGATGATGAAATTCAAATTCTGCCGTTACAGGCGGCTTCTTTTCCCAAAACTTGCTATTTGGTGGTCGATCGCGGTTCGGAGTTGATTACCCGTCCGTTGCGGGATTTCAGCGATTTGGGCAAAATTCCCCAACCGGAAACCGAGCAGATTGCTTTGCCGGTTTTTGACAACCACCGGGTAGCGCGTCGCTTCGCTAGCCGCGCCCAACGGGTGTGCAAGGTTCCCGATGCGCAGCTGTTTCAAAAGGTAAGACCGTACTTACAAGCGAAGGGAATTACCCGTTTGTTGCTCAACGGGCAAGTTTACGCTGTCTAGAGCTGGTTTTGAGGGCGGGGTCGGCGCTGTTTTTTCTTGGTTTTCACCGGCCACCATAGTTGCCACAAACCGCCGGCTACCAGGCCGGCAGCAACGCTGCAAGCAAAAACAAAACCAAAGGGCATTTCCACCGATTGAAACGTAAGGAATCCCAAGGTGACGGGTTCGGCATTTTGCATGGCCACGATCGCGATCGCGATGAGCCAAAATCCCACGAACATGGATGCCAGTAAAATTGCCATATACCACAAACTTGAATATTTGTCAAGAACCAATCGGGGAAACCAGGAGTTGCCCCGATTGTATTTTTATGGATGGTTATTGGTTTTGGATGGCGTCTTGCATGTAAGCACTCAGCTGTTTTTGTTTTTCCGCTGAGGTGGTTTCTAGGTAAACGCGCATCAAGGGTTCGGTTCCGGAAGGACGCAGCAACACCCAACCACCATCTTCTAGATAGAGTTTGGTCCCATCTTTGCGTCCTACTTCTTTAACGCCAATACCGGCAACTTCTTTGGGGGGATGGTTGCCAAATTTTTCCAGAATGGCTTGCTTGCGTTCTTCTTCCAGATGCAAGTCCAACCGCTGGTTGTAGACCGGTCCGTCGGCTTCCGCGATCGCTTCTTCCACTAACTGGCTGAGGGGTTTGCCTTCGTAGGCGATGGCTTCGGCAATTAACAAATCGGCCAGAATGCCATCTTTTTCCGGAATGTGACCGAGAACGCTCAACCCGCCAGATTCTTCGCCGCCGATGAGAACGTCGGTTTCCCGCATTTTCGCGCCTACGTGCTTAAAGCCAACAGCCGTTTCGTAGATAGGCAAGTTGTATTTGGCAGCCAAACTATCCAATAAATGGGTGGTTGCCACCGTCCGGACGATCGCACCGGTCTGGCCTTTATTTTTCACCAAATGGCGGGCAAGTACCAACAAAATGGTATTGGGGGTCAGAACATTGCCTTGTTCGTCTACCACGCCAAAGCGATCGCCATCGCCATCGGTAGCCAATCCCAAATCTGCTTGGTCTCTTTTAACCGCCGCCACTAGGTCTTGCAGCTGTTCGGCTTTGGGTTCTGGCATGCCACCGCCAAACAAAACATCGCGATGGGTATTAAAAGATTCTACCTGGCAGCCGCAATGGTCCAACGCTTCGTCGAGATACCCTCTGGTGGTGGAGTAGAGGGCATCGTATTTCACTTTTAGTTTGGCACTGCGGATTTTAGCGACATCCAGGCGGATATACAGAAATTGCAGGTAGCTGTTTTTGGGATCGAACTGGGAAATTCTGTCGGAATAATCTTTGCCAACTGGTTCGTCGCTGGCGGTGTCGATATTGGCAACGATGGTATCGGTAATTTCTGTGGTTGCAGGTCCGGCATAGTCGGGAATGTACTTAATGCCGCAGTAGTTGGCGGGATTGTGGCTGGCGGTAAACATCAAAGCGCCAGCGGTGTCCATTTGCTGGACATTGTAGGCGATTACTGGGGTCGGACAATCCCGCTGTACGATTTTCACCGACCAACCCAATTCCGCGAGAACTTGGGCGGCTGTTCCGGCAAATTCGTCGGCAAGAAAACGCGGGTCGTAGCTGATTAAGACGGGTTTGTCTTGGGTATAGGCGGTTTTCAAGTAACTGGCGATCGCGCGGGTAACTTTACGAACGTTGGCGAAGGTGAAGTCGTCGGCAATAATGCCGCGCCAACCATCGGTACCGAATTTAATTTTGGGAGGTTTGGTCGTTGCAATGCTCATAGGTAGAAAGCGATATGACTAGATGGATGAATTTCAAGATTCCCCACTATGGTAAACGAAGCCTTCCGAGGATTTAAGGATTTTCCCGAAAAAACTACCCGTTCTTGGCGCTAGCCATTACTGCCAACTGGGACTTAAAATCGTGGTGATTGGCGATCGCGTTGGGCAGCAGTGGTGCGATTCAAAAGATTTTGGCGGCGTTTCCTCAAAGAGTTACAAGACGAACAGTTTCTGTATCGAGTCGAACAGCTGGAGGGTCAGATTTCTAAATTTTTGACCCTGGTGATGGTCATTGTCTTGCTGGTGGCAGTTGTGGATCTGGTGGTGGCTCTGGTCCAGCAGTTGTCTTTTCACTCGCTGGGTTCTCTTACCGAAAGTTTGTTTCCCATTTTTGGGTTATTTCTCAATATTTTAATTGCCTTGGAAATTATGGAAAATATTACGGCCTATTTGCAGCAGCATTATATCCAGTTGGAGTTAGCGATCGGGACTTCTTTGATTGCTGTTTCGCGAAAAATCGTATTGTTCGATTTTAAAAAAGATACCGGCTTGGATTTGATTGGACTGGCGCTCGCTGTTTTGACACTAACTATAAGTTATTGGATTATTCGCTCTGGTATTAATAGTAAAAGATAAAGAACTAGGGGGTGGGGTGTGGGAAGAAAATAGCGATCGCAGTGCTACCAAACCATTTTGGCGTTGGCTAGCGGTTTCTGGAACCATTCCAAGATAAAATTTTAAAATATTTTCGCGCGATCGTTTCCAGGGTAAATTGTTGTTGGAGATACCGACGGCCCGAACGTCCCATGGCTTGTCTTAGGGTTGGTCGGTTTTTGAGTTGGCGGATAAAATCTGCCAAGTGTTTGCCGCAACCGCTTTCAAAGGCTTTGCCGCAGTTGGCCGCCGATAAAAGCTTGCGTAAATAAGAATGAGGTTCGCAAATGGCAGCAACCGGTCGTCCTGCTGCTAGAATACCGTACAGTTTGCTGGGGGCGATTAACCCTTCCAGCCCCGGGCGTAAGCTGACCAAAGATAGGTCGCAAGCCGTTAGGGAATAGGGCAGCACGGAACGATCTTGATAGGGTAAAAACAAGCAATTGTTCAACCCCAGCTTTTCTACTTGTTCCTCGCAGTAACTGCGCTGGGCACCGTTACCAATAAAAACAAATTGAACTGGTTCGTGGCGCAACTGTTCGGCAGCGGCGAGAATGGTGTCCATATCGTGGCAGCGCCCCATGTTGCCCGAGTAGAGAACGACAAACTTGTCTACCAGTTCGTATTTATGGGCAAACCAGTTATCTTGCTTGCGAATGGGTTGGATATTGTCCGGGTCAGCCCAGTTGTGGATGACGGAGATTTTTTCCATCAGTTGGGGATACTGGGCGCAAATGCGGTCTTTCATGGTTTGGCTGGGCACGACGATTTGCGAGGCGTTTTTCCATGCCAAACCGTTCATCCACTTCCAAAAGCGCACGATGAAGTGGTTTTGGTGGACGACGCGCAGCTTGACCGCTACTTCGGGGTAGAGGTCGTAGATCAGGCAAACATAGGGCAGACCAAAAAATATGTGGGCAAAATATCCCAGGATGGGAAGGTAAGGAGGTTCGGTGGTTAGCAACAGCAGGTCGCCGCGGTTGGCCGATCTCAACAGGTGAACGGTGGCGCGTAGGAAGAAAAGTATGCCCCCTAGGAGTTTCCCCCGAATGCGTTGGGGAGAGCGACGCAGAATACTAGAACGTCGAACTCGAACACCAGACATTGTTTCTTTGGCAGGAGCTTTTGATTGTTGGAAAGCGTATCCGGGTTGTGCGGAAAAGACTTTCACTTGCAGGCCCAACTGCTGCAAGCGAGTGGACAAGTCGGCAATGAGTTGTCCGGTGGCAGCATAATCTGGCGGGAAAAATTGGGTAATGATGGATAGTTGCAAGCGATGCGGTGCCAGTTTTCGCGAAGTTATTTCACCAGATTCTGATGCGGCTTGTTTTTTGAAAGTGGGAAGTAATTGCGAGGTAATAATTTTAAGCATAAGACAAAGGTAAGTTTGCGTTCTGCGGCATTTTTCGTTGCGATATTTTCTGACATGAATAAATTTATTTACCGGTATAGCAGAGGATAAGGCTGGAAGTAGACTCGAACTTTCTGATAGCGGCTACTATTTTTGGTTTATTTTTCTGGAATTAGATGGTTATTGAATGCCGTGAATGTGCGATCTGCGAATTAGAAAACAATTCTGTGTAAAAAAAATGTATGGCAGACCTGAGATGAGAAGCGAACCAAAATCCGCAAACAAAAACCACAAATTTTTGTCCGGGTATTCTCCGTGGTTGCCCTTTTAATGCTTTTTAGGAGAATTGAGGGGCACTTTTCCTACGACACGATCGCGATCTAGAAAAATTAGATTCCGTATGAGTTTGGTCTGATTACTTTTTCTATGTTTGGTTTGCCAGTCCGGAATCAGATGGTTATTTAATTTTTGTAAATTTTCGATCGGTAAGTCAGAATTTGTTTTTGGTGCGATCGAAGTTTCTGCTGCTGTAGCTAAAGTTACGGACACAAAACGCACGAAGCTAGCTTGGGACAGACTTGCTCCAAGCGAAAAAATTTTTGAATGCTATTTATAGAAATGGGTGCAAGCGATCGCTTGGCTCTGGTTTTTGTAGAGGACTAGCAGAGCTACTCAACGTCGTATTTTTCTTGTGGTTTTGCGATCGCGCGTTTTTTGATAGGCTGAGCGGGGTTGCCTGTGTATATAGTCATGGACTCTAGAGAGTGGGTGGCGATGCTACCCAAGCTCAAAACTGCACCGCAACCGATTTTGACCCCAGGTGCGATCGCAGCTCTAGCAGCAATCCAACTGCCCCGTTCGATATAAATTTCTTCGGTTTGTAAGGAAAATGAGATATCGCTCCAATCGTGGTTTCCCGTACAGAGATAAACATCTTGGGAAATGCAAACGTGGCTTTCGATGGTGACATGCGCTAAGTTGTCAATCCACACCCGTTCTCCCAGCCAGACAAAATCCCCTAATTGCAAGCGCCAGGGAAATTTGATTTGCACGTCGGGTTTGATGCGTACTTGCTGGCCGATTTGGGCACCGAAGCAGCGCAGAATGGCAACTTTGAAACCAGAAAATGGCAGCCAGCGACTGCGAACTAGGGAATCGCCGATGAAGTACCAGAGAATTTGTTTGATGAAGGAAGCGCCTGGGGTATAGGAACCTATTTTGTAGCGATCGAGTTGCATTTTTCGAACATGGGGATACTATAAAAAATTTGGAAGGGGTTAATAGGCGAATCGTTTGGTTTGGTTAGGTTGCTTTTGGTGGTACGAAATTGGCACCCGTGTAGCCGCTGACCAACCAAATTACAGAACGGATAACATCTCGTACAATTTTCAGGAAAGATTCGCCAGAAGTATCGGTAGGATAGGGAACTGGGGTGAAGGCTATGCCGCGACTGCCAAAGACAATGGTAGCGATCGCGATTGCCCGTGGCATGTGAAAGTCGGAGGTGATTAAGTATACGTGGTGGATGTTGTGGTTTTGCAATTCGTCCACCATGGAAGTGAAGTTGGTAACCGTATCGACAGCCTGAAAATCTAGGCGAACGCGCGAGATAGGTACGCCAGCTTCTTGGAAAATCTGAAAAGCTTCAATGGCACTTTGACCGGAAGATACCCAAATATTAAGAGAAGGATGCTTTTGAGAAAATTTAGCAGTAAAGATTTCTCGTTGTTGGTTTCCGCCTAGGGTCAAGATGGCTTGTGGCTGGGGATATTGGTGGTACGCGATCGCAAGTTGCACAGGAATCGCGCTAACAAGAACGAGCAACCCAGCTACAACGGCCCGTTTGAAAAAACGTTTGCTCCAAGGCGGGAAAGGTTTCATCTACAAGATTGAATTGAGGGGGCAAAACTAAGAGGAAATTCCAACATTGATTGGGATCTCAATTAATAAAATGAAAAATTAGCTGCTTTGAGCAATTGCTATATATATTTGTAAACAAATTCTATTAATAATTATGGTTTTTCAACCTGATTGTGCATATAATACCATTTCTGGAAAACAACAATCGTATTGAATTTTTCCAATTACCCCAGTAGGGGCACTTCGCAAAGCGCCCCTACAAAAACGCCCCAATCGTTTCTTGCAGAATTTTAAAGAGATGGTATAACTGTGCGAAATAATAAATTCAAGTTTGAAGTATTTTGTCAAAATAAACGCCAAACAATTTACTTATTTCTCAATTGACGAATTAAAAAAAGAATTGGAGGAGCCATTTTATTCACTATCTTTTCATTTAAGAACTGGAATCTGTATAATTCATTATTGGATAGATTGATATTGGTTACGTGTTTGTGAAACTTATCCAATAAATAATTGTAAAATTCAATATCTAACTGGTTTTGAGATTGAATTTTATCTATTAAATGAGTTGGAATTTGAGAAAACATGCGACCACTGCCGTGATAGTTATTTTTAACGTACCAAGGTTTCTTTTTCCAATTCAATACTTTTTCCATTAAAAGTATACTTAGATCGAAATATTCAGTAATTCCGATAACTGCAAAATTGTTTTCTATATGGTTTTTAGCCGTTTCTATACTTGATACATGAATTACTCGATTTCTTGTAATGCCCGCAGTTCTACGCACTTGGTCGTTGGGTATATATGCAGGATGACCTTCATCAAGAAATTTCTCCAATTTGTATTGAGATTCGGGTTGGTACAAATTATTTCCTCGCTTTCCAGATATGTATCCGAACAAGGAAAGAACACGCTTAATAGGATGACGTACTATTGTAATATAAGTACAAGGGGTGGATATATATTCATGCAACCCGAAAATTATATGACCTCTAAAACATTTAATTTGGTTCTGTTTGAAACTGGGAAGTTCCAAATAAGAGTCTATACTATCTCTAGTGAAGCCATTACGAAACGAATGTAATGATTCAATTCCATATTGATATCTTAATATGGAGTTTAGCGTGGTGCCACCCGAACGAGGTGAATGTAAAAAAATAACAGTTTGATTGCTCATTGTTATTTCTCCTCCAATATCTTGGTATACACTTCGATTAGTCTAGAAGCTACTTGATCCCAAGTGTAGTGTTCAAAGATAAATTCCCGAGCACGATTGCCCATTGCTTGAGCTTCTCTGGGTTGGGAAAAACATTCCATCAAGGCTT
>CAYZHY010000013.1:41273-45770 GCA_964477525.1 uncultured Geitlerinema sp. | reverse complement strand
CTCCTCCCCCTCCCAAAACGAACGATTCCTATGAAAACCATCTTCATCACAGGTGCTAGTGGCTGTATCGGTCACTATATCGTGCAAACGCTCTTACGCGAGAGCGACTTTCACCTGTACTTATTGGTTCGCAATCCCGATAAACTACAATTTTCTTGGCAAGATAACTCTCGAATTACTCTTTTGCAGGGAGATTTGCGGAATATCGAAAGCTTTGCCGATGTGCTGGCAACGGTTGATGCGGCGGTTTTGGTGGCAACCGTGTGGGGAGGCGTTAGCGAAACCTACGATATCAATGTGGTGAAAACCATGCGATTGCTGGAACTGTTAGACCCGCAAGTCTGCCAGCAAGTTATTTATTTTTCCACTGCCAGCGTTTTGGACCATTACCACCAACCTTTGAAAGCGGCGGGAGAGTACGGGACAGAATACATTCGTTCTAAATATACTTGCTTGCAACATTTATCGCAACTCGCGATCGCGCCTCGCATCCAAGTTTTGTTTCCCACCTTGGTTCTCGGTGGCGACGAAAACCATCCTTACTCTCACCTATCCCGTGGTTTTCCCGAAATTACCCGCTGGATTTCTTTGATTCGCTTCTTTCGTGCCGATAGCAGCTTTCATTTTATCCACGCTCAAGATATTGCTACGATTGTGAACTATCTGTTGCAAGGGAACAAACCAGAAGCAACATCTTCGTATATGATATTGGGTAGTTTGCCAATTACCCTAAATCAAGCTGTCGAAGAAACTTGCCGGTATTTTGGCAAAAGAATATACTTCCGGATTCCCCTTACAACGCAGTTGGCGAATTTTCTGATTGCCACTTTGCGATGGGTGGGGGTCAAAATCGAACTCTCTCCCTGGGACCGATTTTGCATGTACAACCGCCATTTTACTTACGAAACTCCCGTGCATCCCGCTACCTTTGGTTTGCCAGAAACTTGCAGTACGTTTGCCGATGTTCTGAAACAGTTCGCCGACCATGGCCGCTAAAGAACCACTATGCTAGCTTCTTTTATGTATAGTGATGGATAAATGGGAAAGATGCCGGGAAGGCAAACGCCTAAATAAACGAACAGCAATTATAGAATTCAATTTACTTGTTTGGAAACGTGCAAAAATAAATAAATTTTGGCAAAAAAAATCTAAATTTTCTAGCCTGCTTGCCTATATCTGCGTTAAGCTTGACTCAATTTCAGCTTGCTAGCGAAATAGCGATCGCTTCCTTTATAATGACTGTCTAAAAATGGGCAGTTTCCAAACATGGATCCTTTTTAGCATTTGCTACCATCGAGGGATGGTTCTTCCGCACTTAAACTCTTTGAAACTATTCAAGTAAAGGCATTTTGGTATGCGCGTTTTATTAGTATATCCTCAGTTTCCCAAAAGTTTTTGGTCCTTTGAAAAGGCACTGGCTTTGGTGGAACGCAAAGCTTTGCTGCCACCGTTGGGATTGATTACCGTTGCCGCCATTCTCCCCCAAACCTGGGAATACAAACTAGTCGATCGTAACGTGCGATCGGTAACCGAAGAGGAATGGGAATGGGCGGATTTGGTCATGTTTTCCGCGATGATTGTCCAACAAGATGACCTGCAAACCCAAATCCAAGCTGCCAAACAACGGGGCAAAAAGGTCGCTTTGGGCGGTCCTTATCCCACAGCGGTTCCGGAAACCGTCAAGTCCATGGGCGCTGATTATTTAATTTTAGACGAAGGGGAAATCACCCTGCCCATGTTTGTAGAAGCCCTAGAACGGGGCGAAACCGAGGGGGTATTCCGCGCCGATGAAAAACCCGACATTACCCAAACCCCCATTCCCCGCTTCGATCTGTTAGAAAAAGATGCCTACGACAACATGTCGGTGCAATTTTCCCGGGGATGTCCTTTCCAATGCGAGTTTTGCGATATTATCGTTTTGTACGGTCGCAAACCCCGCACCAAAACACCCGAACAGTTGCTGGCAGAATTGGACCGTCTGTACGAGTTGGGCTGGCGGCGTAGCGTTTTCTTGGTAGACGATAACTTTATCGGCAACAAACGCAATGTCAAACAGTTGCTGCCGGCTTTGCGGGATTGGATGCGCGATCGCGGTTATCCCTTTTTCTTAAATACAGAAGCTTCGGTGGACCTGGCCCAAGACCAAGAACTGATGGATATGATGCTGGAGGCCAACTTCAATGCGGTATTCCTCGGCATCGAAACCCCAGACGAAGACAGCCTCAAGGTCACCAAGAAGTTTCAAAATACCCGCGATCCCCTCTCCGAGTCGGTAGAGAAAATTGCCCGTAGCGGTTTGCGGGTTACTGCTGGCTTTATTATCGGTTTTGACGGCGAAAAAGCTGGCGCTGGCGATCGCATTATTCGCTTTGTGGAACAAACATCCATTCCCATGGCTATGTTCAGCATGCTGCAAGCCCTGCCCAACACGGCTTTGTGGAATCGCTTGGAACAAGAAGGTCGCCTGCTAGACGAGCGAGGGAATGGCAACCAAACCACGTTGATGAACTTTGTTCCCACACGACCCGTGGAAGACATTGCCCGGGAGTACATCCAAGCTTTCTGGGAACTGTACAAACCCGAACGCTATCTAGACCGGACCTATCGCCACTACATGACGCTGGCACAACCCAAACACAAGAGTCCTTTGCGCCAACCCAACTGGACCAGCCTTCGGGCCTTGCTATTGGTTCTGTGGCGTCAAGGTGTCGTACGCAAGACCCGCTGGAAATTCTGGATTTATCTGTTCAACATCATGCGCCACAAGCCCCGGCTTTGGCAACACTACCTGTCGATTTGTGCCCTCTACGAACATTTCGGGGAATACCGACAGTTGGTACGCGAACAAATTGAAGCGCAACTGGAAGAGTTCTTGAAGCTCAAAGCTGAGTCTGAAGAAACAAACAGCAAAGCCGAAACAGACGAACAAAGCAAAGCCTTGGTCCAGTAAAACCAGCAAAGATTCTATTCTAATTTATGAGGGAGCATTTTTGGGATAGAAATAGCAAAAGTCTATCCCAGTAGCCCCCTTTTTCTTAGCTTCTCAGGACTAAAAACGAGCTTAAATGAGCTTGACAGCACGCAGGAGAAACATTAATACGACAGCTAGCACGAAAGAGCCTGCTAGCATACCAGCATAAATTAGAGTGCCAGAAGATAAAATTAAATCCATCTTGATTTACCGATCCGTTTTGCTAACTTGATACAAAAAAACATTTGGGATGTTGGTTCGTCTCAGGAAAAAATTCCCAAGATATCGATATTGTTAGGGCATCCCGGCCGATTGTTGCAAACTGGATTAACCAACCGTCCCGACAATGGAACGGTCTCGATTTTCCATGTTGGGCAACTTGAATGCCATAATTCTATTGAATCACGAGCGGTGACAAATTGCAATTTGAGCATACCGAGCGTCCCGAAGTTGGGAGATGCAGCTACAACAGGGTTGCTTAGGTTATGCGATCGACAACCGTTCCGGAAGCAGCTTCCAAACAATCGCCCATGCGATCGCCGTTGTGAAAACCGGCTAAAATAACATCGCTGGTTTTGCCCCAAGCAATATGGCCGTTTTGGTCGATACCAATAGCCCCCAAATCTCGCTGCCGGCTTTCTGCTTCCGAAAACGAACGCCTAAATGCATCTTGTAACGACCAACCGTCGCTCACCCGAATGGCAATTCTCGCAGCCAAACACTCATCAATAATATCCTCGCCAATACCGGTACAGCTTACGGCTGCCTGAGGGTTGGCATAATTACCCGCTGGCATCGCCGAATCGCTGACGCGACCCACTCGTTCGAATCCTTTGCCGCCGGTGGAAGTACCCGCTGCCAAATTGCCATTTTCATCGAAAGCTACGACACCAATGGTTCCCCGACCAGCAGATTCTGCCACCACATCTGCCATGGAACGCTGAAAGGCACCTTTGCGGTCTTGCAGCCATTCTTGCAAGCGTTTTTCCGTACTAGGGTCGTAAACGGGCAATTGTAGCTCGCGGGCAAGTTCTTGGGAACCGCAATCGGAGAGAACGCGATCGCGCTGTTGCTGCAATTTTTGCGCCAAATCGATGGGATGTTGTACCCGGGAGACATTGATAACCCCGCTAAAGCTTTGGCGGGTACCATCCATGAATCCCGCACTCATGCGAATTTGCCCATCTGATTGCAATACCGAACCGGTACCGGCGTTAAAAATGGGGTCATCTTCCAAAATCCGACATCCCTGAACGACGGCTTCTTTAGCAGTAACGCCATCGGCAAGTAGATTATAAACTTGCGCGATCGCTTTTTGTAGGGACTGACGAACGGCATCGATGCCGCCTTTGCTTTGTAAAGAACTTCCAGCGCCCCCATGAAGAATTAGCTTTGGCTGTACTTTGGTCATAAATAATCACAAAATATTGTCTAATTTTAAAATATGGTAGAACTCCCTGGCTTTGGACTCAAACCGAGTTTTGTTGGTGGCGGCGACGGCGGCAGCGTTCGGAACAATATTTTAC
>CAYZHY010000013.1:0-41173 GCA_964477525.1 uncultured Geitlerinema sp. | reverse complement strand
AAACCGAGTTTTGTTGGTGGCGGCGACGGCGGCAGCGTTCGGAACAATATTTTACGTCCCATATAAACTCTAGATATTCTACAATTGACTTTTTCTATTTATTGTATTGCTAGTATTGCTAGCGAAAGATCCAACTAGTTCAATCAAAATGACAGATTCGGTGCTTCCTCTGAAAGTGGTGTTGGTGGAACCTGCCGGAGAACGCAACGTAGGTGCGATCGCGCGGGTTATGAAAAACTTTGGCTACCGGCAGTTGGTGTTGGTCAATCCCCAATGCCATTGGCAAAGCAAATCTGCAGTGGATATGGCCGTACACGCCGGCGATATCTTAGCCTCCGCCCAAATTGTCTCTAGCGTACCAGAAGCTCTCACTGGGTGTAGCCGAGCGATCGCAACCACAGCCAGAGCGCGTCGAGAAATTATGTTAGAACCGCCGCAGCCAGCCTTTGAATGGTTGCGCCAAGAACCAGCAGCGCTCATTTTTGGTCCGGAAGAACGGGGATTGAGCAACGAAGAATTGCAACACGCCCAGCGCTATGTTTGTTTGCCTACCAGTGCTGAATATCCCTCGTTAAATTTAGCGCAATCAGTCGGTATTTGTTTGTACGAACTGGCCAGACTCGGCCAAAAACAGAAATTTCAAACATCGACACCGTCATCCGAACCCCTACAGGGGGACCAAACCTCTTTACCAATTGGCCAACATCCATCAAGATTGGAAAAGAGCGCTCCCATCGAACAACTGGAAGGGTACTACCAACAATTGGAAGCTCTGTTGCTGAAAGTTGGTTTTCTCTATCCCCACACGGCAGCCAGTCGCATGCAAAAATTGCGACAACTGTTCAATCGCGCTCAGCCTGCCGATACAGAAGTAGCTATGCTCAGGGGCATCGTCAGTCAAATAGAATGGGCGCTTTCCGTATCTGGCTATTCTCCCGATTCTTCCGAAGAAGGTTCCCAACAGTCTTAAATTTCGGTGGAAATTTTGCAGGGAGAAATCTAAATTAACTCGTTAAATAGAACGAGAGATCGAAAACAAACAGTTAAAATTTGGCTGGTATTTTTGCTGTTGCTTTGGAAACGAAATTGCCCATTGAATTAACTTGTTTCCGAAGTGTTCTATTCGATCGTCTGTATGTGTTGGTTGTAGGAGTAGGCGGTAACTTGTGAGAATTCCCAATAATCGTTCGTTACTACATTTGGTCTCCGATTCCACGCAATCGCGCCGTGGTACCGAAAAAGAATCGCCCAAAACATCCCAAAAAAATTCCCAAAACCGGGCGAAAAAACGCCGAAAGCGCCAAAAATCCCAGCGTACGAAGTCATCGGCTGCCGACAATCGCCGCCGGTCTTCGATATCGAAGGCGGCATCGAGTTCCAACGCAGGTCGCCGCCGTGCCAACCCATCTAGAAAAACGACAAGAACGACCTCCCGTGGCTCTGCTAACAGAGCGCCACAACAGAGCCGTAGTTCCTCTAGAGTAGAACCTCTATATCACCAACAGACACAACCCCTATCCTCGGTATCTCCCGAAACGGAGAGAACCTACAATCCGTGGGCACCCCATCCATCCTCCCGGCAACATAGTCCGCAGCAAGCACCAACGCCAGAGAACACTACCCATTCCCAAACACCGTCGCGAGTCAATGCTGGTTCCCAAAAACGCAATTCTCGCCAGTCTGCCCACCCTGGTACGAACAAAAAACGTTCTGGCAGTACCGCTAAATCTCAAAAGCCAGCTGCAAAAACCAACCGCCGCCGTACGCGCAAACCCCGGAAAAAAAGAAAACCATCGCCCCTGTCACCGTTGTTATATGCTATTCGTCTGGCGATCGCAGGGGTGGGGTTAAGCGCGATCGCAGGAACATTTATTTCTTTTTGGCACCCTACCGTAGACCCGCAACTCAACCAGCAAAACTTAGCAGAGGCACAAGAAAATCGCCAGTTAAATAGCATGGCGACGCCAGGCAACTGGCAAAGCAGTGTCGAGACTTCCTATCCGGAACTGTCTCTGAAATACGAACGCCAATCTTTAAAAAGCAAGTGGCAGGAAATTGCTAGTAACCATTCTCGATTTGATGTGGGAGCGTTTTTATTAGATTTAGATACAGGAGCCTATATAGATTTAAATGCTGATGCCAAATATTCTGCTGCAAGTACAATTAAAGTGCCCATTTTAATTGCTTTTCTGCAAGAAGTAGACGCTGGCAATATTCAATTGCAAGAAAAGTTAGAAATGAAAGAAAAGCACGTGGCTGGGGGGTCGGGCAATTTGCAGTACCAACAGGTCGGTAGCCAGTATACGGCTTGGGAGTTGGCCAGCAAAGCCATTACCATCAGCGACAATACAGCGACCAATATTTTAATTGACCGTTTGGGAGGCATTGAGAAACTCAACCAACGGTTTCAATCTTGGGGATTGCAGACGACGCGCTTGCGAAATCCCCTCCCCGATTTAGAAGGAACCAATTCCACCAATCCCCAAGAACTCGCCAAGTTGATGGCATGGATAGAACAAGGGCACATGCTGACCCTGCGATCGCGCGATCGCTTGTTGCATTTGATGCGACAAACGGAAAATGACTCTTTACTGCCCCAAGGTTTGCCAGCGCAAGCTTCCATAGCCCACAAAACGGGCGATATTGGCTCTTTACTGGCCGATGCAGGCACCATCGATTTGCCCAACGGCAAGCGTTATTTGCTAGCAGTCATGGTAAAACGCCCCCACAACAATTACGTGGCGGCAGATATTATCCGTCAAATATCGCAAACGACGGCTCAATCTCTCAATTCACCCGAATCTATGAGTCAGTAGTTTGGGAAATAGGAAATTTGGGAGAAAAACCCTAGCTATAATGAAAGAACGGAACGATACTATAAACAATCTATGTCTCCCGTTCTTCCTGCCAATCGGGTTACTTTGCGATCGCTCAAACAGCAATTGGGGTTACAATTCAATCCCGATCCCCAATTCTTTCCCGAATGGTCGCAAGCACATCCCAACCTAACTGAATGGGAACGGCAGTTATTGGATCGCGTTAAAGATAATTTTTGGGCGCTGATGGAAGACTCCCCCATGTTAGAAAATAGCGTCAAAATGGTAGTGTTGGCACCGTTGCTTGATTTGGCAGGATTTTATCGGAAACCGTTTCATATTGAGACAGAAACCAGTATCACCTTGGAAATGGAAGATGAAGGCATGGTGATTCAAGGGAGAATTGATGTATTGGTACAAAAAAATCGTCTTTGGTTGCTGGTTATTGAATCCAAGCGCAGCGATTTTTCCGTAACGCGGGCAATTCCGCAAGCTTTAACTTATATGTTGGGAAATCCAGAAAGCGATCGCCCTGCTTTCGGCGCGATCGTTAATGGCAACGAATTCTTATTTTTAAAAGCCCTTCGCCAACCCACAGCCCAATACAGTAATTCGCGGCTGTTTTCCCTACTCAATCCCGGAAACGACCTCTATGGCGTATTGCAAGTTCTCAAACAGTTGGGGCAGGTGGTGGTTAGTTGATGAGCATGGGGGCATGGGGGCATGGGAGCATGGGAGAAAATAATCTATTGTACTTTTCTATCTACCACGCTCGATCGCACAGACTACTGAGTCGATTCCGCTGGTACTGGTTCCATGGAATCTAACATTTGCCAAACCGTATCCATTAGCTTATCTAAGCCAACTTTGGTAGCGGCGGAAATTTGGACAATCGGGAAGCGATCGCTTTGAGATGGTAGAATTTTTTCAAATTCAGCCGCGATCGCATCTATGAGTTCTTGGTCGTCGCCCAAAGCATCAATTTTATTCAAAACCAAAATTTGCGGTCGATTTTCTAACCCGTGTTCGTACGCTTGCAATTCTGCTTGAATGGTTCGGAAATCGGCAATGGGGTCGAAGGCCATCACATCTATCACATGCACCAGCAAACGGGTGCGTTCGATGTGGCGCAAAAATTCGTATCCCAAACCAACACCCAAATGCGCCCCTTCTACCAAACCGGGAATATCCGCAAAAACCGTACCGTCACCAGTGGGTTTGCGTACTACTCCTAAATTCGGTACCAACGTGGTAAACGGATAATCGTTAATTTTGGGTTTGGCTGCCGACAAAACCGAAAGCAGGGTGGATTTTCCCGCATTGGGTAACCCAATAATCCCCACTTCTGCTAGCAATTTCAGTTCCAAACGCAAGCGCCGATATTGACCTTCCTTCCCTGGTAAGGCATATTCCGGTGCGCGATTGTGATTGCTGAGAAAATGTCGGTTTCCCAGTCCGCCTTTCCCTCCCTCTGCCACGCACAGGGTTTGACCGGGTTCGATTAAATCTCCCAAACACTCGCCCGTTTCCCCGTCATATACTACGGTACCGCAGGGAACTTCAATGAAGCGATCGCTTCCATTGGCTCCCGTGCGGTTGTTCGGCCCGCCACGCTGGCCTTTTTCAGCTTGGAATCGATAGGCGTATTGAAAATCCAGCAGCGTTTGCAGGCTTTCATCCGATTTCAAAATCACCGAACCGCCTTTGCCGCCGTTTCCACCAGCTGGTCCTCCGGCTGGTACGTATTTTTCCCGCCGAAAGGTAACGATGCCGTCGCCGCCTTTTCCTGCTTGTACTTCAATGTATGCTTGGTCGATAAATTGCATGGCTTAGCTAGTTGGAAACGTAGCGAAAAAAGGACGATTGCGATGTTTGTGGATGAAACCGGGTATACCGACTGGCTTTAACAATACTTAGAAACATCTTCGCCGCACTCATCCGCTAGATAGGATAGAGCGCGAAAGCGTAGGTTTACCAATTGGTCGTAGAGGGGATTGAGCTTGCATAGCGGCGGAATGTGAACGATTTTGTGTCCGAATAGTTTAATTTCGCGTTCAAAAGGACACTGTGCTGGTATCATTTTACACAGAAAACGTGCTACTTTAGGATCGTGAATTTCCCATTCATCCAACCATTCCTGTACGGGTTTTAGCAGATGCGGATGGGCTTGAGAGATGTCTTGGGATTGGCTGTCTTGGTGTGACTTTTGCTGGGGGTCTTCCAGGGTTTCCCGTAGGGAGTCGAGCGCTTGGACTCGCAATCCCAAAGCCTCGCAAAATTGATGAAGGATTTCGTCTTCACTAGGCGAATACACTCCATCCGCCAAGGCAACCATAACTGCCGTTCTCATGAAATTTTCGGCAACGTTGGGATTTTTGCCCAGAACCTCACCAATTTCTTTGGTATCGATGTCTTGTTGGTCTTGGTAATTGCTGTTTGGATCGATGTCTTGTTGGGTGATGCTGGCGATCAACTCTTGCTCTTGTTCGTCAAAATCACCATCCGCCCAAGCGATTTTCAGCAAACCTCGCATCCAGGCAGAAACTTCTTCGTGGGTTTTTAGAGATTGCACGGCACCAGTCATAAACATTTATCCTTTTTATCCTTTTTATCCTTCTTCAGCTCAAACGGAGACTACCATCCGCTACCCTAACTCGAACGCTTGGCAATTGGAAACGGCGCAGAGGGCGCGATCGCCGATCTTGGCCATTTTTGGTGTTTTCTTTATAATTGTTCATGATTATCGGTCAAAACAAAAGCTATAGTTATAAGTCCAGTCTTCAGGCTACGGATCGTCCGCAAAAATAAGGTGCTTTGCTACCCTCCCACATCTTTTCCCAGCAATGTTGGGAAGGAGCAATGGCACCCCAGTCGTAAATGGCTGTTACCAGCAACAAACGCCCCCAAAAAGGGGGATATATGAACTTGCGATCGCTGCTAGTCGCTGCCAGTAAAAATAACGTTGGGAAATTTGTCTTGCGCTACGGTCATGGAGCGCCTTTTGCCTTCTTCCTGCCAGTAGTTAATCACTTCCGTGGCTTGGTTGAGCAGGTCTACCCGGTCAACTTCCGAAATCCAGTGTTTGGATTCCAGTTCGTTTTTTAGCTGTTCCCAAGCGTCGTTGCGGGGCCAGAAAAAGTAAGATGTGAGAGGGCTGGTGCCTTTGCCAACTACCTGGTCAACGGCGATCGCGACGTTGCTTTCCAGCCAGAGAATTTTCAAGACAAATTTGGAAGAATGTTGCTGTTGCTGTTGCTGTTGTGCTTCCATGTTTGAGCAAAAAACGGTACAACCTTATTATTTTAAAACAAACTACTGACAAACAACAATTTGCCCAAAGCCAACTAGTTGCATCTGGAGGAAAAACCTTGCAGCCCACACAGTCTTCTCTCGGGAATACTGCCACCAGCATTGTGGTTTTTGACATTGATGGGGTTTTGCGGGATGTTAGCCAATCCTACCGCCGCGCGATCGCCGATACCGTAGAACATTTTACCCAAAACGCCTATCGCCCCAGTTTAGAAGAAATCGACCGCCTCAAATCGGAAGGTATTTGGAACAACGACTGGGAAGCTTCCGCCGAACTGGTTTGTCGCTACGGAGAAGCACAGGGAAAATCCCGCGAACAAATCCAGTTAAACTTCCCCGAACTCATTGATTTTTTCCAATCTCGCTATCGCGGCGACAACGACCAACACTGGAACGGCTACATCACCCAAGAACCCGTATTGGTTACCGGTGAATACTTCCAAAACTTGCTGCAAGCGCAGATACCGTGGGGATTTTTTAGCGGTGCCATGCGTGCAGAAGCCGACTATTTGCTCGGGAAACATCTAGGCATCCCCCATCCCATTGTAGTTGCCATGGAAGATGCACCGGGCAAACCCAATCCCAGCGGATTGTTCCTCGTCTGCCAGCAACTGCAACAGCGATATGGCTTCACCAACCATCCCCCGGTTATCTACGTTGGCGATACGGTAGCCGATATGTATGTGGTGCAGCAAGCACGCCGTCAAGACAATTCTCGCCAATGGATTGGGGTGGGGATATTGCCTCCCCATGCCCAAACCACCACCGAAAGCCGCCACCGCTATACAGAAAAATTGCAGCAAGCGGGGGCAGCTGTGGTGTTGGAAAAAGTGTTAGATTTAACGCCAAAAGCGATCGCAAAATTAATAGCGGATACGGATATAGATTAAGCGTCTATTCTACATTTTGAAACCGCTCTAGTGCGTTGGCAATGGTGGGCGGCCAGCGGCGCACTTGCCGCACCCAATCCATATCTCGATAGCGCGCATCCAAGCCAACCGCTGCATACCAGTGGCTTTCGGCTTCTCCCAGACTACCTTGTTCCCACAAAGCTGCCGTCAACGCCGCACGCATATCGGCAAATTTGGGATATTTGCGCACGAGATTGCGCAACTCGCGAATGGCTTTTTGGGTTTTGCCCAACTCGTAAAGGGCTAGAGTATAATTGGCTCTGGCAAAGGCATATTCCGGTTCCAAATCCACCGCTTTTTGGTAGTCGTCGGCAGCTGCTTGCCACTGCAAAGCACCGGCTTTGGCGTTGCCGCGATTGTTGTAGGCGATGGGATCGTCTGGGGTGATTTCTAAAACTTTATTGTAATCTGCGATCGCTTTTTCCCATTTTTGCAATCGTTCCCAAGCAATGCCTCGATTGAGGTAGGCATCGGGTGCTTCGGGATACAATTCGATAGCACGATTGTAATCTGCGATCGCGTCTCGAACCCGATTTTGGGATAGACGAGCGTTGCCGCGGTTGCTCCACAAAGCTGGGTTGTTGGGCAGTTTGTCGATTGACTGGCTCCAATACCGTTCGGCTTCGGTAAAATTGCCAGCTTGGGTAGCCGTCAACGCTTGTTCTACCAAGTCTTCTACGGTTTCGATATCTTCTTGTTGCACTTGTTCGGTGGGCGTGGCTGTGGGTTCAGCCATTGCCGATGCGGTTGGCAATATCCCAATGCTACCAACCAACAACCAAAATCCGAAAAAAGCGATCGCTAATCTTTTCATCTGTATTTTTGGTTTGTCACGACCAATGTTTACTATATCTTTGAGTCTAGCAATAGATAGGGAACCCTAAGCAATTAAATCGGATAGTAGCGATCGAGCAAAACCACAATGCTAGAACTTAAAGCTATGAGAATATAGAAAACTGCGGCTTGATGCCACTTTTTAAACTGCCAAGGCAGTTGCCATTTACGATTGAGTAACAAAAACAAAAATATAAAAGAAACGGGATAAAAATACCTTCCCTGGATTCCGTAAATCGTTTGTTTTCCTGCTTCCACGAAAGTAACAAATATAGAAACATAAATTAAAAATATAATTGCCAGAATAACTAATAAAACGCCAGATTTTTGCCACCATGCAATCTTAATATTTGGTAACTTTGTAAAAACAGCATATATAATTAATATTAATACATAAGAAATCCATATACCATCAGGTATGGGGGCATCAATTCCTGCCCACCCTAAAATTCCAATAAATTGATGTAGGTACCTAAAAATATGAACAAAAAAATCCTGCCAAACGATAGTTGAAAATTCAATAGGATGTTGGAAAATAAACTGAATTTTTTGTTCCGGATCGTTAGGCGCATATGGATTGATAGATGAATATAAATTATCTGTTACTAAGCTCCAACTCAATGCTGCTAAAAAACTTGTGCTAACAAACGCTCCAGCAGTGACAAAATATTCTCTTATATTTCTAAACCGGTAAGGCGGGATTAAAAAGAATAAAAAAATCAAAGGGAAATAAACTTGTTTGGATAGAGATATAGCGATACTGAGGATTCCTAAGAAGACAACTTCCCACTTATTGATATCGTTTTTTTGTTTTTGAAATGCTAAATCAAAACAAGTTGCGACAAATAAACTAGAAAGAGCAATCAGAAAACTATCAGCAGAAACGGCAGCACGCAAAAAAATCGACATTGGCGTTAGCAGAATTAGAACAATCCCCCACTTTAAAAAAGGAGTTTTTTTGATAGCAAGAAAGGATACCCAAGTGGAAGCCAATAGTGCGGAAATCCGACCTAAATACATAAGGATAATAGGAGGCAAAGAAAAAATTTTACCTACAGCAATCCCCATCGCTTGCGGTATATAAGGAACCGGACTGTATAAAGCTGTATTGGAAAACCATGCAAATCTTTCTTGTGATTTATTTAATGGAATTTGCCAAGAATTTTGAAAGTGTTCCCAAGTCGCTTTTTTTTCTGTATTCAAGGGAATCTCTGTCCAAATTTTGATTAAATCGGACAGTCCTGCTGGTAATTCTCCACCCGTTATGTCACCGCGCTTTTCTGCTATTAGGTCGAGTGTAGCAATTTGATAAGTCCGCAAAAAATGAAAAGGCTCGTCAGAAACTTGAAAAGGTGGCACAACTAACAAAAAAATCGTTCCAAATACTAGACTTAGAACCAAAAAGACATACTCAGGCTGACGGCAAAATTGTGCCCAAGAAAATGAAAAATATTTCTGTTTCGACATTGATAGCTATTCGTTGATTGAGGAACTGCTAAAACTATTCGTTTTTGGCAAACTGCCAAAACGTTCGCTGGGTTTTTCCGCAAACGAATACAATTTGTGACCGGTAAAACTCAATACTGCCACGCAGGCTGCACTCACCAAACGAGACCAGGTGGGATTCCACTGCAATTCGTTCACCAAAAGTTGCAGCAACCCTAAATTGGCCAATAAGCTGTTGGTTGCGATCGCGGCAAACACCACGTATTGTACCAGCCAATTTTGCCAGTAAATCCCAAACACAAAACGGCGACTCAGCCAAAAATTGGTACTCATACCCACCAAATAACTGATACACAACGCCCATACATACCACAAACCTGACTGGGTCAAAATCGCAAACACCAACACATCGACAATCGTCGCCGCCCCACCAGTAAACAAATAGCTGGTAAACTGATAGCCTAACTGGCGCAACAGACCGCGTTTGCGTTTGGGTTGATTTTGGTTGCTAGCAGTGGTTTTAGCGTCGGCGGATGCTTCTTCTACATATTCGCTATCGGTATTGACCGACCAAAGGTCGTGTTTTTGCGGCGCGATCGCATTTTCCGCTGCTAAAATGCCCATTAACAAACTGTGGTCCTGATTGTTGTATTTAAACGAACCGTAACGACCAATCAATTGCAGGTTTTCAAACCCTTCAAAATAAGCCTGAATATTTTCCAACGCCACCTTATAATTGCCCGCATAAAGGGGATACGTACGTGGTAACCGTACCACAAATCCATCCGAAACCCGTTCGTTGCCCAACAAACCAATGGTTCTCAGTTCCGTCTCCGCCTGCTGCCGCAACTGGGCTTCATCCATTTGCCACAATTCATCATCAAAGTTACACCAATACTCACAACACAAAGGCGTTTGCCAGTCATTGGGCAACATATCCGGCGACCAATTGGCAAAATTGCTAATGCGCCCCAACTTCACCCGATTGTCGTGGATATACAGCCAGTTATCGGGAAACAAATCTCCCCTATCCACAATTAAATACACCAAAACCGTATTGCGGAACTTTAGGGATTTGGCATGTTCGATAATGGGTTGGGGTGGCGCTTCGTCTAGCTGTTTCAGCAATACCGTAATGGGAATTGAGGAAATTACCTGGCTGCAGGGAACGGTTTTGCTTTCATTGGTGTCGCGATCGCGTAAAGTAATATTAGTAACTTTACCTTGTTCTTGGTGAACCTTCGTCACTTCTGTATTCAGCAATACCTGTTGGTCGTGACGGTGCAAAAATTCCACAATTTTTTCGTATAGCTGACCGGAACCCAAACGGGGAAACTGGAACTGGTCAACCAAACTTTTCACCTTACCATCGTTTCCCAACAACGCATTGCGGGCAGCTTTCATCAGCGACAACCCCTTAATCCGCTGGGAAGCCCAATCAGCGCTAATTTCCGTACAGGGAACCCCCCACAACTTTTCCGTATAGCCTTTAAAAAACATTTCAAACAACCGCCGCCCAAATTTATTGGTCACCCATTGGGCAAAATTACGCGGCTGGCGGTAGGGAAACAAACGCGCCCAAAAATAAGACGTGAGAATGCGGATATTTTCTTGAATTCCCAATACGGAGAGAACTTCTTTGGCTTTTAAGGGATAGGAAAGATATTTGCCCCTATAATAAATACGAGTCAGGCGATTAACCGTGACTTGTTCGGTTCCCAGAACTTCATCCCAAAGTCGCAAAACCGGTGCTAGCTTAGTATAAAAACGATGGGGACCGAAATCGAGGATAAAATTTTTATATGTTATGCTTTTTGCCAGTCCGCCTACTTGGGATTCCCGTTCCACAACGACAACTGAATATCCGTGTTTGGTCAAACTGTAGGCTGCAGCCAGTCCCGCAGGACCAGCCCCTAAAATATATATAGGTTGCGATTCCATCACACCACCACAAAAAGATCGACGATTCAGATTGCTGATATATTACATCATTTTCCTGCGTATGGCCAAAGGGTAACTATTTACGAAATTGATTATATAGCTACTCTATCAAGAAAAAATATTTTCTTTATTTCCTGGCATGGGATAGATGCAAAACCAGTTTCTTGATGGCTGCAACATACCAAATTTATTTGAATGGCATTGGTATCATCCCAATACCCTATTTTATGGAAAATTTAATAATATATCCCCAGTCGCTGGCTGCTACATTTTAGGTGGTGTAAGAATTTTTGAGAAAATGAGGAGAGGAAATTTCCCTAAAATTCTAAATGCAGTTGGGTATCGGGTGGCTTATAGCCCAAATGCTGCCAAGCTGCCGGGGAAATTAGGCGACCTCTGGGGGTTCGTTGCAGGTAGCCGATTTGTAACAAATACGGTTCGTAAACTTCTTCAATGGTTTGACTGTCTTCTCCCGTTGCTGCTGCCAAGGTTTCCAATCCCACTGGACCCCCTTGAAAGTTTTCGATGGCTACGGTTAGCAGGTGTCGGTCGGTCCAATCCAACCCTTTCGGGTCTACTTGGAACAATTCTAAAGCCATTTGGGCGACTTCGGCGGTAATGGTTCCCGATGCTTTGACTTGGGCGTAATCCCGTACCCGTTTTAACAGTCGATTGGCGATGCGTGGGGTTCCCCGGGAACGTTGGGCAATTTCTAGAGACCCTTCGGGGGTGAGAGGGGTTTGCAGAATTTCTGCGGTTCGCCGCAAAATTTGGTCGAGTTCTTCGATTTCATAAAATTTTAGCCGATGTAATGTCCCAAAGCGATCGCGCAACGGTGAAGTCAAAGCCCCCACCCGAGTTGTTGCCCCCACCAAGGTAAAGGAATTTAAAGAAATGCTGCGATTGCGGGCACTTTTGCCTTTGCCGACGGTAATATCTACCCGGTAGTCTTCCATGGCTGGATAGAGAATTTCTTCGGTGATGCGGGGCAGGCGGTGAATTTCGTCTACAAATAAAATATCGCCGGGTTGCAAGTTTACTAACAATCCCACAATATCCCGGGGGCGTTCCAAGGCGGGGGCTGTGGTAATTTTACAGTTAACGCCCATTTCCTGGGCTAAAATCAGCGCCATGGTGGTTTTTCCCAAGCCTGGGGGTCCGTACAATAACAGGTGGTCTAGGGCTTGGTGACGGGATTTGGCAGCTTGAATGGAGATGTGGAGGAGTTCTTTGAGGTCTTTTTGCCCGATATAATCGTCAAAATGTTGCGGTCGCAGCCCTTCTTCTTGGGAAATTTGGTTTTGTTCGTCTTCGGTGGCTTCGGCTTGTACCAGAGAAGCGTTTTTCTCGCTGGCTGCATAGTCACCGCCGGCTTCTTGCAAACGGTCTTTTGACGATTTCTTTTTTTTGTTGTTGGAGTTGGGAGAGGGATTGGCGGAGGAAATAATAGCCATAACAATTCCCGAGATGGTATCGCTTCAGCCGCTAGGGCAAGTTATGCTGTTGACATGTCCTGCAACACTTCTTTGATGGTTTCGGGCATGACGCGATCGCTGATGGTGGCTTGTCCAATTTTTTTGGGTAAAATAAAACGCACTTTGCCCGCTTGTACTTTTTTATCTTTTTGTAGGGTAGCCACAATTTCGTCAATATTCAATCCCGCCGGCAGTTGGGTGGGCAATCCGGCTTTTTTTATAATGGCATACTGGCGGCGATCGCTTTGCGGATCCCACATTCCCATTTTGGCAGCAATGCGGCTGGCGGCGACCATACCAATGGCAACGGCTTCTCCGTGGTTGACTCCTTGATAGTGGGTGAGGGTTTCGATGGCATGGGCAATGGTATGCCCGTAGTTTAAAATGGCGCGCAAACCGGCTTCTTTTTCGTCTTTGGCTACCACGTCGGCTTTGCTTTGTACCGAACGGGATAAAATAATTTCCACCAGGTCGTGGCTTAAATGGGCAAAGCTATCCAAACGCTGGGCTTTTTCTAGTTGTAAAAACAATTCTACATCCCAGATAATGCCGTATTTGATGACTTCTGCCATACCAGCGCGAAATTCCCTATCCGGTAAGGTTTGCAACACATCTGGGTCGATGGCAACCAAACGCGGTTGGTAAAAAGCCCCGATTAAGTTTTTGCCTTGGGGATGGTTAACGCCAGTTTTGCCGCCGACGGAAGCATCTACCATGGCTAACAAGCTAGTGGGTACTTGTACGAAGCGAATGCCCCGCAGCCACGTGGCAGCAGCGAATCCGGTCATATCGCCAACGACACCACCGCCTAACGCTACCATGGTAGACGATCGCTCCAAACGATGGTCTAGGGCAGCGTCGTAAATTTGGGAGATAGAATCGAGGGTTTTATAAGCTTCGCCATCGGGGAGTTGGTAGCTGGCAACGTCAAATCCTGATGCTTGTAAAGATGCGATCGCGCGATCGCTATAATGGGGAAATACGGTTTGGTTGGAAACCAACAACACTTTTTTGCCCGGGTTTAACTTCGCTACATGCTCTCCCATATTGTCTAGAATACCAGGGGCAATGTGAATGGGATAGCTGCGATCGGGAAGGGATACGGAAATCGTAGTAGACATGGATGCATCGCTTTTTTGTAGGTGCAGGAGGTAGCGATAGCGCTTTTGGCGCCGCTTTTTTGACGATCGAACCATCCCACCAATGTGGGACAATTGCGATCGAGTATTGATAGCTAGAAAATGGATAAGAAAAAGCACTTCTAGCGTCTCAATCTAAAATTGCCAACGTTTGGGAAGGGCAAACGGCCCCAGACCCTCTATAAGAAAGTTCAATTTGCATGTTTACTGGGAAACTGCTAGCTCTCCATATAGAGAAGTGCTGCAAAGCTAATATTATATAGGAATTCGGTTCGGCTGGGAAAATCGATCTGTTTGTTTTTGTTGTTTACACTTGTTCATTTTGCAATTCTGCCACGTTCGTGTATGGGAGATAGCTTGATTGGTGGCTCTTGAGAAGGAATTCTTTACGAACAAGCAAAAGATGTAAACAACTAATACAAACTTCTATATATTACTGTAGTTTAAGGCAAGATGAAAGAAGGGAACAAATGTTCCCATGTTCTATAGAGAAAATGACTACCAGGATCCGTTCCTTGGGAGAAGATAGATATGATGGATGCCAAAGAATTATTAAGACAGTATCAAGCAGGAGAAAGAAAGTTTAAATGCATTTCTTTACCAGGTGCCAATTTTATCAGTGCCAATCTCGATCGGATCGATTTATCTCAGGGTAATTTTGAAAAAGCATCTTTTGCCCGTGGTAGTTTGTGCCGGGCCGTGCTTCGAGATGCCAATCTAAATAATGCTTTTTTGTATGGTACCGACTTAAGTTTTTCTAAATTGGAAGGCTGCCTGTTCCGAGCTGCCGATTTGACCAAAGCCAATCTACAAGGAGCCAGGTTAGACCGTGCCGATCTCCGAGATGCCAAGCTCAGTGGTGCCATTTTAAATTGGGTGAGTTTTTACCGTGCCAATCTTTCGCGAGTGAATTTATGTGGTGCCAATTTAACGGGCATTAATTTTCGTTCTGCCAATCTCAGCGATGCCAATTTAAACTGGGCCAATCTCAGCGAAGCTAAGTTAAGCGGTGCTGTTTTGCGTGGGGCTCAATTAAATGGTGTAAAACTCAGCGGTGCTTTTCTCAATGGCATCAGTTTGGAAGGAGTTGATTTTAGTGGTTTGGATTTGAGTGGGGTAAAAATGAGCGGTGTGAAGCTGCACGGGATTGATTTTACCGGTGCCGATCTCAGCGATGCCAGAATTCGGGTAGCAGATGTGGATGAGGGAATTTTGAAACAAGCCGATCTGCATAACAGCCAGCTCAAAGATACTCATTTCAGTGAAGCCAATTTAATGAAAACGGATTTCGCCAATGCCCAACTGCAACATGCCGATCTGCGGGAAGCGAATTTGAACTTAGCCAATTTTGCTGGTGCCAACCTCAAGGGAGCGAATCTCAGCGGTGCTTATCTTTGGGGAACCAATTTGGAAGGCGCGTGTTTGCGAGGGGCGAATTTACGGGAAGCCAGTTTGCGCAATGCCAATTTGTTGAATGCCGATCTCACCGATGCCGATCTCACCGATGCAACTTTGCCAGAAACTTATTGTTTGGTTTCGTAAGATATTATGGCCGGAAAATTCCCTATGGAGAAAGAGAAAGAATGCGAACTGGTTGTAGCGATCGCAGAAATTTCTCCTCTTTCCCAATTTTGAACGATCTTGCCTTCAAAGGTCCGAATCGATACTATCAACGGTAAGGGGTACAATATTGCCATGAATGGTAAAACCAAGTAACATTGGTTTTTGAGGCGCGATCGCTTTGCCCGTAAGCGCGCAGCGTTCTTCTCTTTGGGCAGTAGCAGGCATGGTGGCGCGAATGTCATCTCTAGAAACTTGAGGTGCGTACTCTCCAGATTTTTCGTGGATATAGTTCCACAAAACCTCTCGAATTAATGCCTGGTAGCCTTGATTTCCAGCAAGAAATTTCAATTTTTCTTTTAATGCTTTTTCCAGACGAATACTTGTGACTTCCATTTCGGTGGTTGATGTGTGTGCCATCGTTCGCATAGGAGCTCCTCCTGTCAAAAATCAAAAAATCGCTTTTCGTTATACTACAATTGTAGTATTTTATAGCCCAACTTGGGCAAAATGGTGTTCGATCTCGGCCAACGGGTGGGCGGTAACGAAGAAGCTAACCGGTATGCCCCACTTCTGGTTGCAATTAGAAAATTTTCTAGTTATAGATAGTAACCAGAAATTATCGAAAATTATCGATCGTTTTTCCCACAGGAGAGTGCATCCCACGGATAAAATAAAGCTCTCCTTTTTCCCTATATCCCATTTTCCAGACATTCCAGTTAAAAACTGTCACAGACTATAAGAAAAAATGCTAACTTTCGTCTTCGTTGTTAATATATTGCTATCGCTGTTGGGTTTTTATCTGGCCTGGAAAATTTGGCAGGTAAGTCGCACATTGAGCAATGTCGCCGATGCCATTGACAGAGCCGAGCAGAGTACCAATCAAGGGCTGCGTCAATCTCCAACAGCGATCGCCCTGGCAGAACAGGGAACTGGACGTTTGCGGGAAAAATATCAGCAACTCAACTTGCAAATTCAACAGCTACAAAAGATATTATCGGTGTTGAAAACCATTCGAGGATTTTGGCAACGGCGATCGCGCTCGCGGCGATATTCTCAAAAATCTTGGTAGAATGCTGCTAATGCGTCGTTCGATGGTCGTTGCCTAGCACCAAAACAGCTGTTCAAATCCAACCAACGTATTATTACAATGTCTAAGAAACGCTATGGGGCTTTAGTCGGAGGAATGCTGGTAGGAACTGTAGCTGGAGCGGCAGCAGGAATATGGCTCGCGTCGCGCCGCCACCAACGCATTCGGTACTTAACTCGCAAATCAACAGCAGCTTTGCCAGAAATCGCCGAAGATGTGTCTACCAGCATGCAGTTGCGAGCCAATCGCCTATCTCATGGGGTTCATCGCCGTTGGGATAGCTTCCTAGGGCGGTTGCAAGAAGCAGTTGCCGTCGGTGTAGAAGTTGCCCGAGAAGAATTCCAAACCAACGAGCAACTCGACGAAACGGACGGTATAGAACCAACCAACCCCTCAGATACGCTGGAATCGAAAACGCCTGCTAGCGAAGACTTGTTGCGCTAGGAAATTTGTTTGTGAGCGATCCAATTTTTTGGTTAGGACTTTCTCTGCTGCTCGTTGCTGTTAGCTTTTCTATGGTGTTGGTGGTTCTGATCCCCACCGCCAAAGAACTAACACGAGCAGCTCGTAGTATTGAAAAACTAGCAGATACCCTCAACCGGGAGCTTCCCCCTACCCTAGAAGCCATTCGCCTGACCGGTATGGAAATTAGCGATTTGACCGATGACGTTAGCGAAGGCGTTCAAAGTGCCGGTCAAGTTGTTAAAGGGGTGGATAATAGCTTCGGCGGTGCCAGAAAACAGGCGAAAAAAGTTCAAACAACAACCCGGGGCGTGTTTTCGGGGGTTAAAGCTGCCTGGAGAACCTTCAACCGCAAAGCTTCTGGTAGCAACCGTCGCTCCAAAAAGCGCCTGCGTTCGTCGTACAACCAACCGTTGGAGTTTCCTGATTCGGCGAATTCCCCCAATTCCCAACAATACGAACAGAACAGCGACGGCGATCGTCGTTTTTAGCGGGTTGTAGATTATCCAAGGATATTGCTAGTTTTTGGCGGTTGAGTTTTCCAGAATGCCATCGATCGCCAAAAAGACCGATTTTGTTTGCAATCTGCCTGTAAATTAGGTATTGTTTTCAACTCCTGCACCAAAAACGGTAAGCTGAACAACAGAGCCATTTTAAGCAAAACTGCAATTCGTATAGCCCATGCAATCGCGCAAGCGTTTTCCTCGCAAATATCCCAAGTGGATGCCGGTTTGGTTGCGGTGGTTGTTTCCCACTTTAGAAAAAGGAATGGCAATCGTAGCAGTCGCCGACTTGGGGGTGGTTTTGTTCGATATAAGCTACGTGCCTTGGCGCGATTTTTATTTGCGCCACTTACCGGTATTGACAGAAATCTACGACCCCATTAAGGGGATTGAAGAGTATCGAAGTACGGAAAAATATCTTGACAAAGTTGACCAACTAGAAACGCAACTGCTGCGTAAAGCCCAGCGATCGCAAGAAATACAAGAATTGCTGAAACAATTGCGCCAAAAGAGCAGCGAACTTTCTCCAGCAGTACAGCCCAACTATAAAGAAAACGTATTTGAAGAACTGGCCAGCGGCATTCAAAACCTACAACGACGTTTTCGACATTGGTTGCAAGGAAATTGGCTCGACTACCAAACCGAACCTGAAGATTTTAACCGATCGTTATCAGAATTTTGGCGAGTTCAAACCCTGCAAGAAATGGGTGGCTTGCCAGAAGCATTGGCTTTTTTCGATCGGGAAATTCGCCCGGAAATTAATAAAGAACAAACGCAAAAAGGGTTAGAATATCTCCGACTTGTAGACCAGTTCAAAATGGAACTGGCAGAAGCTTGGCTCAATTCGACAACATCTAGGATTTTGCTGACGGATTTGCGCGAAATGAGCGTAGAAATGATTGACCAAAATCCCTTTCAAGTGGCAGAAAAAAGCGGGACTTTGGAAAAAATCAAAAATCGGATGCAAGAACATATTTATACGCAACAAGATTCTGCCAAACAATCCTTTAGAATATTTTGGACTCGGGAAAATTTATTGCAACCGTACTGGGCGCAAGAACTGGTATTTTTTGATGAAAAAATTCGGTTTTTAATGTCTACAAACTACTTTCGTTCGATTGCAGAAAGTGGCAGTTTTACAGATAGATTTTTCAGCAAAATTGATATATGGTTTATTTTTATTTTTGCTAGCGAAATTCTCGTACGTGGTGCCTATTACAATTTGACCCATCCTTTTACCATTCCCAAGTATCGTTGGTATAAATATTTCTTATTGATTCCTCTAGGGCAGTGGTTGCAATGGGCTTTTTCGCGACGTTGGTACGATTTGCCCTTGTTACTACCTTTTTGGCGGTGGTTGCGCGTCATTCCCGTAGCGGCGCGACTGCACGAGTCTCGCCTGGTGGATATGGAAACCCTGCGACAACAGATTAGCCAAGATATTATTGCCAACTTTGCCGGCGAACTCACAGAAATTGTTGTGATTCGAGTTTTGAGCCAAGTACAGGAAGGCATTGCTCGGGGAAATTTGGTGCAGTGGGTATTTCAAGAGCAAGAGCGCGAATATATCGATCTAAACGACATTGATGAAGTCAAAGTTATCAGCGATCGCCTGATTCATATTACCGCCTACAGCGTCCTACCTGCTATCCAACCGGACTTAAAAGCTTTGGTTCGTCACAGCTTGGACAATGCTTTGGAGCAATCCCGCGCTTACAAACAATTTCAAAACCTCCCTGGCGTTGGCAAATTTCCATCGCAAATGACCGAACGCTTGGCTGACGACCTGACAAAAACACTTTGCAATGCCCTGCAATCCAGTTTGGAAGATAATGTAGGGTCGGAATTGTTTGAAAAAATCGTCCAAAACTTCACCGGGACGTTTCGCAGCGAAGTACAAAAGGAAAAAACCATCAACGAAATTCAGGAACTTATCTATGTTTTCATTGAAGAGGTCAAAATTAACTACGTCAAACGCTCCACACAAGAAGATTTTGAACGTATTCTAGAAGAAACCGAACAGCTTTATCGCCAGGCTCAGGAGTCTTCAGAAAAATGAATCTCTCTTGGATTGTTGCCTTTAGTTTGACCGCCGCCACTTTGGGAAATAGTGGATTCGGTCCCATCGTTTCTTCTCCTTCCCTGTCGGAAACCGTTCCCGAAACCAGCCCTTCCCCTCAGCTAGCCCAGCAATCCCCAAACTCAAACCCAAATCTTGGCGAACAGATTCTCAACGATTTGTTTCGGTGCATGCAAACCTCTGCCAACTCAGCCACCGAAGTTCCCTCAATGGAAGAAATCGAATCGATAGCTACCCAGTGCGTCTTGCAAGTAGTGTTACTCAACGCCGATGGTGCCCTGCGTTCCGATGCCAACCAGCGTTTGCTAGCTTTGATGCGTGCTACTGGTTTTTCCCTACCCAAACCCAGCTCTCAGGGGGAAGCCACCGTTGCTTTAAAACCGCTTGCCGAAGGCAGTACTGTTTATACGATCCCCGTCACCGTTAGCGATACCGAAGAAGATTTTCTGCTAGACACCGGTGCTTCCAACTCCATTTTGACCTCGGAAGTAGCCACAGCCTTGAACCTACAAGGAGAATCTTTTCCCAGCGAACTGCTTTCCTATTTTGCCGTAGGAGAAGACTGTGCCGGCATGGAAGCCAAACTGCACCAAATTCCCAGTCTAGCCGTTGGTGAAGCCACCGTCAGTGGGTTGAGCGGTTTGGAAGTGCCAGCAACCACTATTCCTAGCGATCGCGCCGGCATTTTGGGATTGGATTTTCTCAGTAGCTTCGATGTTACCATCAACCCAGAAACCGCTACCTTGCAGTTATTGCCCCCTTCCGAACCTCCCCAAAACGCGATCGCCTTAAAAGGCAAAATGGGCATTATGACCGCTCAAGTGCACATCAACAACCAAGGACCGTTCACCTTGATGTTGGATACCGGTGCCAGTATCAGCGTCGTTTCCCAGCACCTTGCCAATTTGCTTTCCCTACAATCAAAAGAGGAAAGCGTTGAAGTGCGAGGATTTTGTGGCAAACAAACCGGTCAACTAACCCAACTATCCAGCCTGCAAATTGGCAAACACCAACAAAATCAATTACAGGCTGTTATTTTAGACAATACCCTGTTGGATTTGATTGGCATTGACGGTATTGTCGGGCAAAACTTCCTCAACCAATACCAACAGCACTGGTATTTTGCTCCCCGTGGCGCATTAGGCTTTCCCGAAACTGGTCATTTGCGCTTGCAATCGCCAACCAACAACGCCCAATAGCGATCGCTGCCTCCCCACGAAATCAAGCATTTCAGCGTGTAAGATACGATCGAAGCGAAATCATCCAGCTTTTACAACATCCCACCATCAAAAGATTTGCTGTGGGAAACCTGTCAAAACTGTTGAATTTTCTCCTAAACTGCAGAAAACGAACATCGGCAAACAGACCTCGTCAGCAGTTCGCACTGCCCAAGCGAGCGCCACTTCTGGTTTCGTTTTGTCTCGCTATCTTATTGTATAGACAGATTCATATATGTCAGCTATGTCCGCAACCATTGCCAACGAGCAAATCGATCGCATTGTCTGGAACCAACACCACAATCCCTTTGAGGTTTTAGGCTGCCACCAAATCGAACGCGACGGGAAAACAGCCTGGGTTGTACGTGCCTATCTACCCAACGCCAAACAAGCCTGGGTGGTCTTACCAGAAAAACGCCAAGAAGCGCCCATGCAATCGGTTCACCACCCCCATTTTTTTGAATGCATTTTGGAACAAGACCCCCTCACCAACTACCAACTTCGCATTCAAGAAGGAGAATACGAGCGCGTTATTCGCGACCCCTATGCTTTTCGTTCCGTCAAGCTAACCGATTACGACATTCACCTGTTCTCAGAAGGCAACCACCATCGCATTTACGAAAAACTAGGTGCCCATCCCACAGAATTTGATGGTGTCAGCGGTGTATATTTTGCCGTTTGGGCCCCCAATGCACGCAACGTATCCATCATCGGCAACTTCAACCGTTGGGATGGTCGCCAACACCAAATGCGCAAACGTGGCAACGGGGTATGGGAACTGTTTGTTCCCGAAATTCAAGCTGGAGAACCCTACAAATACGAAATTAAAAACTACGAAGGTCATATCTACGAAAAATCCGACCCCTACGGTTTTTGGCAGGAAGTTCGCCCGAAAACGGCTTCGATTGTGGTCGATCTGGAAAACTACACCTGGAATGACGGAGATTGGTTGAAAAAACGGCGACATACCGATCCCCTCAAACAACCCATCTCCGTTTACGAATGTCACCTGGGTTCCTGGCTGCATGATTCTGCTGCCAATTCACCGATTGGGGTAGATGGCCAATCGGAAGAACCCGTTTTGGCCTCCGACCTGAAAGCCGGCGCTCGTTTTTTGACCTATCGGGAACTCGCCGATCGCCTGATTCCCTACGTTAAAGAGTTGGGATATACCCACATCGAACTGTTGCCAATTGCCGAACACCCCTTTGATGGCTCTTGGGGATATCAAGTAACCGGATACTACGCCGTTACCTCTCGCTACGGTACCCCTCAAGATTTCATGTATTTCGTGGATCGATGCCATCAAAACGGCATTGGGGTCATTGTTGATTGGGTTCCCGGTCATTTCCCTAAAGACGGTCACGGTCTGGCTTTCTTTGACGGTACCCATCTTTACGAACACGCCGATCCTCGTAGAGGGGAACACAAACAGTGGGGAACGTTGGTGTTCAACTACAGCTGCAACGAGGTACGCAATTTCTTAGTTTCCAACGTTCTATTTTGGTTTGATAAATACCACATTGACGGCATTCGGGTGGATGCCGTGGCTTCCATGCTGTATTTGGACTACCAACGAGAAGATGGCGAATGGCTGCCCAACGAATATGGCGGTCGGGAAAATTTAGAAGCAGTTGATTTTATCCGCCAAACCAACTATTTGCTGTTTTCCTACTATCCCGGTGCGTTGAGCATTGCAGAAGAGTCCACTTCCTGGCCGATGGTTTCCTGGCCTACCTATACCGGAGGATTGGGCTTTAATTTGAAATGGAATATGGGTTGGATGCACGATATGCTGGATTATTTCAGCATGGACCCCTGGTTTCGCCAGTTCCATCACAACAATCTTACGTTTAGCATGTGGTACCACCACAGCGAGAATTTTATGCTGGCACTTTCCCACGATGAGGTGGTTCACGGTAAGGCGAATATTTTGTCGAAAATGCCAGGGGTGGATGATTGGCAAAAGTTTGCCAATGTCCGTTGTTTGTTTGCCTATATGATGGCCCATCCCGGGAAAAAGAGCATGTTTATGGGGATGGAGTTCGGTCAGTGGAATGAATGGAATGTTTGGAAGGATTTGGACTGGCATTTGCTGCAGTACAAATCCCACCGACAGTTAAAACAGTTTTTCGCCGACCTCAATCGAGTTTATGCCAACGAACCGGCTTTGTATACGCAGGATTTCGAGCAGGAAGGGTTTGAATGGATTGATTGCAGCGATAGCCGCCACAGTGTGGTGTCGTTTATGCGTCGTGCCAAGGATACGGATGAGTTTCTGGTAGCGGTTTGCAATTTTACGCCGCAACCCCACAGCCACTATCGGGTTGGCGTTCCCGAAGCTGGTTTCTATCGGGAGATTTTTAACAGCGATGCGCAACCGTACGGTGGTAGCAATATGGGCAATTTGGGTGGCACATGGACGGAAGAATGGTGGTTCCACGGCCATCCCCAATCTCTGGATTTGTGTTTGCCACCGTTAGGAGTGATGCTGTTGAAGTTGGATCGCGATCGGGGAGAGTCGGAATAATAGGACCGGTAGCCGCCTACATCCTTTTTGGTGTGGGTTGGCTACGCTACATCCCGTCGTTGGATGGTGCCGTTGTGAGCAACAATTTTTTGGGGTAGCTGGTCTAGGGCGATCGCTTGTTCGGTTGCCATGTTGTAGGTAGTATAGGCGGTGGTTGAGGTTGCTCGGTCAATGTCGATGAGGGTGGCGGTTTTGGGGCTGACGCGATCGCTGCCTATCCAAGCACGGGAAGCAGACCCCAAATTGCCGGCGTGGAGGGTTTGGAGCTTTCCAACTTGCCCGGGAAAATAAGCATGGTGATGGCCGCAAATATACGTACCAACGCCATGGCGTTCCAACAGCGATCGCAATCGGTCGGCATCCTGCAAAACGTCGCCTCGGCGATCGCGACCCACACCAACGGCATACAAGGGCAAATGTCCCAAAACTATCCGCAAATCGGCTGTTTGGGCGGCTTGGCTGGCTAAGTTTTCTCTGGCAATGGCCAGGTCTGTGTCTGGAATTTTGCTGGTGGAAGCATCCCACACCAACAAGAATATATTTTGGTGGCGAAAGCTATAGGTGAATGGGAAACGGCGGCTGTCGAGGAGTTCGATGCCCAGGCGGTCTTTTCGGTTTTGCCAGTATGCGGCGGCGATTTCGCGATCGCGTTGAAAGATAAATTCTCCCTGATGCAGGGCACCGGAACCGTCGTGATTGCCGATGGTGGGGGCAAAGGGAAATTCTTGTAAAGCACTCATAATTTCGCGATCGAATCCCGCCCACATGGCTTTGATTTCCTTTCGGCTGAGGGAACGTTTTTGTCCGGCTACCATGTCTCCGGCGCACAAAACCAAATTTGGCTGCCAGCGCTTAATTAGGGCGATCGCTTGCCTGACTTCTCGGTCGTAGGTTGTGGAACCGTAGGCCCCATTCAAATCGCTGATGACGGCAATACGCACTTGGAATGGAGAACTTTGGTTTGTGGTCGGCTGCCTCTGTGCCAGCGGACTCAGTTGGGTGCTGATGGCAGCACCTCCCAAAGCAAGACTGCCCAATTTTAGAAAACGACGGCGTTGCCAACCCATAATGGTTCTGTCGGTTGCATGGTTTCGTTATTCATAGCACCTAGCCTACCGCCAAATTGTTACAATTCTTTGAATATTGTTAAAATTTATATGCAATTTGTCGGAAAACGCTACATTTCCGTTTGAGAACCTCCTCCCAGAAAATACGGAGAAACGATTGGTTCTAAAGGGGATGGCTTTGGAGGAAACAAAAAATAGTAGAAAAAAAAACAATTCCGTCTGCCCGTCCATTCAACCGGGAGGGAGGAAGGGCTGCCCGGCGATCGCGATATAATTATATATTAAGCCATTATGTTAAGCCATGGACAAAGATGTTCGATGTTTGGCATTTCATCAAAGTCCAGTTCTATGAAAGGACAACCAGGAGGTGTTTGGTTCTTTCCTAGCTACTCTATTAGGTAGAGTAGCCGATGAACTGTTTTCCCAGTTGGCTATTGATGCTACAAAGGAAAGAGGAACATCCCTGTTGGCGATTCTGGACGGCATGGCGAACCTTACATCTGGGAATGGGGCACACCAACAGCGGTTACCACAGACATGCTGTAACTACTGTTCTATAATGGAGTGTATATCTATATGCCACGCTATCGTTTCTAACTTGTAAGATGTTGCCTCTGCCAAAATAAAAGTTGGATAATGAGATAAAGCAACGAAGATAGCAACCTTTCGTTTTTTATGCTATTGACTGCTCTTTTTCTAGCTGGCTTGTCGTTGGTTGCTTTACCACCTACCAAATTTCAGGGGGGTGAGACCGGCTGAGCTTTTCTCTATCTATAGAAAAGCGATCGCTATTCGCAACAATTTTCCAGTTGTTGGGAACCCAATCTCTTCGCCGAATCCTTTTCTTATGTCTGTTTTTGGGACACTAGCTAGAACTGGAAATCCCTTGACGGGATAAGAAGAAGCCTTTTGTTGGGATAACCAAGATATACAAACGTTGGCAGCAGGAAGGTAGGAAAACTTCCATGCTGGAAAACACTTTCAAAATCAAAAACGGACAAACATCTATCCCAATATCAAAAACGATTGGTGAGCGAAGGATTTCCTCAGTTCCCTAGTAAAACCCATAAACAGGAAGGCGTGGGTTGGTTGCATGGCTTGCTTTTGCATGTAGAACCACCTATAGCCGATTGGTTTTGTAACCAAAAAACTGGTTGTCACGACGTACTTACTTCTATATAGCTTCTATTTGTTTTTCATTCACAGAACAATTTGCAGAGGATTTATGGAGAGTCAAGAAACTCCTAATAGTAAGGTGGAAACAACAAATTTTATGAGTAGCAATCGACTGGTTACTGTCCAAACGTTACTCGAACGGTACCATCGTGGGGAACGCAATTTTCCAGGAGTGTATCTCAAACAAGAAGAACTAGCAGATATTCATTTCGACCGTACCAACTTACAGGCTGCCAAACTGGTACAGAACAACTTCCAAAGAGCTAAATTCGTAACCGCAAATTTATCAGAAGCAGATCTCAGCCATAGCGATTTAACGCAAGCACAGCTAATTGATGCCAACCTCAGCCATGCAATTTTGCAGAAAGTTCGCGGCTGGGCAAGCGATTTCAGCGGTGCCAATTTAAGTAACGCTAGCTTTGTGGAAGCCAGTTTACCCCACGCGATTTTTACTGCCGCCAGTGCCCTCAGCGCTAATTTTTCTGGTGCCACGTTAACCCAAGCCAACTTCAACAGTGCCAGTTTGTCCCGTACCCAATGGCAAGAGGCCCAACTAACGGCAGCCAATTTCAATCGCGCTATCTTAAGCGAAGCCAATTTTACCTTTGCCTGTCTGCGTAAAGTTAGCTTCGTCTGCGCTTACTTGCATGGAGTTGTTTTCCAAGGGGGCTGCCTCGCAGGAGCTGACTTAAGTTATGCCGACTTGCGCTATGCCGACCTGCGCGGTGCCAATCTCAGCGGTGCCAATCTCGATGGTGCCAACCTCAAGGGAGCCAACCTCCAAGGTGCTAATTTAAGTTGGTGCCACATTGATGGCAGCATTTTACGGGGAACGGATCTGAAAGGAGCTGATTTGGCAGAAGCCGACTTGCAAGGGGCCAACCTCAGTGGTGCCAACCTCAGCGGTGCTAGTTTGGTAGAAGCCGACCTGCGCGATGCCAACCTCAGCGGTGCCAATCTTTTTGGCGCTGGGTTGTTGCTCAGTTCTTTGAGCGGTGCCAATCTCGATGGTGCCAATTTAGAAAATGCCAATTTAATTGGTGCCCAGCTAGGAGAAGCAAATTTTAGTGAGGTCTTGCTGGAAAATGCCATTCTACCCAATGGCATCACCCACCCTGTAGACGTACGCGGTGCGTAGGGATAGCCGCAATTGGCCATCCTTGGTTGGATTTTCCACGATTGGAGTAAGGCTGAAGAAAAAATAACAGTGGCTAGCTTGTCCGGTAACCAGGCTGGTTGCTGTTGGTGTTGGCCTGTCTAGTCAAACCACCTCCACATATGTTACCATAAATAAGTTGACGGTGGTCAAAAGGTGGCGTGTAAGGGCAGAGTCAGCACCCCGCTTAAAAGATAGGAGGCTTTGAGCCCCAACCTTGAGCTCGCTGACCAGCCTAAGCCCGAGCGGGGCTACGTTATCGGCAAGCGCTCCAGTTCCTACCCTGGAGTAAGTCGCCAGCGACCGGCTCTAAAACCGAACAGTTAAACAGTCGGACGAGGGGTAAGACAGTGCTGCTCGGAAAGTACCGACCGATAACCTTGGAGAGCCTATGCTGAGCTGCGTCGAAGCAGCGAACGTTATGTCGTGCAGGGTAGGTGTCTTCAGCTACTACTAACAAAAGCGAATGACAACTGCACCTCTTCATTGTTGCCCCTTTGAGGGGACAGCGGCTCCAGCCGCTCGAATCGTTTTCCTCCGCTAGCTAAAGCAAGCGATTTCCAAACTTTCGGAGGTATTTCATGATCAAAGTGGGAAACCATCTGGTCGTTGAAGCTTGGCAATGTCCGCAAGACCTATTAAACGATCCAGGACGCATCCGTGGTGCGATCGCTGAATCCATTTCAGCGGGAGAAGCTACGCTCATTGATGTGTGCGTGCATCAGTTTAGTCCCCACGGAGTAACAGCAACAGCTACTCTCGCAGAATCCCATATTGCCCTACATACTTGGCCGGAGCATGGATATGCAGCACTCGATCTGTTCTTTTGCGGTAGTGGCAATCCGCGCAAAGCCATGGAAGTATTGCAACATGCTCTCCAAGCTCAACGGGTGAGAGTGAAAGAGATTCCTAGGGGATTCGATCCGCAAGACGAAGGCGATTCCGATTATGCAGAATCAACCGACCCAAGACAGGACGTTCAAACTCTGGAAACCTCCTTGACTGCGAAATGAAAAGATCGCTATCTTCGCTGCCGAGATTGCGGAACATTTCCCGGTCCATCTGCAAATAACCAACAGCCAAAACTTACCAGCCAACCCACTTTTTGGAAACTGTCTTCCAAGCCCAACTCCCTACAAGCGGATCGCTTCGCAGGGCAGGCAAGCAAGGACAGAAAGTGGGTTGGCTGTTTTTGTATGGGATCTTTAAAAGCTAGGGCGCTACGTTATGCCCCATCCCCAGAAATACTCCCTTGGGTTTTGGAAAATGGATGCCCCTTAGACCCGGCTACCGCGATAGAAAGGCTTTTTCACTACCGTAGCGGGTGCTGATTTACCGCGAACGTCTACTTGCAAGGACTGGCCGACGCGCGCCAAGTGAGTCGGTACGTAAGCCAAAGCAATAGGATAACCTAAAGTGGGAGAAGGGCAACCGCTGGTAACGGTACCGACCTGTTCTCCTTCATAAAGAACGGGATAGCCGTGACGGGCAATTCGCCGTCCTTCCATTTGCAAACCCACCAAGCGACGGGATAAGCCTTCATTGTTTTGTTTTTCCAGAACTTCGCGGCCGTTGAAATCCCCCTTGGTATCTAAATGCACAACCCAACGCAATCCCGCTTCTAACGGCGTTGTGCTTTCATCAATCTCTTGTCCGTATAGCGGCATGGCTGCTTCTAAACGCAGCGTATCTCGCGCTCCCAGTCCGCAAGGGGTTACACCAGCATCCAACAAAGTTTGCCACAGTTTCTTGCCGGTTTCCGGTTCGATCGCAATTTCAAAACCATCTTCGCCCGTATAACCGGTACGAGCGACAAACGCCGGCTGCCCAAAAATATTCGCTTCGGTGTGGGCAAAGGAATTGAGCGTTGATAAATCCCCATCGACGAACGGTTGCAGATGTTGCAAAGTTTGCGGTCCCTGTACCGCAAGCAAAATTCTGCTTTTGGTTAAATCTTCTAGGATATCCCCCTCTGGCTGCGATTGAATTTGCGAGTCCATCCAGGCTTTATCCCGAGATTTGGTGGCAGCATTGACAATCGCTACCCACCGTTGTTCGCCGTTGGTTTCTCCCTGGTAGTAGAAAATCAAATCGTCTAAAATACCACCACGGTCGTTCAGCAACACCGTATATTGGGCTTGTCCCGGTTGCAACCGCTTTAAATCGGAAGGTACCAAAGCTTGTAGTTTTTCAACTACATTGGGTCCGCGAAAGGCAAATTTGCCCATGTGGGAAACATCAAACATGCCAGCGGCTTGGCGAACGGCAGCATGTTCTTGGGAAATCCCGCTAAATTGAACCGGCATTTCCCAGCCACCAAAATGCGTCATTTTGGCATTAAGCCCTGCGATCGCTTCGTACAGAGGCGTACGGGCGTATTGCTGAGTTGAAGATTGAGCCACTTGCGTTCTATCCTTGTTTTCTACGCTACGTTAGACATGATATCTAGAAATTTTGTCTTTTCTGATTGTTAATCTCCAACCTAATTGCATATTTTTGCTAAGAACGAAAGCGAAAGCGCCGCTTTAGCTAGGTTCAACCTATCGAAATGAGGGTGGGAGAGTCCCACCCTCGTTGCTACGACCTAGTTAGAAATCGCTATGAGAGGCGATCGCCGATTGCAGTTTTTCCAACACTTCTGAAATCGACAAACTGCCCAACTCTCCAGAAGCACGGGTACGAACGCTCAAAGCATCGGATTCTGCTTCTTTTTGTCCTACAATTCCCATAACTGGGATTTTCTGTTTTTCCGCATTGCGAATCAATTTCCCCAAGCGATCGCCGCTGGTATCCACTTCCACGCGAATGCCTGCCGCGCGGAATCGCTCCGCCGTTTCGTTGGCAAATGACAATTGGTTATCGCTCACCGGCAACAGCCGCACCTGCGTTGGTGCCAGCCACAAAGGAAAATCGCCGGCATACTCTTCGATCAAAATCCCAATCAACCGTTCCACCGAACCGAAAGGCGCGCGGTGAATCATGACTGGACGTTGGCGGGAACCATCCGAGGCTGTATATTCCAAATCGAACCGTTCTGGTAAATTGTAATCGACTTGCACCGTTCCCAATTGCCACTCCCGTTCCAGAGCATCGTTGAAAATAAAGTCCAACTTCGGTCCGTAAAAAGCTGCCTCACCAGGCGCTTCAAAGAAGTCCATGCCTAGTTGATTGACAGCTCGGCGAATGGCATTTTCCGCTTTTTCCCAAGCCTCGGGAGACCCGATGTATTTTTCCGCTTCTGCCGGATCGCGGAAGCTCAATCGAGCCCGGAAATCCTTTAACTGCAAGCTGTTAAATACCGATAGAATCAGGTCAACCACCTTTAAAAATTCGTCGTCCAATTGTTCCGGCGTGACGAACAGATGGGCATCATCTACGGTGAAACCGCGCACCCGGGTCAAACCACCCAATTCGCCAGATTGTTCGTAGCGATACACCGTGCCAAATTCTGCCAAACGCACTGGCAAATCCCGGTAAGAACGCAGTTGGCTCTTATAAATTTGAATGTGGAACGGACAGTTCATGGGTTTGAGGACGAATCCCTGTTCGCTGTCGGCCTCGTCTGGGTCATCGGCCATCATCGGGAACATATCGTCCTTGTATTTTTGCCAGTGTCCGGACGTTTTGAACAGGTCGACGCGGGCAATATGGGGAGAAACGACCGGCAAATATCCCCGTTTGAGTTGTTCTTGTTTGAGAAAATCTTCCAGGGTATTGCGCAGGGTAGTGCCTTTGGGGGTCCACATGGGCAGCCCTGGTCCCACGGGGTCGGAAAAAACGAACAATCCCAGTTCTTTGCCCAGTTTGCGGTGGTCCCGTTTTTGCGCTTCGGTTTTGCGGCGTTGGTATTCTTGCAGTTGTTCTGGGGTTTCCCAAGCAGTTCCGTAGATACGTTGCAGTTGCTGCCGGTTGGAGTCTCCCCGCCAATAAGCACCGGCGACGCTTTCCACGTCGATGGCTTTGGGATTTAAATCGCCGGTGTTTTCCACATGGGGACCGGCACACAAGTCCCACCAAGTGTCGCCGAGGTGATAAATGGAAATGGGATCTTCGGGAATGCTGTCGAGAATTTCGAGTTTGTAGGGTTCTTGAATTTCTTGAATGCGGCGTTTGGCTTCCTCCCGACTTACGACTTCCCTTTGTACAGGAAGCTTTTGTTTGATGATTTTTACCATCTCTTTTTTGATGGCTTTTAAGTCTTCGGGAGTGAAAGATTCGGGATTGTCAAAATCGTAGTAAAAACCGTATTCCGTCCACGGACCGATGGTGACCTGCGCTTTGGGGAACAGCCTTTGTACCGCCATCGCCATCACATGAGAGGCGGTGTGGCGAATTCGTTTTAATTTCTCAGATTCGCTGGTACGTGGGAGGTTGATTTTTTCGGCTACTTCTGAGGACATGGACAATTTTTGTTTGGCTCCCAAAACAACGTTTATTACAAAATGTAAACTAAGTTAAGATGGAAAGTGTAATGTTCTTCTTTCTATTTTATGGTGGATCCGAGTTCCTCTAACACTGACCTGCTAAAATCGATTTTACAGCCTCTTTTGGAAGACTTTCAGTATTGGTTTGGACGCACGCGCCAGTTGCTGGAAACACAACGGCTTTCTTTCATGGAACCGCAGCAGCAAACCGATTTGCTAGAAAGAGTCAAGAAGGCGCAACAGGAGGTTAGCAGTGCCCAAATGCTCTTTCAAGCAACCGATGGCGCGGCTGGCGTAGAAATGGATGTTGTCATGCCTTGGCACTATCTCCTGACAGAATGCTGGCAAGTTGCGACGCGATTTCGCCGCGAGCAAGCTACTACTACTTCCTCCCATTCCTCCCATGCTGGGGAAGGTTCCCATTCACTTTCTGAATTGACTTAGGGCGATCGCATTTCTATCGCATCCGGCGGCGATAACAAATCCTATTTTAAAACTTTTCTCAGGCGAACAGCCGTCTTTATTTGGAGGAAATCGAGAACATGTTACATCTACTTTATATTTTGGCGTTTACGGTTCTGGCTTTCTTAGCAGTAGGGAATTTGATTCGCAGTTTGATGTCGTTTAGCCGGCAATCCCAACGCCATCCGGCAGCACGCGGTTCGTTTGGTAACTCGGCAGCTTCCCAAAAATCGGCTCCCCATCCGGAACTTCTCGACGAACAGGGTCAGGTGGTGAAAGAACCGTTAATGGTGCTGCGTTCTATGGATGTAGAAGATGCTCGCGAACAGCTAGACACTATTTATAAAGAGTCTCCTGGCTATTCCAATGACGAACGAGACGACAAGTAGTTTTCTCGTCATTGGATAGCCGATAGACTTTTTTGAATTGGCTTTCTTGGCGGGAACTTGTGGAAAAGAGTTGATGGCAGCGGCGGCTGGTCCTGGGTTGGTTGCTAGCAATAATTTAGAAATTGCTCGGGAACTAACCGCAATTCACCAGAAGCTAGCCGTTCCATCTCTATCCACAAGGCTTTTTTTTGACGTTCGCCTTCCCAAAAGGTAACCTCGGGGGTTTCGTACCATTTGGGATTGGCAAAGTCGCATTGATACAGTTGGATGAGTTCGTGCCCTGGCTGGCCGTTGTAAACAAAGATATTTTCTAGGCAGGTTACGTAGCGAATATTGGTGAGGTCGGCTTGGATTTCTTCTTGAAATTCCCGCATCAAGGCATCGCGACTGTATTCGCCAAAATCTACGCCGCCACCCATGGCTCGGTAGAAGGTTTGCTGTTTGGTGGTGTCGTATCCTTGGGAAAGGAACAAGCGATCGCCAGAACGGATGATGCCTAGAGCGAGAACGCGAATTTCATGCGATTGATAGCCCATAGTAGAAGTTGGTATCGGCAACAATTAAATTAATTGTAGGTGGCAAGGTCGGATTGCTGCTGGTACTCTTTGGGAATCGGCCAGTCTGAGTTTTCCCCACCTACCAAAAATTTTTCAATGGTAACGTATTCTTGGCTAAATTGCTGCAAGGCATTAATTAATACGTCCAGGCCCAAAGCATCGCTGGTTCCTAAATCGAACCAACAACGGGCCCAGGTTTCGTTGTATTCCACTTCTCCCATGTTGTGCATAAGGGAAAACATGGTGGAATCGGCCACACTGGTGTCGTATTCCAGGTAGCTTAAATCCCAGCCGGCATCTTGAACTTGCAGGTTTTCAGCGTTAAATCCACCAAGTTTGCCCAATAAAAACCAAGAGTTCAGAAGTTCTTCCACAAACTGCTTTTCTTGATTGCTGGGAATAGTTTCAAATTTGAGCCAAAACCACAAATTAAATGGGTCGAATTCGCGAAACTTTACTTCCATAAACTAGATGCTCGCCACCTACTTTGCCAAAGAGAAACCAAAAGAAAACTGGCTTGGTTTTTTATTGTTTATTTTTGTTCTGGGTGTTCGAGAGCCGTTCCTGCCCCCATCTTATTGACGGTATTAATGAGTTGGTAAAGTCTACCCAAATCCCGTTGGTTAAAGTGCAAAATCAGCCTCGGTAAATTTTCCGTATCGTCACCAGCTTCTTGGGGAAGTGCTGGGCTTTTTTCGATTTTGCCTTTGGTGAGAATGTCGCCAAACTCTTGATTGAGCTGCTCTATTTCTGTTTCTGATAGGTCCAATTTCAAACGAATCACCAACAAGTCGTTGACGTAACGGCTGGAATGGTAAACCCGGTAAAAGTTTTTAATGGTTTGGCAGGCAACGTCTACACTATCGGTAATGGTGTACAAGCTGGTATCGTCGGGACTAATCAAGCCCCGCCGTAGCAGTTGCTTGTGAATGTAAGCGTTCCATTCCTGCCAGTAATCGCCTCCCGGTTTATCTAGCATGACAATGGGAGCCGGACCAAATTTGCCGGTTTGGGTGAGGGTCAGACACTCAAACGCTTCGTCTTGAGTGCCAAATCCCCCAGGAAATAGAGCGATCGCATCGCTTTCCTTGAGTAAAAACAACTTGCGGGTGAAAAAATATTTAAAGTAAATTAATTTTTCATCCCCAGCAATATAAGGGTTGGCCTGTTGCTCGAAAGGAAGTTGAATGTTCAAACCAAATGAATTTTCAGCGCCAGCACCAGCGTTGGCAGCTTGCATAATGCCGCCTCCAGCTCCAGTCATGACCATAAATTTTTGTTCGGTCATGCAGCGAGCAAAATCTAATGCTAGCTGGTATTCCGATTTATCTGCTTCTGTGCGTGCCGAGCCAAAAACCGTGACTTTTCGGATACGTCGATATGGATGAAAAGCGCAAAAACCTTTTTCCATATCTTGCAGGGAAGCAGATAAAATTTTCCAATCCAACCTTTCCAGAGTATCTTCTTCTCCGGATAGGCGGATCAGGGTAGCTAGCGCTTGTTGGATCCATTTGGTATACCTAAGATGGGGAAGACACTGCATCAATTGGTCTACCCCATCGTATAGGTAAGACAGTTCTTGGTTATTAACTTGACGTAAGTTCATGTAATCCTATTGACCGGAAGCTCAATTGTTCCCGTCGCTCCGGTTTGAGTCGGCTCCACCCCGAAGGGGCGATCGCCAGTAGCTGTTTGTAGGCTACAGCAAAAACGAGTTTTCCTACAAAATCGAGGCAGTTCTTTAGGGAACATTTTGAGGACTGCCACGAGTTTGAAGAAATCCCCAAAGTACGTCCAAGTCAACGCGAACAAAACCGACGATCCATCCGCTTAGTGTTTGAATCGCGGCTTCTTCTCCTATTCCAGACTGGATAAGGAGCCGTCGTTCTCGGTTAGCGCCAGTACTTTTACCTTAGCGCCCCTAGGCACAGTTTTCTTGCAGAATTAAGTTCTCAGGAGTTTCCCCTCGCATTCAGAGTTCAAATCACCGGATGCGAGAAGGTTATCTGAGTCTTTTGGAATCCATACCTTTAGGTGGTCTCGGTGCAAAAAGGGTCGTGCCGAATCAGGTAAAACGCCGCGCCCACAAAACTTCTACCACCTCCGCCGCTAACTAGCGAACGAACGCAAAGCGTCATTCGTAGCATAGGCAGCGGTTTGGCTCAACTGACGTTGGTTGGCAACAAGTTTTCCGGCGTTGTAGCCAGAACTGGGGAAGTTCGGTATCCCGAGAAGCGTTTTACAAATACTTCTCTAGGGTATTAGCCAAAGTGGTTTTGGGCACAGCGCCTACGACCATATCTACCTTTTGACCACCTTTAAAGACCATCAAGGTAGGGATGCTGCGGATACCGTATTGGCTGGCTACATTTGGACTTTCGTCGGTGTTGACCTTAACGACTTTGATTTTGCCGTCGTATTGTTGGGCAATTTCGTCTACAACTGGCGCGACCATTCTACAGGGACCGCACCAGGGAGCCCAAAAGTCCACGAGAACTGGAACTTCGCTTTCTAAGACTTCAGATTTAAAAGTAGCATCAGTGACTTGTGCAGCTGCTGACATGCCTGTCTATCCCAATGTTTTCAAAATATCCTACACTACCCTATGTTATCACACAGGGAAACAAACTAGGCGCAAAGATTGTGACCTTGGAAGAAGAAGTTTTTCCGGAAAATGCTTGGAGAAAGCCGGAAAATAGGAAACCGCCCGGAACCAGTCCGGGCGGAGTGTGGTGTGAGGAGTGAACGGAAACATTTGTCTCCGCTACTATCTATTCTAATCAACTGTCTACCTTCATAACACTAGGCTTGTAGAAATTTTTCAAATTTACAACTCACCTACCAATTACAGCGAATTTTCCGGCATAGCTACCTGCATTTGCCAGCTTTGCCAGCGCAGGTGACCGTTTAGTCTTTGTAAGATAGCTATAGATGGCTATTTCCCCATTCCCAATTGCTGTGCTTTTTGATAAACTTTGCCTTCGGTTAACAACGAAGGGGCAATAACCACTTCCACTTGCTGCATTTCTTTTAAATTTTTCGCCCCTAGCGTTCCCATACTGGTCTTGACAGCGCCCAGCAGATTGTGGGTGCCATCATCCAATTGTGCGGGACCGCGCAGGATTTGTTGTAGGGTTCCTGTCGTTCCCACGTGAATCCGAGTTCCCCTAGGCAAAACGGGGCTGGGAGTGGCCATTCCCCAATGATACCCTTGACCGGGTGCTTCTTGGGCGCGTGCGAAAGGAGATCCGATCATGACCGCATCGGCACCGCAAGCCAGGCATTTACAAATATCGCCACCAGTAATCAAGCCACCGTCGGCAATTATGGCGACATGTTTTCCAGTTTCTTGGTAAAAATCATCCCTGGCAGCAGCGCAGTCGGCCACAGCGGTAGCTTGCGGTACCCCAATACCTAAAACGCCACGAGAAGTACAAGCGGCCCCGGGACCGATTCCTACCAAAACGCCAGCGGCACCGGCTTTCATCAGGTTTAAAGCCACTTCGTAGGAGACGCAGTTGCCCAAAACCACGGGCATGGGCATGCGATCGCAGAAATCGCGCAAATCCAAGGGACAATCAGAGGAGGGAGATAAGTGTGCTGTAGATACCACAGTAGCTTGGACGAAGAACAAGTCGGCTCCTGCTTGGGCAACTTGTTCGCCAAATTTGATGGCTCCTGCTGGCGTAGCACTAACAGCGGCGATGCCTCCTTGCTCTTTAATTTCGCGAACTCGCTTTTCAATGAGTTGGGGCTGAATTTCGGCGGCATAGAGTTCCTGCATCAGCGGCACAAATTCCTCTTTGCCCACGCTGACAATCCGTTGCAATACTGCATTGGGATCTTCGTAGCGAGTTTGAATGCCTTCTAGATTCAAAACCCCCATACCACCCATCTGCGACAAGCGTACGGCCATATTGACATCAACCACGCCATCCATAGCACTGGCAATGATGGGAATTTCGCGTTCGATGTTTCCCAAGCTCCAACGGGGGTCCGCCAAGCTAGAATCTAAAGTTCTCTGACCTGGAACTAAGGCTATTTCATCAATTCCGTAGGCTCTACGAGCAGTTTTACCACGACCGATTTGTATATCCACTTCGGACTCCTTTGCTTCCCAAGACGATTGGACGATTGACCGAAAAGACTCCGATTGCTAAGTTTCAGGCAAGGTTTTGGCAATCGCGAGACCAGCAAGTTATGTGTTTTTTGAGGGGGCAGTCCCCCCAACAACGAAAAAATTTGCTAACGTGTTAGCAAGAGGAACGGTCTGGGCCTTGAATCATGGCGTTTCCAGCCGATATTTTCCCACGTAGCCGTTTTCCAGGTAGGCGGCTATTGATAGTTGCCAAGATGGTGGCAAAAGTCTTTAGTTTCTGGCAATCTCCGAGGTAAAAACGCCAACAGCCCCATACTAGGGCTGTTTGAAAGGGGTTGCTTTTTCCTACGGTGGGGAGATGGCTTGACGAGCGATAGCGATCGAAAAATTGGTGACATCCTTGGCAACTTCTGCTGGTGACGAGAAGTTGGCTGTTATCTAGAACAAGAGGATTCCAAGGGTGCCACCAAAAGGGGAATTAGTGCTTCCCACAACTCAACGATAACGCTTTTTGCGACGTGCTACTGCTTTCCGCTTGCGCTTTTCAATCGGGGTTTCGTAGTGACGACGACGCTTAATTTCTGCAAAAATCCCAGCTTTGGAAACTTGGCGCTTGAAACGACGAAGGGCAGAGTCTAGTTTTTCGTTTTCTCCAACCACCACTTGGGTCATTCTTTATCCTCCTTACAGTTTTGTCTGTGCGTGCAATTGGCTGTCAAAGTCGAGCTACAAAAGCGATCCTTTAGCTATGGGAGATTCCCTGTTGCAACAGGAATATATCCCCTAAGAGGTATAGAGTATACAACAATTCTCTATGGAAACAAAGTCAAGACAATGAAGAACGAAGGCTACTCTGGATTTCAATTATAACGAATATTCTTAATCATTGTTCGTGGTTGAAACACCGATGCTCGTTCCTATTTGTTTTGGTAGCTTGGGATGTTTCCTTACTGAATCAAAAGGCAAAAATAGGAGATTCTAGCTACCTTTATCCCATAGCAAGGTGACGTTGTCCAACTGGCTTTTATGCAGATTTAAAACAGTGATTTGCTAACAACCTAGTTTTTAACCCGTATTCGATCGCTTCTAGTACTCGGGTCATCCCGGTTGTGTTGAGGATTTCTGGCTGTTTGTTGGCTTTCTGGGCTGCTTGTTCGGCTTTTTCGGTGAGAGCGTGACTGGCATAACCGGTGATAATTAATACCAAGTCGGCGTTGGCCATGCGATCGCTGGTTTGTTCGGCTAGCTGCAACCCTGATTGTGCGCTGCACCAGTGCAATTCCACTTCCGAATGACGCAGGCGTTTTTTGACGGCTGCTTCCAAGCGATCGTGCCCGCCAAACACCACCACTTTTCCTTTTAAATCAGTATAGAGATGGGGTTGTTTCTCGGTGGTACGATGGCGTACTTTGGGTTGTACGCACTGCACTCGTTCGACCCTGTTTCGATTTTCTAAGGCTTTGGTATGAATAAAGGTCAGGGTTTGCTCGTAGCTGCCTCGCAGTTTGGCAACCGGACCTTCTTGGGAGTAGTAGTTGATTTGCGCCATCAAAGCTTCTACGACTTCTTCTAGAGCATCGATCGCTTTTAAATCTTCCATATAACCGCGAATGGCGATCGCAGTATCGGTAGCACTGTAAAAATCCGTTTGTTCGGCGATCGTTGCCAGTAAATCCTCTTTTAATCCTTGACGCCAGCGTTGGAGTTGTTCTGCTTGCCACTGGTCTAACAAGCGTTCTTCGTTGAGAATTAAGTGCCGATCGACAGCTTGTGCTGCTAGCAGGGGTGCGTTTTCCAAATAGCCGTTGAGTTCGGCGATTTTTTCTTCTAGTTTTTGTCTGCCAGGGGTATCTTCAATCCCAGCTTGTTGGTATTCCTGCAACATTGCCTGTAGCTGCTCTAACAACGGTTCTACCCGTTGGTGAATTTGCGCTATCGCAAGTTGCACTTGCTGTTCTCGTTGCTGTTGCAAACGGAGTTCTTCTAATTCTAGCTTAGCCATGGATAGCAGGTCGTTAACGGTAGTTTCTAGATTGTTTAATTCGGGAATTTCTACGGTCATTCGTTGTTTGGGGTAGACAAATTCAGACAAGCGATCGCTTGATTGGTGCGGTTTGGCCAAGTTTTTACCAGCAAAAGATAACGCAAATAGCTGTTTTTTCTTGACTTTATTCATTTTATTACTACCGCTTACCCTGGAAAATAATTTTCCTGCAATGCCCACCACCGGAGAGATTCGACGATTGGAGCACGTCCGACCTTCCTGGGACCGTAGCCTGGTTGAGAAAAGGCACGCCATATCCAAACGGATTCTGCTAGCTGCTGCTACCTACATGATGTTTTGGGAGATTTTTGATAAAACCAACTTCCCTTTCCCGATTTTTCTTTTTTATATTTTTTTACCATATTTTTCAATTATTTTGCTGCAAAATAGAAAATTTTAGCAAGTTTTATTATAAATAAAGAAGGCATATGCTGTCTTTGCAATCATCAATTGTTTGTTTTTTTTGCGCAACAGAATCATTCCCTTGACAACGATAAAAAATCCTTGTTAAAAAATATCGTTTTTATGGAATTTGTAAACGTTATCTAGATAGTATAATACCATTTCTAAAAAACAATGATTTTTCGGAATTTCCCTATTTTCCTGGTAGGGGCGCTTCGCGAAGCGCCCCTACAAAAATGCCCCTATTATCTCTTGCAGACTATTAAGGAAATGGTATTAACTATACTGGAAAACCTGCTGGTGGGAAACATCGACAAGATTCCTTTTTGGTATAATTCCCCAAGGAATTTCTCTATGAGCTTCTTTTGTTTGGTACCGTTCCGAGTCGAACGTACATTCTACCGTATTCGTGGGAATTGTCGGTGCTGGTGGCACCTCGATCGAAGCTTTATGTCTTTTGAGTACTAACAGGTATGTGCTATTTTAATCGTTTTAATGCTGACTATCGTATCTACAATACGATTTCTAGTAAGTTAAAAGCTTGGTTGTGGAACGGATAACGTGGTACCTATGTCAAGATTGGTTGTCGAAAACCAATTCCACTCGGTCGCCGCGAAAACGAGTAATGCCGTATTCAATAGGACGACTTTGGTTATCGACGTTGATGGATTTAACCACCAAAACTGGAAGACTAGCAGGTAACGACAATTGCTGGGCATCGTGGGGATTGACCAAGCGTGTAGAGATCCAACTCGATTGGCGGAAGTGGTCGCAATTATAGTTTTCTCGCAAAAATTTGGAAATGGAAATAAAGGTGAGATGCTGGCACTTTTCTACAAAATTGGGAAAACGCTGCAAGGGAAAATAGCTGTTATTCAAGCAGATGGGTTGGTCGTTTGCCAAACCAAGACGTTCTACCAAAGCAACGGATTCGCCAACCTCCAGCCGCAAAGCTTTAGCGATCGCAGTGTCGGCTTCGGTGGAGATAACACGCAGCAGCTGCATTTTCGGTTCCAATCCCTGAGCTTTCAGAGATTCGTTGTAGCGGACCCGGCTGTTGATGGTGTAGTGAATTGGCGTGGCGGCGACAAAGGTTCCCCGACCGCGATCCACCCGCAGCAATCCTTCGTTTTTGAGTTCGGCGATCGCTCGACGTAGGGTATGGCGATTGACCCCAAAATGCTGGCTGAGTTGGGCTTCTGTGGGCAAGCGATCGCCCACTTGATACATCTCTTTTTGGATTTCATTGCGGATTTCTTCCGCAATTTGAGCGTAAATGGGCAGGCTAGAATGCCGCAGATTGAAATTACCATCTTGGGAATTGTTAATTGCTTTCATATCTAGTATGCTCTACTTTTAGTTGTATAGATATCTATATAATATGAACTTTCAATTGACAGTGTAATCCATCCACTATACATGCCACAAGCAAATTTTGAGGTTTTCCATAGACGCTGCCAACTCTTCTACCGATGACCAAATTTCACCACAAGGGGAACGCCAGCAATGGATTAGCTTGCTACCAGCAACTGCCGCCAGTACTCAATTACAATTTTTTGCGATCGCCAGAAATTGGGTTGGTCATGGTTCGCGGTTGCACTGGCGAGATAGTAGCCAAGAAGTAGCGATCGATATGGAGAATGCAACTGGAGTGACTAAGAAGTAGAAATTCAAGCGAACAATATTGACGTTTGAGCAATAATTGCTAAGCGCTCAGGTTAAACAAATTATACCTACGGTACCGGTTTTTCAACCATCGAACTTTTATCAATTTATGATAATATGTTTCACCTACATCAATATTTGGAGCTAGTATGTCATTATCAAATTCTAATCCCTCCTTCAGTTGTTATTTTTAATGGTAGAAATTCCGATCAAAAACGAAATTTCAATGTCAAAAATGTGGAGTTATTTTGTTAAATTTTTAACAAAAAAAGTAATTTCTAACGAAACCAGATCGTTCATTGACTCCTTATCGAAAAACATTCGGTGGCAGCCATTGCTCCTGTCACCAGGGTGTCTCGAACTTGGCTGAAAAATGATGTCAATCAAAATATCGCCAAACGCCACGTCAACTCCAAGTT